>CAZWJC010000142.1:0-17878 GCA_964634255.1 uncultured Verrucomicrobiota bacterium | reverse complement strand
CGGTTCGTTGACCCGCGCAGGAGTGAAATACTCGACGCTCTGGAGCGAGGACTTCACGGACGACTACTTCCGCACGAAGCTCCGGGAATGGCTGAAGACCGGCAAGTGCTCGCACAAGACCAGCCACGTCGTGCCGCTGGCCAAGGTGAAGCTGAGCGGAACGGCAAAGCGCACGGGCGAGAAGCTTGCCGCGCAGTTGCTGCACGACAAGGCCATCATGGGCATCTTCGATGAAGGGTGCATGGGCATGTTCAACGCCATGATCCCGGACGACCTGCTCCACGCCACCGGTGTGTTCAAGGAGCGGCTCAGCCAGTCCGCGCTCTATGCTGAGTCCTGCAAGGTCAGCGACAGCGAAGCGGCGGCGGTGCGCAAGTGGATTGAAGCCCGCGGCATGAAGTTCCACACCGGGCCGGACGAGGCGACGGATTTGACCGACGCGCAGATTCTCTGGCAGTGCAAGATGTACATCGCCGCCGTGCGCATCGCTGACGACTTCGGCTGCAACTGCATCGGCATCCAATACCAGCAAGGACTGAAAGACGTTTTGCCGGCCAGCGACCTGGTCGAAGGCACACTCAACAACTCCGAGCGTCCACCGGTGAAGTCGCGTTGTGGCAAGCGAGTTCTCTTTGAAGGCGAGCCGGTGGTTCACTTCAACGAAGTGGACGAATGTGCCGGGCTCGACGGCTTGTTGACCTACCGCGTTCATAAAGCGCTGGGTCAACCGGTCGAAAACACGCTGCACGACGTGCGCTGGGCGGATTGGGACAAGTCCGGCACGACGAAGGACTACGTCTGGGTATTTGAAATCAGTGGTTCGGCGCCGCCGGCACATTTCACCGGAGGCTGGGCGGGCGCGGAAGGTTTCCGCCAACCAGCGATGTATTTCCCGAAAGGTGGCAGCACGATCCGCGGCATCTCGAAGCCTGGCGAAGTCGTCTGGTCGCGCATCTACGTGGCGAATGATGCGCTCAACATGGACATCGGCCGGGCGAAGGCGATCGAGCTGCCGCAAGCCGAGACCGAGCGCCGCTGGCAATCGACCACGCCGCAATGGCCCATCATGCACGCCGTCACCTATGGCGTGAGCCGCGATCAGTTCATGGCGAAACACAAGGCCAACCACATCCAAGTGGCCTACGCCAAGGACGCCAAAGCCGCCGACGAATGCTTGATGGCGAAAGCCGCGATGGCGGCTGCCCTCGGCATGAAGGTGAACATCTGCGGCACGCGCGCCAACGGTAAGCGTTGGGCGTGACCCGCACGCGGGTGAGCCAGACGAACCTGCCACTTCAAGCACGCGCCTTGCGTCGGGCCTTTGACCTGATGCGGGCGCGTTTTGTCCTCGTCCCGTGATTCTACTCGTGGAAATGGGTGACTTCCTTTGGGTATGCAAGACCGCTGGTACAGCGACAACCGTGACATAGTCAAGTGGGCCGCGCTGCTTCACTTGGCGCGTGCCCACGAGATACCTTGTATCGTCCAGGTCTGCTTCCTTCAGCCCGGGCCCGAGCGACGGAGTTTGCGATTGCTGTCGGACGGGCGGCAGGTTCCTATCGTTCCGGAGATTTGGGAACACTTTCCGCGCGATGCGGCGCGCATCCGCGATCTCGCCGTGCAGACCGGCATCACGATCCGGGTGTTGAACGAGCCGTTCCGGGATGTCTCCCGAACAGATTACGTCGAGCGCGTTGCACGCCAAATCCGCGACGCGGGCGAGGCCCGCAAGATCGTCTTCCTGGACCCTGATAACGGCCTCGCGCCACGGCATGCCAACGGTCGGCACGTTACGGCGGCGGAAGTGCGGCAGTTCTGGGATGTACTGCTGCCGACAAATTGGCTGGTCCTCTACCAGCATCGGCAGCGTCACACAGAATGGCTGGAGCGAACACGGGCGCAGTTTGCCAGGGCTTGCGGTTCGGCGCTGCGTCGGGTAAAGACGTTTACATGCCGGGAGATTGCGCACGACGTGGCGTTTTTCGCGTTGCGTAAGTTTCGGGTGGGTGCGAAGAAATCGCCTCGGATTCCTCGATCCAAACTCGCCCAGAGTTGAACGCCGTTGTGCAGGGCTACATCGCCGCCGCCGTCTCCGCCAGACTGACGAACTGCCGCTCGGCGAGTTTCTCGAGGGCCCAGGCGTATTCGGCGGCGATCAGATCCACTTGGCTGCGCCGCTGCAACTCCTCAGGGAGGGCTTCCCACGTGTGCGTTTCGATTTCCAGATGGCGGCATATGCTTGGATTGGCCGCCAGAATGTCGAGTACTCCTAAAACATGGTCGCTCGTGTTTACGAACCAGTCGCCGTCCGGGCCGTGCAGCGGCACATGCATGTGGATGCGCCATTCCTGAGCTGGGGGCGTGTTCGGATCGTTCGCCTGCCAGAGCGCTTGCGCCAGGTTGCGGTAGATCACGCGTTCACCATTGCTCAACAGGGCGACGACTTGATGCTGGTAGGCTACTTCCTTGAAGTGGGAGAGGTATTCACGGATTTCCGGGCCCGGACAGACGCGTATGGCGGAACTCAGTTGAATCTTGTCCAGGCGGATTCCCTGTTGGAGCAGACAACCGATCGCGTTGGCTGGCTCCTCGAATTCCACCGCGAAATGGCAAGTGTCGTAGGTCACCGTTAGATATTCCCGCAAGATCGGATCCCGCGAATGTTCCGCCCGCAGGTGTTCGAAGAACTCAATGGTCTCCCCACTTGTCTCCAACAGGCAGTAAGGGCCCGGTTCAAGTGCCAGGCGCATGGTGCGGCCGCTGCGTTCCGAGAGCCGCGCCACATGCTCGACGCAGTGCCAGAGGTGGTCACGGAGCATCTGGAGTTCTTCCGCGGAGTAGGCGACTCCCTTGATCGCTCCGGGCAGGGTGCTCACGCTGCCTTCGGCGTGGGCGGGCAGCAGCTGGGCCAGAAGTTCGAACAGCAGGTTCGTGTAGGCCACCCGCACCGGCGAGGTCCAGTCGGGAATGAACACCTGGGCGGTGGCCAGCCGGTCCCGCACGTGGCCACAGGGGAAGCCTTGAATGGCGAACACGTAGCAGTGGTGCTCGTCGAGCCAGCGATGAAAAGCCAGCAGGGTGGCGCGGTCGTTGAGCTCGCGGGCAGCCCGAGCGCTCAGCCGTAACGCGATTCCGAACGGTTGGTCCGGACAGACCCGATCCCGAACCGCCAAGGTGTGCTGCTGCAGTTTGCCGAACGTCTCAGGCCAAGTCTCGCCCCGCTGCGCGTTCGTGCAAAACGCCAAATCCAGGCCGTGATTGAGTTTCATGGGAACGGCACGGCAGTATAGCGCATCTCAGACGATTCCGAAAGTTGGCGAAGTGAATCGGGCGCTGACGCGTCGAAGAGCACAATGCAACGCTGCTGTCCGCCCTTGTCGGTGCTTTGCACTACGAGGTTTGGAATTCGCCCGTAGTTAAGCTGCCAGGTCCAAAACCGATCGCAGGCGGTGGGGCGCAGGGAAAAAGGACTGACTCTCCCAGCTCAATCGTGGTAAACGACTGTGTCATGTTGAAAACCGGAATCCTCAACCCGCGCATCCTGGACCTCCTTGCCCGGGTACGACACACCAATACCCTCGTGATTGCCGACCGCGGCTTTCCGTTCTGGGGGCAAATTGAAACCGTGGACCTCTCCCTTGTGGATGATGTCCCCACGGTTCTTGACGTGCTGGACGCTCTGCGCCCCAACTTCAGCATTGGTCGGGCTTGGATGGCGCGGGAATTCAAGCGGGAGAATTCAAAGCCGACACAGGCGAGGTTTGCGCAGGCTCTGGCCGGCGTGCCGTTGGCCTTCGAGGCGCACGTGGCATTCAAGAGGCGCGTGCCCCAGGCCATAGGCCTCATCCGGACCGGTGACACAACCCAATACGCCAACCTCATTCTGGAGTCGGCCTGATCCCTTGTTCGGTTTGCCCTCGCCGCCCGCGGTTTGTTGGGGGGGCATGGATGATTTGGATTCACTTCGTGCCCCTCACGCGACTCGTCTGCCCGGGATGGCCTCGGCACGTTTGGCTCTTGAGGCTCGCCAAATTGGAGTCTGTCGCCCAGGTCATGCGAAGCCCTGTGATTCCAACCGCACAAAGCATGTACCTCGCAAGTAATTCTGGCGGAAGCACTCTGCTAGGAATCCGCGTGGCGACATGGGATGGCGGACGTTCGGTCTCCTTATGTCGCTATCTCTCATAGATATCCACTTTGCTGTCCAGACGTTGGCGGGTTAGTCTCTGTTCTGGGCACCTTGGAAAACGTTCAAAAAACGTCGTAAGAAAGTGTTGACAGGGGACTTGCCCTTTGGGATATTCGCCACGCACACGGCAACACAAATTGCTAAAACACATGAGAACTAAAGCACTATACGTCGCTGCGTTCCTCGCAGCAGGTCTCGCCTCCTCCATGGCGCAAAACGTGTACTCACTCAACGTAGTGGGTTACTACAATGTTACCATTCCGTCCGGAACAACACCGGGTGATATCAATCGCTACAAGCTGTTCACGCAGCAGTTGATGGTTAATGGCACCGCCAATCCGACGTTGAATAACACGCTGACCAACCTTCCGGCTGGGACGCTAGCGTACATTTGGAACGGCAGTTGGACTGCGCCGACAGAATTCTTGGGTGGTGCTGATGGCTGGGAAACTGATTACCCTGTTCCCTATGGCACAGGCATCATGCTCAAGAACACAGCCGCAACGCCGATCACTGTGACAGTCGTTGGTGAAGTGATGCAGGGCAGCTTGACGAATAGTTGGGGTGCTGGGTATTCGCCGCGCGGCTCGCTCGTGCCTCAGGCGGGTGGCATTACTACCGTCTTGGGTTTCAGCCAGCCCGGTGAGAAAGTTTACACGTGGGGGCCGGGGTGGTCGACTCCTAACGAGTACCTTGGTGGAACTGACGGATGGGAAAACGGCGAGCCGAACCTCGCAGTGGGCGATGCCGTAATGGTCAGCAGCACTGCTGGTGGCAAGTGGACCCGGAATTTTACTGTTCCGCAAAACTAACCTAAATAGATACCCAAACGAAGACAGCAATACATACAAACCAAATAACTATGAAGAAGTATATCATCGCTCTTGTTGCCATGACAGCCGCCGTGAGCGTGCTGGCGCAAGGCACAGTCAACTTCAGTACGCGGGTGACCGGTACCGTTGTTGGTCACGTCTACGGCCCTGAGGCTGCTGGCAGCACTGTTTCCCTTTTTGGAAACACCGCTACAGAAACTCCTGCAGGCTCGACAGTCTACGCTGGCGGTTTCTTGACTGGCGCGGGCTGGTCCGCTCAACTCTTCTCCGCTACCGGAGCAGGGGCTGCTGAGAGTTCGTTGGTGGCAATTCCCACCATATCGTCGTTCCGCACAGGAACCACGCTGGGCGGCACTCCAGCTCCCGTGGTCGTAACGGTTGGAAATGTCCCGGCGGCTGGCACTGGCACTTTCCAGATGCGTGTTTGGGACAACAAGACTGGCACGATTACTACGTGGGAACAGGCTGAAACAGCTTGGAAGGCTGGCACGATTGCGGCCGGAAAATCCCAGTTGTTCTCGGTTTCGAACTTGGGAGATGGCGCGTTGAACCTTCCTGCGAACATGGACAACTTTCGCAGTTTCAACGTATATTTCCAGATCGTTCCTGAGCCAAGCACGTTCGCGTTGCTGGGCCTTGGTACGCTCGGAATGTTGATCTTCCGCCGTAAGTAAGCTGAAAATGTTTTCCACAGGCCGCTCGCAAGGGCGGCCTTTCTTTTGTACAATAGTCGGCGTAACAGAACGCGATCAAGCTCCAACCCGGCGATTCAATCGCATGGTTGGATTCTGCTATTTCAACTGCAGGAATGTGCAGTCTCGGTCCATTTGAGGGGAGCATTTCCTCTTCATACCTCGGCTGAGGCACGATCATGCCCTGAGTTTCTCGTGAGCAGTCAACCGCGAAAACGGCGGCGCTGTACGTCCTGCAGTCGTTCCGTGATTACATCGCCGACTCTACTCTTGTCCGTGGTACGGTCTGCCAGCCCGATATAGATCCAGCAGTTGGCCATTCCTTTCGGCTACCTCCGGGTTCCCCATTTTCCGCGCTTGATCTCGGGCCTTTTCTGCGGTGGAGACGGCCTCCGGGAATTGCCCCGCTTCCGCATAGGCGGCTGCGAGCGTGCCAAGTAACTGCGGTTCATTGCTGTCGGTAAGTGTACAAGCCCGCTGCGCGAGGTATACGGCTTCGCTTCCGTTCCGCAAGCCCGTGTCTGCGCTGGTGGCGAGTAGCCAAGCTAGGTTGTTTAACACATCTGGCAGATCTGGATTCGCGGCCAGCGCTGCCCGGTAATGTGGAATCGCTTGGGCCCGGCGACCCGCACCATCCAGTAAGAGGGCGATCTGATAATTGGCGATGCCATTGGTCGGCTGTGCCGAAAGCGCACGCGCGAAATGGTTCGACGCCTCGACGGAGTTCTTCTGAGACAGGAGAATGAGTGCGAGTGCGTTGTGAACGTCAGGGTTATGCGGTTGGATTTCCAAGGCACGCCGAAACTCGTGGGCCGCGGCGGGGAGATCACCCTGCGCCACAAGGGCGTTGCCAAGGTTGCGGTGTGCGGAGAAGAAGTCTGGCTTGAGTTCCTGGAGGCGACGGTAGGCAGCAATGGCTTCCGTCCATCTGCCCTGATTGTGCAAAGCCGAGGCCAGGATGTAGTGTCCGCCAAGATGCGTGGGCCAAAGTCGCACTGCTTCGCGGGCAGCCGACTCTGCCTCTGCGAAACGGCCCTCCTTGAAGTAAACATCAGCCATTCCATGATAGGCGTCGGGATAGGTCGGATCGTGCCGCGCCGCCTCTTGAAAGCAAGCAAGTGCCTCCTGAAGTCTGCCTTCACGCAGCCGGATGGTTCCCATGGTGTTGTGCGCCTCGGCGAAAGTGGGTCGGAGTTCCAGCGCCTTCCGGCATTCCGCCAGCGCTTCTGTCAGCTGATTATCGAGCGTCAGGGCCATCGCCAGTTGGGCATGGGCGATGTAGTTGCCTGCCGTTACCCGCGTCGAGTGTTGGGCCAGCGTCAGCGTATTATGCCAGTGATCTACTTGCCGGATGGTGAGGAAGCTGCACACCGCGACGAGCGCGATTGCCAACACGGTACGGAGCGGCCGGGGCAAAGTGATGCGCTCGCAAAATTCCGCGAACATCCAGACCAGCGCGACCAACAAGCCTATCTGCGGGAGGTAGGTGTAGCGGTCTGCGATGGACTGTCTTCCGACTTGCACCAAACCAATGACGGGGACCAGGGTGCCGACAAACCAGAACCACCCGACCGCGAGGAAGGGCTTGGTGCGAAGCTGAAGGATGGTCCACACCCCCAAACCCAGCAATGCGGCTAAGCCTGCAAATGGCAGCGCCTGATCCCAGCCGATCGCGCCGAAGGGATAGAACGGGACCAGGCTGTCCGGCCAAAGCGTCTTGCCCAGGTACCGGAGATAGGATGCACACACATTTGCCAGTCGCGCGCCACCTGGCAATGCCTCAAGCGGAACCGTTGCGCCTGACCCGCGCTGCACGATGACAGTGATCACACACGAAGCTATCGCCAATACAAAGAATGGGATTTTCTCCGCGATGAGCCGGCCGAGCTGTGGTGAGGCGAGGATCCGCCCGGCTGAACTTGACAAGCGCTGTAGTGGCCAGACATCTAGGAGCAGCATCACGAACGGCCATGTGACCAACATGGGCTTGCTCATCAGGCCGAGCGCGAAGCAAATGAGCGCGACACCGTACCAACTCCAGCTGTGCCAATCTGGAGGACTCACCTTTGTGCTTGGCGTTTCGCGCTGAGAATGCACGTAGCGCACGTAGGCGTGCAGTGTCAACAATCCGAAGAACGCACTGAGGACGTCCTTTCGTTCGGCAATCCAAGCCACGGACTCGACCCGTAGTGGGTGGAGAGCAAACAATCCCGCCACGATGGCGCAGCGCCAGATCGCCCCCGTTGTCCTTACCAGCAGCAGAAAGAGCAGCATCGCATTGGCGGCGTGAAAGCCGACACTGACTTGGTGGTGCGCCCCGGCATTCAAGCCGAAGAGTTGGCAATCCAACATGTGCGACAGCCAGGTGATCGGATGCCAGTTGCTGGCGTGCATGCTGGCAAACGCCCATCGAACCGACTCCAGTGTGAGCCCGGATTGCACCACGGGATTTGCGCTGACGTAATCGGGGTCATCGAAATTGATAAAATCGTGAGTCCTAACGGGCCAGTAGGCGATCAGGATCGCCCCGAGAAGCAGCGCGCAGATTGCCAGGGCCGTGGTTTTGTCCAGTTTGTGATTCATCAGGCTAGCGGTGATTCTGGGAGAGATGCAGCCGACTTCAACCTCAAAGACGAGGAGTGGCTGTCTGTTTCGAGCGGCTTGACAACTTGCTGCCGAAATTCATTCTGCCTTCGTGACTGAATTGCCTTGGGCCGTGGCCCATACCAAACCGCGTTGTGAGAAGAAGCTGAGACAGCACTGCGAGCGTGAAGGCGTGGTCGTCACGCTGCCGTTGGTGCAGTCAGCTCACAAGTATCGGGGAAAAAATGTGGTGTTCGAGAAGCCGCTGTTTCCCGGGTACGCCTTCCTCCGGCTGGCTCAGGAACAGCGTCGAATAGTGCTCCAGAGCGATTACATCGCCAACCTGCTGGACGTCTTCGATCAGGAGCAGTTCGAGCGGCAGCTTAAGGAGATACTTGTTGCTTTGGAATCCGGCTGCGAGGTGCGGCTGGCACCGGCCATTGGCCAAGGGATGCGGGTGAATATCAAGACCGGTCCGCTTCGAGGTATGGAAGCATGGGTGGAAGAACGTTACGGGCCGAGCACGGTGCTGTTGCGGCTGGATTTTATCGGCCAAGCCGCCGCGGTGAAACTGGATGTCACCGAACTGGAGCCTGCGTAAACCACGAACCAGACCATGCACAACTCAATGCTGTGGACCGTCTTCTGTGCGGCGGCCTTCGCCCTGAATGTCGGCGTTGCTGAGACCGCGCGTCAGTCCGCGAACTGGAAGCTTGTCTGGCAAGACGAGTTCAAGGGTAGGCGGCTCGACTCCAAGAAGTGGAACGTTCTGCTTCGAGAGCACAGCAAGCACAACGAGCTTCAGTACTACGTGCCGGACGAAGTCTTCGTCACCAACGGCTGGTTGCGCCTGCGCAGCCAGGTGCGGGACTACGGTTCCATGCGTTATACCAGTGGGCGGCTGGATACGCAGGGCAAGTTCTCACCGACCTACGGGCGGTTTGTGATTCGTGCGAAGCTGCCCGGGGGCAAAGGCCTGTGGCCCGCGCATTGGCTCTATCCACAGAACCGCAACTGGGAGATGGAATGCCTGATGGCGGACGCCGTCGCGAACGGCAAGGAGCGCCTGATCCCGGAGGAACGTCCCTGGTACAGCGAGATTGACATCATGGAATTCCTGGGGCATGAGCCGACGGTCGCTTACGGCACGCTGCATTATTACACGTTCGATGGTCAGAAGCGAACCAGCTCGGGAACTTGGAAAGGGACCACCGATTTTACGATGGATTTCCACGTTTACGTGCTCGAGTGGGAGCCAAATGAGCTGCGCTGGTTTATTGATGGCCAGTTGATCCACAAGACCAGCGAAGGGATTCCGCATACGCCGCATTACTTGATCCTGAATACCGCCGTTGGCGGGGCATGGCTTGGAAATCCCGATGCGACGACCGTATTCCCTCAGTTCCATGACATTGACTACGTCCGGGTCTATCAGCGGACTCGCTATTTCGGGCGCTGAAGCCCCCGCTAGCCTCGCCGCAGCCGCTCCCTGACGCGGAGCGGTTGAGATGCAGGCTTGACGCGCGGGGCGGCTCAGGTTGCACTGTGCGGGCGCGGGCGATGAAGCCGGCGCAGTAATCGGCAATCAATTTTATGGCACAGAAACGGGATAACTCGGCTTGGATCAAAGGCGGCAAGACGACCTGCGCTTGCGCACCCTCCGCTCAAGGCAAGGCTTGGAAACTCATTTTGCTTGGCGCGCCGGGCGTGGGCAAGGGCACGCAAGCGGACCTGCTTTGTGAACGCCTCGGGACGCTTCACCTTTCGACGGGCGACGTCTTCCGTGCCGCGAAGAGCGCTCCCGCCAGCGAACGCACGCCCGCCATCGAATCCGCGCTCGGCTACATGAAACGTGGAGAGTTGGTGCCCGACGAAACCGTCATTGATCTGGTTCGCGAACGCGTGGCCTGCCTGCGCGACCCGGGCGGGTTCCTGCTGGACGGCTTCCCCCGCACCGTCGTGCAGGCTGAAGCGCTCCAGCAATTGATGAAGGCCGAGAAACTGGCTCTCGACGGCGTGCTCGATTACGAACTTCCGACCGACGAAGTCGTCAAACGCTTAAGCGGACGGCGTACTTGCTCCAAGTGCCGGGCGGGGTTTCACGTCATCACGATGCCGTCGAAGAAGGAGGGGGTGTGCGATCATTGTGGCGGGGAGCTTTACCAACGCGAAGACGACCGGCCGGAGTCCATTCGCGTGCGCCTCGACGCCTACCAGAAGAGCACGTCGCCGTTGACGGATTACTATCGCAAGCTGGGCTTGTTGATCCCGATCTCGGCTACAGGCACGCCGGAGGAAATCTTCCAGCGCACACTCGTCGCGTTGAAAGCCAAGGGCTGACGCATAGGGGTCATCGTTCGGCGGGCGGATGTCGCGGTTTTCCACTGTCCAAGTGGCAGTGGAAAACCGCGTTTGTTTGGCGTAGCGTGGGGTGGATTCGTGGTATGGCAAAATACAACGACAACATCTTCCCAACCCTATGAGCGCGCAAATTAGCTTCGAAAACTGTCTCGCTTTCATCAATTGGCAGTGGCAGGGCAGCACCGAGCGGTTGACCGCCGCGCAAGCGGCGGCCCGAAACGTGGTGACCATTTCTCGGGAGACGGGTTCCGGCGCCCACGTCATCGCCGAGCGGTTGGCAACCCGCCTCCAAGCCGGTGCGCCTCCGAGTGCCCGCCCTTGGACGGTGTTTGACAAGAACCTCATCGAACAGGTGTTGGAGGATCATCACCTGCCCGCACGTCTTGCCCATCACGTGTCTGAGGACCACACGTCGCGCTTCGAGGACATCATGAATGAAGTGTTCGAGATTCGTCCGCCGGCTTGGGAACTGGTGGAGCAGACGGCCGAAACGATCCTGCGTCTGGCTCACTTGGGCAACGTAATCCTCATCGGGCGGGGGGCGAATCTTGTCGCGGCGCGACTCCCGAATGCCCTCCATGTCCGACTGGTGTCGCCGCTTGAGCAGCGGATCGCGCATCTGCGGGAGATGCGCAAGCTTGCCGCGCAGGAGGCCGCGGAAACGCTGAAACGCGAGGACCGGGGGCGGGCACGCTACCTGAAGAAATACTACAAGGCCGATGCGAGCGATCCGCTGAATTATCATCTGATCATCAATACCGGCTTGGTGGGCTACGATGCGGCCGTCGAACTGATCGTCCACGCCTTGAAGGCGGGCGCGGCGCAAGCATGATTGGCGCTTGGCCGTCCGCCTGACTAGACTCGGGTGTGCGGCGATTCAGATTGGACGTCAAACGGAAAGCGAAACGCGGGCGGCGCAAGTCGTCGCGCGGATGGATCGCCGTGGCGGTTCTGCTGGGGTTGGCTGCCGGTCTCTGGTTCTGGTGGGATTCCAGTAAACCAGCGAAACCTGCCCCTCCGGTGTCGCCGACGCAGTCATTGCCCCCGATCACGAGAACCCCGCCCACAGTCGTCTCGAACCCGCCTCCCGTGCCGATTGTTGGGGTGACGAACAGACCTTCGCCTGTGGTCGTGACGTCCGCGCCACCGGTGGTCGTAACCAGCGCGCCGCCACCCCGGGTGGTTGTCCAGACAAACGCTGCTGTGCTGCCGGCCGTAGAGGGTTTCCCACACCCGCCGCGTGATGTGTTGGAGGCGCAGGTCGCGCTTTCGCACCAGGCGATTTCGGCGGGGTCGCTTGATGGCGTTATGGGAGACCAGACCCGGGCGGCGCTGATCGCCTTTCAGCGGCGCGACGGATTGCCAGAGTCCGGCGAACTGGACGCCGAGACCCGGACGGCGTTGGCCCTCCGTTCGCCGCCGATCGCCAAGTACACCGTCACGTCAAACGACGTGGCGCGGATCCAGCCCTTGAGCGCCACCTGGCTGGGTAAGTCGCAGCAGACTGCGCTCGACTTCGAAACGCTCTTGGAACTGGTGGCCGAGAAAGGGCATGCGTCGCCCCGGTTGATCCGCAAGTTGAACCCGGATGTGGACTGGGCGACCGCGGGGGAGGGAACGACGGTGCAGATGCCGGAGGTGACTTACCCGAAGCCTCCAACGAAGGCTAGCTTTGCGGTCATTACGCTTGGGGCAAGAACTCTCCAAGTTTTTGATATCCAAACCAACCTGCTTGCCCATTTCCCATGCAGCATCGCGGCGCGAGTGGACAAACGGCCCGTTGGTGAGCTCCACATTGTCGCCATTGCTGAGAACCCGAATTACACCTTCAACCCGGAGGTGTTTCCGGAGTCGGCAGAAGCCCGCGAACTGGGGCGGAAGCTGATCCTGCCGCCGGGACCGAACAACCCGGTCGGCGTGGCGTGGGTCAGCTTGGACAAGCCGGGCTACGGCATCCACGGCACGCCCAGCCCCGAGCAAGTGGGACGCACCGAATCACACGGCTGTTTCCGCTTGGCCAACTGGAATGCGGAACACTTCCTGAAGCTCGCGTGGATTGGCATGCCGGTTTACGTCGAGCCGTGACGGCGCGCGGCTGTTCCAGCCGCAGCGTGTCCCATGGTAGCGCAGAGTCTTACTCTGCTGTATCGCGGAATTGCATTCTGCCGCTTGATCGCAGCGACCACGCGCTGGCCTTCACCGAGCCCCACCGATTACAAATCGGCGATACAGCAGATTGAAAATCTGCGCTACCCACGCGAGAGGCTCGCGCGCCGGTAAACCAAGAACAACTCATCGCCGCGGCGCTTCACGCTCTGGAGCTCGAACTGCCGGGCCGCAGCGAGCGTTGCGAAGCCGACGCCTTCCGCAATGGTCGGGGCATTCCGCCCGCCGAAGATCAGCGGGCAGAGCGTGAGATGCAGTTCGTCCACCAAATCGGCGCGGAACATCGCATCGTTCAGGTCGCCGCCGCCTTCGCAAACCAGCCTCTTCACACCGTGCTGCTCACGCAGCCAGCGCATGGCTCGGCGCAAGTTCACTTCCGTATCGCCGCAGACCTTCACTTCATCAGCCGCAGCGCGCAACCGTTTCAACTTCGCCGCGGAGGCGCGTCGGGTTGTGAGCACGGTGATCGGCGAGAACCGGTGTTTGAAGACCTCGGCTTCGGGATTGAGCGAGCCGGAGCCGCTGACGATCACGCGAAGGTTGTGTTCCGCCAAGCCAAGGCGGCGGCGCAACTTCTGATACCGTGCGCCACCAGGTCCCATGTTGATCGCGTTCGCGTCCACAGTCCGCGCGCCGGCCATGACCGCATCGGCTGTGGCACGCAGCTCCAGCAGATGGCGTTGGTCGCGTGAGCTGCCGAAGGACGACACCGCGCGATTGGCCGTGGCGATCTTGCCGTCCGCCGTCATCGCCATGTTGACCAGCACGAATGGACGTTGCGCGTTGTGCGCCTTGGTTTGTGCCTTCATAGGATCAACATCGCGTCACCGTAACTGAAAAACCGATACCGCTCGCGCACCGCCTCGGCGTAGGCATTCAACATCGTCTCGCGTCCGCGGGTTTCCCCCGGCGCGGCAAAGGCACTGACCAGCATGAGCAAGGTGGAGCAGGGGAGATGGAAGTTCGTGACCAACGCATCCACGACACGAAAGCGATACGGCGGATGGATGAAAATGCGCGTCCGACCCTGAGTCGAGACGACGTTGCCGTCGTGTTGCGCCGCCACGCTCTCGAGCACGCGCACGCTCGTCGTTCCGACCGCGACGACGCGTCGCTCGGCATCTTTCGCAGCTCGAATGGCGGTAGCGGTCGCCGCTCCCAGGCTGAACCATTCCTCGTGCATCACGTGCTTGGCGAGATTATCCACGCGCACCGGCGCGAAAGTGCCAAGCCCGACATGCAGCGTGACGAAGCAGACTTGCACGCCCTTGGCGCGAATCTTCTCCAGCAGCTCTGTCGTGAAGTGCAACCCGGCCGTGGGCGCCGCGGCTGAGCCGGCAGCGGCAGCGAACACTGTTTGGTAGCGTTCCTTGTCTTCGGGACTCTTGCTCGCGACAGCTCGTTCGATGTAGGGCGGCAGCGGCATTTCGCCCAGATCATCCAGTGCACCCCGGAGGTCGGGCGTGCCCTCGAAGCGCAGGCGATGGCGGAAACCGTCGCCCTTGTCCAGGACCTCGGCCTGAATCGAACTCGGCTGACCATCCAAGCGGCGCAGGATGATCTTCGCCCCGACCTTTGCCCGTTTGCCGGGCCGAACCAGCGCCCACCAATCGTTCGGCGCGTTTTCTTCCAGCAGCAGGATTTCAAACACACCGCCCGTGCGCGCGTTCGTGCCATGAAGCCGCGCGGGGATGACGCGGGTGTCGTTGAGCACCAGGACATCACCCGCGGTCAGGTGGTTGGGCAATTCGGAAAACCGCCCATGCGTGAGCGCGCCGTCAGGCTGGCGCAGGACGAGCAGGCGCGACTGGTCACGCTGCGGCGCAGGATGCTGGGCGATCAGCTCCTGGGGCAGGTGAAAATCGAAATCCGCCGTGCGCATGGTGGCGGCAAGTTAGCAGGTCGTCACCGTCGCCGAAATCCGAAAGCGGCGATTCGGGTTTTGGAATCGTCTTCATCCGGGGGAAGTGGTGTTGGCCGAGGAATGAAAACCTGTTGCAGGGATGGACCGCGCCCGGTCCCCGGGCGCAGCGCGGATGTTGCAGGAATTGCGCCCAGTAGAAAGTGGGGCGCTGCGAGCGCGGGACCGCTCGCGGTCCTTTTGCCAAGGACTCCGGCTGCTGTCTGACGAAACCTGCGGCGATTACCCGGCCTTTGCGTCGGTCGGCTTGGCTTCGATGGTCAAGCCCGCTGCGCGCAGTTCCACGACGAGCTGCTCCGCCAGTTCGCCGAGGCGGCGCTGAAGCGGCGGGGAGAGTTCCGCTCCGGGCGACAGGGAGGCGGGGATGACGCCCAGGAGATGCACTTCCTGCGGGCAACACCCGCGCAGTTCGCTCACGAGGAGCATCTCTTGCACGCCCACCTGGTGCGGCGAGAGTTTGACGGGGATGCGCTTCAGCAGGAAATCGTCCTTGGCATAGCGGCGGAACTCTCCGGGTTCGCCCGGCGCGGCCAGGGCGTCCACGATGTACACCCGCTCGGCTTCCTCCAACTTGTGCGTTACCATCAGGCCCAGCGTGCCGGCGTCGAACAGCTCGACCTCGTCCGGAAAGCGGTAGTGCGCTTGCAGGTGGCGGACGAAATGGACGCCGAAGCCCTCGTCGGAGAGTAACAGGTTGCCTACGCCCAGGATCAGCGTCTTCATCCGCGTGAAATCAAGCCTGCACAGACAACTGTATCAATGGCGGTGGAGTTTACGAGACGCGCACCCGGCATCCACCGGAAGCGCTGGGTGCCGATTCGTTTCCACTCGTTTCTCAGCCCTCTTCTTCCGCATAGAAATCATGCTGTAGACCGACGCGTCTGTTTGATTCGATCAACTCCCTCACCGGTCCGCACCCGTCTCCGTCACCTGATGGAACGAACGCCATAATTGCCCCACGATATTTT
Source organism: uncultured Verrucomicrobiota bacterium (assembly GCA_964634255.1). Lineage (GTDB taxonomy): Bacteria > Verrucomicrobiota > Verrucomicrobiia > Limisphaerales > MWDV01 > MWDV01. The sequence continues at coordinate 2,165 of CAZWJC010000142.1, read as the reverse complement.
TTGAACGCGATGCGCCCGAATCCAGCTCTCCACGTCTTCTCTTCAAGCTCGCTTTGCACCTCATCTGCGGCGTCCTTGCATGCCGCAGCGAATGCTCCAATGTCACAAATCCCAATCATAGCGCAATCTGTTCCAGTCTCGCCAATCTTCGAACCGACTAGGACACTCATTGAGCTCTTGAGCCTCGCTCGGATACTATAGACCGTCGGCGCTCCGTCAGAAAGGCAACCGACTCCCTCGACTGCGTACGTCCCGACCGGAACTGCCGCAACACAGCCGTCCACCTCATTCGCAATAAGCGGGTCACCAATCCAAAGCTTGCCGCTGCTGACCTCAATGGTGCAAAGCTCGATCCAGTCGGTGCGCTCGGTGGATGGCAACGGCATCTTCCCAGACAAAAATCTCCCTAGTTCGCCGAGCTTTCCGATTCCCGGGCCATACTTCTCGCCGCCAGGGTTCTTCTTGCAGGGCATACAGACGCCGCCAGTCGCCTGTGCGGTGATAGGCAGGATCATCGCTCCACATTTTGAGCAAGGGATGCGTTCCGTGGTCGTGAGGGCTGGCGCGCGGGATTGCCTCTTGACGGCCATGCGTTTCTTGAAGCGTGAATAGACACGAAGCAGGCATCCAGGTGCGTCAAATGATGCTGGCCGGGTGTTCTTCGCCGAACAATGCAGGATGCGAAGCGTTTGATCCTCCAATTCGTAAATGCATGGAGAACGACTTTTCATCGAAACCATAACGAAGTCCATGCCCTTGGGGGATTCCTTGGGATGGATCTCAAATCTGTTTGAGGAGCGCGAGCGAACATGCCGAAAGCGATGACCCGTGAACTCAAAAAGAGTATTCAACTCGCCCCACGCGTCATGTGGTTCAGGCACGCCATCCCGGGTGCTGGAGATCAGCTTCCAGAATCCCTGCAATGCTTCGAAGTCGTCGACCATGGATGATACAACCGAACAGAATTGTTAGGCTAAAGCTCGCTGGCGCCGATGTGGAGTGCAACCAAGCGTGTTCACGGGGTGACGGTAGGAGTGTGAGCGCGGCGAGTCAAGGTGAACGACTGGAGGGAGTTCGTTTGAAGTGGCGCGCGGGTGTCTCACCCGCAGCAACGTGGCCAGCGAGTTGCGCGTGCAATGATTTTGTCGTCCGATCCGCAGAGACGTCTCTGCGGCTGGGGCAGCCGCGCTCTGGCGTGCCCTTCCTGCCGCCGAGCCTACTGCACCTTGACCTGCGTGATTTCGTTGCCCTCGGGGTCAATCGCATACACGGCGCAGGCGACGCACGGATCGAAGGAGTGAATCGCGCGCCAGCCTTCTCGTCAGGGCGGAGCTACCTCCAAATCGCGGCAGATCTTGCGGGCGGTGAAATCGTTTACTTCGCGGTGGCGTGGGATGCTGGAGACCTTTCGGTTGCTGGGATTTCACCAAATGGCGTGTCGGCCTCCTTCGCGCAAGAAGAGACAACCTTGGTCGCGCAAGTGGCGCTCCAGATCGGCCCGTTTCATGCCGGCACGGGAACGGTATCTCGAATGCAGTTGGCGGGTTGTTCACGGCGGGCCAGTTCGCGATTGGCCTGCAACACCAGTTCCAAGGCTTCTTTCAGGTTCTCGCGCGCTTCCTCAAGCGATGCTCCCTGCGTGTTGACGCCGGGAATCTCCTCGACGTAGGCCGCCCACCAGTCGCCGGACTGCTGATATACTGCCGTGAACATGACGGGAAGATACCCGCGCGCGGGCTACAAGACAACTTCGGGCCGCAGCGTGCCGACATCCCTGGCTGCCTCACGGCTTTCGCGTGGTTCGCGTGTTTCGCGGTGTCCAACGGTGATCCCGAACCGATGCCACAGGGAACGCCAAGGCTGTTCCTACTGCACCTTCACCCGCGTGATTTCGTTGCCGGCTGGGTCAATGGCGTGCACGGCGCAGGCGACGCAGGGATCGAAGGAGTGAATCGTCCGCAAGACTTCCAACGGCTTCTCGGCTTCGGCAACGGGCGTGCCGACCAGTGAGGCTTCGTAGGGGCCGGCTTGGCCTTTCTCGTCCCGCGGCGACGAGTTCCAGGTCGAGGGGACCACTGCTTGGTAGTTTTCGATCTTCCGGTCCTTGATGACGATCCAGTGCGAGAGGCTGCCGCGCGGGGCTTCGTGGAAGCCGACGCCCTGGA
>CAZWJC010000141.1:0-18004 GCA_964634255.1 uncultured Verrucomicrobiota bacterium | reverse complement strand
CGAGCTGTGTTTCTTGAAGTTGCCGTGTGTGGAGACGGCGCCCGGGTGGGTGGCGAAACCCGAGGCGGTCGGGCTCGCTGACCCCTGCGCAACGCGGCGCGGTGAGGACACCGCGCCCTACCACAAGATGCGCTTCCATCCGGATCGCTGGGCCAAGACCTACTCGCACTGGATGACCAACCTCCGCGACTGGTGCATCAGCCGGCAGTTGTGGTGGGGGCATCGCGTGCCAGTGTGGAGAAAACGCGTCAGAGCAACAGATCTGCCTCATAACGACGAAAAATCCCGCGAACGCTACGTTAGTTATCTAGCACATGAACTTGGAAAGTCTGGTGAGTCGTGTCTGAAAACGCCAATCGAGACCGATGAGTTCGTTGATTTTGAGATCGCGAGCTATTCCGAAGCGGATGTAGAGATGTTGGTGAAGTCCGGCTGGACCCAAGACCCCGACGTCCTCGACACCTGGTTCAGTTCCTGGCTCTGGCCATTTGCCACGATGGGTTGGCCGGAGCAGTCGCCCACGCTCAAAAAGTTCTATCCCACCACCGACCTCGTCACCGGGCCGGATATCATCTTCTTCTGGGTCGCACGCATGATCATGGCGGGCTACGAGTTCATGGGCCAGCCGCAGTATGGCCTGCCGGATGCCTTGCCGTTCCGCAACGTCTATTTCACCGGCATCATCCGCGACAAGCTGGGCCGCAAGATGAGCAAGAGCCTCGGCAATTCGCCCGACCCGCTCGAACTCATCGCCAAGTACGGCGCGGACGCCCTCCGCTTCGGCACCATGCGCAGCGCGCCCCTCGGCCAGGACGTGCTCTTCGACGAGAAGGATGTGGAGCTGGGCCGCAACTTCTGCAACAAACTCTGGAACGCCTGCCGCTTCCGGCAAATGTTCAACCAACGTGCTGCGGGCATCTTGCCCGCAGATCATACTCCGGGAGGAAGTCAGTCCTTCCGGCAGGATGCCGGAAGCACGTTCGAGGTGCAGGCCGAGATCAACCCGGCGTTGCTCACCAGCGACGACAAATGGATTCTGCTGAAGCTCAGCCAGGCCATCGAGGAGATCACCACCGCCTTCGCCGACTACAAGTTCAGCGACGCCACCGCCACGCTCTACCGCTTCTTCTGGAGCGAGTATTGCGACTGGTATGTCGAGGCGAGCAAGGCCGTGCTCTACGGCGGTGACGAGGCGAAGAAGGCGAACACGCTCGCCGTGATTGATTTCGTCCTCAGCCACACGCTGCGGCTGTTCCATCCGTTCCTGCCACACATCACGGAGGAACTCTGGCACGGCATGGGTTACTCGCAGGACATGCCGGAGAACCAGGGCGGCAAGACGATCATGTTCGCGCGCTGGCCCAAGCCGCTGAGCGAAGAAGAGAAAGAGTATTACGGGCTCGACGACACCACGCTGGCGTTGGTCAACGCCAAGTACGACCTCGTTTCGCAAGGCCGCAACCTGCGTCGCGCCGGCAACATCCCGGGCAACAAGAAGGTCCGCTACGTCCTGAAGCCCGCGGGCGAGTTGATGCCGCACGACGCCGAGGTGATCAAACTCCTGCTCAACGCCGAGACGCTCGACGTGAACGCCGCCTTCCAGCCGGGCAAAGGCACGCCCACCTGCCGCACTGCGCTGGGCGACTTGTTCCTGCCGTTGGAAGGCTTGATTGACGTCGCCGCCGAAACCGCGCGCCTGACGAAGGAACTGGAGAAGATCGAGGCTGAGATCGCGAAGGGCGAAGCCAAGCTCAACAACCCCAGCTTCACGCAGAAAGCGCCGCAAAAGGTCTTGGACGAGCAGAAGCAACGCCTCGCCGAGTGGCAATCCAAGCGCGATCACGCCAAGAGCGCGCTGGAGATGCTTAAGGGGTGAGCTAGCCCGTTTCACACCGCAGCTTCGCTGGGTTCTGGAAGCGTCACCGCAACGACGCTTCTCACAATTCCTTTACGAAACTGTTACAACGTAGTAGCAACTACCCGTGCGGTTCAGGGTAACTTTGCCTGCGTGAGCTCGGACACCAAAACGCCGGACGAACGGGAGAATGCAGAAACGACGACCGATGCCCCAATGGGAGCAATGGATACGGTGTATTGTCTGCGCTTTGGGTCGCCACCTCAATCGCGAGCGTGGGAACGCCCGAGCCCATGCGCTTCGTGGCTCAAGGCGATAGCCAAACCGGCGCTTCTGCTCACGTGCATCCTGTGCCTCCGCCAGCTTTGCTTCGCCGACGGCAAGGTGTTTCCCCCAGTGGCGTTTCCGGCGAACGTCACAATCCCCGACCAACGGGCGTTGATTCACTTCACCAACGGCACAGAGCGCTTGGTCATCGAGACTCGGTTTTCCGGCGCCGGGACGAATTTCGCTTGGGTTGTGCCGCTGCCAGCACAACCAGTGATCGAAGAGGCCACCACGGGCTTGTTCCCGACGCTGCAATACCTCTTCCGACCGCAGATTAAACACAACGTGCCGCGGTACTACCTCGGCTTTCTCTTGGCCGCGGGCTTCATCGTCCTGGTTCGCTGGGGAACACGATCCGTTTGGAACGGCTTCCTCGTCGCGCTTCTGGTGGCGTTTATCGCTGTAATCCTGCTACCCGGATTAGCCATGTCCAAAGCAAAGAGTGCAGGCATGGGATCGTCCGCCGCTGATTCCGAGGTCTCGATCCTCGACCGCAAACTTGTTGGGATTTTTGAAACCACAACCGTTGCTTCGACGAATCCTACGGCCTTGCAGACTTGGCTTCGCGAGAATGGCTATGCCGTGGCGACAAACAGTGAGTCGGTGATCGCAGACTATGTGAAAGAGGGTTGGGTCTTTGTCGCCACCAAGGTCCGGCGCGACAAGGCAGAATCGGAAACCAGCACGCCGCATCCGCTATCGTTTACCTTCAAGACCGCGAAGCCGGTGTACCCGATGCGGTTGACCGGCGTGGATAACGGACCGCTTTCAGTCGAGCTTTACGTCTTCGGCCCGTGGCGTGCATACGCGCCGCATTTCAAAGTCGTGCGCTGCGCGCAACCGACGTATCCCGAACCGCCGGAGACGGACCCCGTTGCCTGGCTTCGCTGGTCGCCTGAAACTCCCAGCATCGTCCACCCGCTTCTCCGCAAGTGGGTCGGGGACGCGCGCGTTGCCACGAAACTGAGCGCTACCCTCACGCCAGCTCAGATGCGCTCAGACGTCTGGCTGGACTGGACCACGTTTTCCGAAAAGCGACATCACCTCTACAGCCACTCAGGAGCATTGACTCTCGCCGCAAACTGGGCTGCAGGCTTGTTCACGACCGGCTTGATTGGAGTCTTTTGCACTGGGTGGGCGAAGCAGAACAATGAACCCCACGTCGGTCGGTATTCGTCCAGGATTCACGTTCTGATATGGCTCGCCGCGGGGATCGCCGCCGCGATCTACCTTGCCCTGCCGAAGACGCCCGTGCGACTGGTGAAAGACGGAGCCCTCAGACACAGACTGGCGGACATCTTGTACCGCATCTCTTGGGAGCTGCTCGATTCTCAGGCAGAGTCGCCTACGCGAAGCGCAGATGACACTCGCTCTCGCGTCCATTCATTCATCACGGTAGCTGACACTAACGCTCCATACTGGAAGCAGTGGGCGCGATCCAGCGACTGGAGCAACTGGCAAAACTACTTGCTCGGCGGCCCGCTGCGCGAGGAGGACTCCCCGGGCAACTACACGATCCGCGAGACGAACGGTCAGTTGCAGTTCATCGGCTATGATGCGCAGGGCGCGGAACACGTGTTTCGCCAGTGGTTGATTCGACCAAGGGATTGATGCCTGAGCATCCCACGCTCCTGCTGGCAACACGAAACCGAAAGACTGGACGCCGGCGCTGCGTTGCGATTACTTTCCGCCTGCATGGATCACGGTCTGGTCATCGACATCGCCATTTGCATCATCGCCGCATGGGTGATGGGTGTGTTTTGTCAGGCCATCCGCCAACCCCTGCTAATCGCCTATCTCGTCGCCGGATTTGCCATCGGTCCGCACGGCTTCCGCTGGGTGACCAACGCGGAATCCATTGAGACCATCTCCCAGATCGGCCTGAGCCTGCTGCTTTTCTTGATCGGTCTGGAGATGGACTTGAAGAAGATGCTGGGGGCGGGCCGAGTCATCACGGTCACGGCGCTGCTGCAAATCCTCGGCTGCATCGGGCTGGGCTGGGTGTTCTTCCGGCTTGTTGGACTCGGGGGGACGTGGCTGGAAGCGCTGTACCTGGGCGTGGCGGCGGCGATGAGCAGCACGGTGATTATCATCAAGCTGCTCTATGACAAACGGGAGCTTGAGACGCTGGCGGGCCGCGTGACGGTCGGCGTGCTGGTGTTGCAGGACGTGTTCACGATTCTGTTCCTGGCGGTTCAGCCTTACCTGAAGAATCCCGCGGTCGCGCCGCTGGCCCTGGCGTTTGCCAAGGTGCTGCTGCTGATCGGCGTTGGCTATCTTGTGAGCCGCTTCCTGCTCCCCCCGGTCTTCAAGTCCGTGGCGCGCCAGCCCGAACTCGTGCTTGTGGGCGCGCTGGCGTGGTGTTTCGCCATGGGTGGGCTTGCGAATTGGCTCAGCTTGTCGCGCGAGATGGGCGCGCTCATCGCCGGCGTCATGGTGTCCACGTTCCCCTACACGCTCGATGTCGTCGCCAAGGTCACAAGCATCCGGGATTTCTTTGTGACCCTCTTCTTCGTTGGACTGGGGATGATCATTCCCGTGCCGACCTTGTCGCTGCTGGGTTGGATGCTGGTGTTCAGCGCGTTCCTGCTCGCCAGCCGGCTGCTGACGATTTTCCCGCCGCTCTATCGCATGCACCTCGGGCATCGCGTCAGTTTGTTGCCAGCCATCCACCTCTGCCAGTTGAGCGAGCTCTCGCTGGTGTTGCTGGCGATTGGCAAGGCGGCGGGCGAGGTATCGGAAACGGCCATCAGCGTGGCGGCGTTCTCTTTCGCTTTCCTCGCCGTGGATTCGACCTATGCGATCCTGAAGAGCGACAGCATCGTCCGCAAGGTCTCGCCCTGGCTGACGCGCGCGGGTTTGCCCGACCTGCCCGAATCTTCGGGTAACACGATGCACTTCGAGCGACCGCCGCGCATCTTCCTGCTAGGCTTCGCATGGACAGCCAGCTCGCTGCTCGAGGAGGTCTCGCGCAGTCGACCGGACTTGCTGAGCCAGCTCAAGATCGTGGATTTCAACCCGCTCGTCATCGAACGCCTGCGCGCCCGCAACATTCGCGTGGCTTACGGCGACATCAGTCAGCGCGACACGCTTCATCACGCGGGGATCGAACACGCCGAGCTGATCATCTGCTCATTGCCGGATACCGTCCTCAAAGGGGCGAGCAACCGCAAACTCCTCCAGCAACTGCACGAGCTCAACCCGCAAGCGAGAATCGTGGTGCATGCGGAGAAACTCGCCGCCGTGGAGGGGCTTTACGCGGCGGGGGCGGCGTATGTCACCACGCCACGCCTGCTGGAGGCGACGGACTTGCTTCGAACCATTGAGGCGGCGGACAAAGGGCTACTGGAGCAAAAACGGAAGGATCAGGCCGAACGCCTGGAGAATCGTAACGAGGTCATCCCCTGATCACCGGGAAAATGCGGATCATTGGGGCCGCCGGACGCAGCGGAAGCCGATGCCATAGTTGACGAGGGGCGGGTCGCCATCTGCTCGACGGTCGGCGCAGCGGGCATTGTTGGCATCCGCCCCCCAACTGCCACCGCGCAGCACGCGGGCACTGCCCAAGTCCGGCCCGCGGCAATCCACCCCCGTCGCCTCGGCTTTGGCATACCAGAACTCGTCATACCAGTCGTTGCACCACTCGGCGACGTTGCCCGCCATGTCATGCAGGCCGTAAGCATTGGCGGCAAAGACACCCACTGGCGCGGTATAAGGCTTGGGATCGTTGTCGAAGCTGGGGTGATATCGCGGCGTGAGGCTCTTGTCGTAGGAGAAGCCCGCTTGGCTGTAGTAGTTGGCCCGACTGTGCGCAATGCTATCGCTGTCAGTCCATGGAAAACGCTGCCCGACCGCACCGCCGCGGGCCGCTTTCTCCCATTCCGCCTCGGTCGGCAAGCGATAGCCGCTCGCGTCCCAGACGACCGGCGGCGCAGACGTGCTGCCGACGCGATACACGACTGTGATGTTCGTGTCGGCGTAGTAATAGGGCGTGAACCCCTCCATCTCCGACCGCGCGTTGCACCACTTCACCGCGTCACACCAGTTCACAGAATGCACGGGATGGTCCGGCGACTTGCCCAGTCCGGGATTTGAGAATTGGTAGCCGTGATTGGTCGCCCAAGCCAGAACCTCATCCCAGAGCGCCTTGGTCACCTCATACCGATCCATGTAAAACGCGCTGACAGCGAGGGTGTGGGCCGGTTGTTCATCGTAATTCGCCTCCGGCAGGGTGCTGCCCAATGTGAAGATGCCCGCGGGAACGAGCACCGTGTTCGTGTTTGGCACTTGTACGACCCGATAGTATCGCCTCTGCGAATCGGCTGTCGTGGCATCGGTGACTTCGGCTGTCCCGTTGGTAAGGGTGCAGAACCCAAGATGGAACCACGCGCCCGCGTCAGCCAGATCCTCCGCCCACTGCACCTGACAAACCGTCCCGGTCGGACCGCTAATGGAAATGACAGCTGCCGCGGCCTGACGAATGCTCAGTTGCACTTGGGCCGCCAGACTTTGAAAGTGAACGCTTACTGCTGCGAGGAGAGTCAGACGCAAGACCATTTTGCACCACAATGGTCTCATCCACGCCGCCGTCTTCTCTCTGGTCATTGTTTGGAAACCGTCAGCATGCTGCCAAACACCCCCCGTCAGGGTCAATCCTTTATGCTCTCTTATGCCGCCAAGCCGCCAAGGCACGAGGCTCCCGCTCCCGAGAAGTGTTCGGCCGACCGGCAGAATAATGTTGAGGCAGCAGCCTTTCCAGTTAGGCCATCGCAGCCTTGTATAGCATCTTGGTTGCAGCCGCCGGCAGAGCGGCCTTGATTCGCTCCACCAAGGCAGAAGCAGTCAGGCCGTACTTCTCGCGCAGATAATCCACTGTGGTGGCGTGTTCGATGAACTTGTCCGGCCAGCCCAATCGCACGAGCGGCGTCGTAATGCCACGCTCGCTGAACAACTCGAGCACGGCAGAGCCGTACCCGCCCATCAGGGCATGATCTTCAAGCGTGGCCACCACGTCCGCCCCACGGCCAAAGAACTCGTGACAACCCGCATCAATCGGCTTGAAGAAACGCGGATTGATGATCACCACGTCACAGCCCGCCTCGATGAGTTTCTCCGCGGCCTGCCGCGCCACGAGTTGCATGTTGCCCAAGGCAAACAGCGCCACGCGGGGACCGCCGGTGCCCGCAAAATTGCGCTGCACCGCGGCCTTGCCGATTTCGACCGGCACGGGAATATCCTTCAGCGGCACGCCCTCGGCCGCCCCTCGCGGGTAACGAATGAAGCACGGCTGTGATTGCAGCGTGGCCGTAAACAGCATGTCCTGCAATTCATCCTCATCCTTGGGCGCCATGCCAACGACATTGGGCAGGCAGCGAAGGTAGGAAATGTCAAACAGACCGTGGTGGGTCGGGCCGTCGTTGGCCGAAAGCCCGGCGCGGTCCAGACAGAAAATCACCGGCAAGCTTTGCAGGCAGACATCGTGATGAATGCAATCGTAGGCGCGCTGCAAGAAGGATGAATAAATGGCACACACCGGATGAAAACCCATCGTCGCCATGCCGGCGGCGAAGATGACCGCGTGCTCTTCAGCGATGCCCACATCAAAGTACCGCTCGGGCAAAGCCTTCTCCAGAGCCTTGAGGCCCGTCCCGCTGGGCATGGCCGCAGTGATGCCGACCAGGAAATTGTTGCGCCGCGCGAGCTTCACCATCACGTCGCCGAACACATCCTGCCAGTTCGGGGGCGTGCCGGGCTTGGCAGGCAGCGTCGCCCCGGTGGTGACATCGTAAGGTCCCAGGCCGTGGAACTTCTCCGGGTTCTTGAGCGCCGCTTCGAAGCCCTTCCCTTTCTGGGTGAGCACATGGATGACAATGGGATGATCGCACGTCTTGGCGAACTCGAGCGTGCTGATGAGCAGCGGCAGGTCATGGCCGTCGATCGGGCCAAGATAGCGCAAACCCAACTCCTCGAACATCACCGGGCTGCCGTGACCGCCGCGCCCATCAACATCCATCTGTCCGGACTTCGGCTGCAGGCCCACGCCAGTCAACGCCCCCTTGAAACCTTCCTCCGCTTTGTGGGCGAGTTTGAGCGCCAGCTCCCCCTTGGGCAAGCGCACCAGGAAACGCTGAAAATCTCTCGCCAATTGATTGTAGCGCGGATGCGTGATCAGCTTGTTCAGGTAGGCGGAGATGGCGCCAACATTCTTGGCGATGCTAAATTCGTTGTCGTTCAACACGGCGATGAAGCGCTTCGTCGTGTGACCGATGTTGTTCAAAGCCTCGAACGAAATGCCGTTGGTCAAGGCCGCGTCTCCGAAGACGCAAACAACGTTTTCGTCCGTACCGCGACGATCACGGGCGGCGGCCATGCCCAACGCCGCCGACAAAGCCGTGCCGGCGTGCCCCGCCCCAAACGCGTCATGCTCACTCTCGCTGCGTAGCGTGAAACCACACAGTCCCCCGGTCGTGCGGATCGTGGCAAACTGACGTTTGCGTCCGGTAAGTAGTTTGTGCACGTAACTCTGATGGCTGACATCCCACACGAACTTGTCCTTGGGCGTCTCGAAGACACGGTGCAGCGCGATAGAAAGTTCCACCACCCCGAGGTTCGGCCCGAGGTGACCGCCGTTCACGGCGAGGGTGTTGATCAATTCCTGGCGGATTTCCTCCGCAAGCTGGGACAACTGGGCCAAGGTCAACTTCTTGACGTGTCGCGGTTCATCTACCATGTCGAGATAGCGGCTCATGAATTGTTTGGGTCTTAAAAAGTAGCTTCGGTGAAAGGTTGGGGCGTGTGAGAGTCAAGGGCTACCGCTCTCCCGCTCAGGGCTGGGACACAACTTCATTGGAAAGTGGCCTGAGTTTGAATTCACCAGGGGAAACTTTCTCCAGTTGCTGAATCTTCACCTCGGCTTCGGCCAGTTTCTCCTGACAGACACCCGCGAGTTTCATGCCCTCCTCGTACTTCGCCAGCAGGCTTTCCAAAGGCAGGTCGCCAGCCTCCATCGCTTCGACGATGGTTTCCAGCCGGCCCAGCGCTTCCTCGAACGGAAGCACGTCGGCTCTGGCCAGCTCGCTGGCGGCAGCTCTTGGTGTCTTCGACATGGGCTGAGCTTAGAGCATAGCCCCGGCATCGTCCAGCTTGCGCTGGCTTGCCATCTGGACCGCGAACGACTCTACTATCGCGGCGTTTGCCCATGGTAGAGCTTTGTCACTCCTTTGCGTGCGCCGCGGCTGGCTTGAGCCTCGGCGTACTGGCTGTCATGGGCTCGATTCCAGTCTCGGCGCAAACCGCCACCAATGTCACGGTTCGCTTCGCGGCCGCCAACCTGACCTCGGGGGACAATCAATGCTACGAAGCCCCAGGCATCAGGATCTTCCAAGGCTTGAAGCCGGACATTGTTGCCATTCAGGAACTCAACTACGGCAGCAAGCCTTCCTCCGCAGCGCAAATTCGCACCTTCGTGAACGCCGCCTTTGGCACAGGCTTCACCTATTTCCGCGAGACCAGCGTCAGCTACAGCATTCCCAACGGCATCATCAGCCGCTACCCGATCCGCGCCGGCGGCTCCTGGGAAGATCACGACACGGGCGTGAACGACCGCGGCTTTGCTTGGGCACAGATTGACCTCCCTGGGACGAACGATCTCTACGTCGTCAGCGTGCATCTCAAGGCCAGCAGCGGTTCCAGCAATGCCAGCCGTCGTGCGGCGGAAGCGGCCGAACTCAAAGCGCTCATCAGCACCAATTTCCCGGCCGATGCCTGGGTCGTTGTGGGCGGTGATCTGAATCTGTACGACGAGACCGAAGGGGCGATTTCGACCTTCAAGACGTTCCTAAGCGACAGCCCAGTACCTGCCGACGCTCCGGTCGGAGGCGACGCTGATACCAACGAAGGTCGCACCGAACGCTACGATCGCCTGCTGGTGAGCTTCTCGTTAACCAACTGCCTGACCAACGTCGTGATCGGCACGCGCTCTTTCCCAAGCGGGTTGGTTTTCGATTCCGCGGTCTTCTCCCCACTGAGCGACGTCTCGCCGGTCGTTTCCACCGACTCGCACGTCAGCGGCATGCAGCACATGGCAGTGGTGAAGGATTTCCGCATCCCCTCGAACCCAGTCGTGCCGCCGGCCATTGCCCAACACCCGCAACCTGCATCGGTAAACCAAGCTGACACCGCCAGCTTCACCGTGACCCCCACCGGCACGCCGCCGTTGCAGTTCCAGTGGCGCTTCAACGACACGGACATCCTCGGGGCCACAGCCAGCAGTTTCAGCCGCTCCAACGCGCAACCCGAGCACGTCGGCAGTTACTCCGTCCTCGTGACCAACATCGCCGGCGGCGTGATCAGTTCGAATGCAGCCCTGCAGTTGATCGTGCCCGCCCCGTCACTCCTCGCCAGTTCGGACGGACTGCGCTGGCAGGGCTTGAGCAACCTCAGCTATACCGTCCAGAGCCGCACCAACCTCGTGGTCGGGGATTGGCAAGCCGTGGGCCAAGCCTCCTCGCCCACCGGCACGCTCACCTTTCCGTTTGACACCTACGCGCGGGACACGTTCTTTCGAGTAGTTTTCCCCTGAAATGGCCAGTTCCCAAAAGCACGGCCCAGTCGATCACTCGCCCAGCCAGTCACGCTCCTGCCGCTTCACTCTTTCAGCTTCGAATCAATGATGATCGTCACCGGACCGTCGTTGAGGAGGCTTACGTCCATCATCGCGCCGAACTCGCCCGTCTGCACCGGCTTGCCGAGATCCTGCGAAAGACGGGCGACAAACGTTTCGTAGAGCGGGATCGCCACCGGCGGCTTGGCCGAGCGGCTGTATGAAGGGCGGTTCCCCTTGTGAGTGCTGGCAAACAACGTGAACTGACTCACCACCAAAACCTCCCCACCAGTTTCCCGCACCGAGAGATTCATCACGCCGTTGGAGTCGTCGAACACGCGGAGCCGCGCAACCTTGCCGCTCAGCCACTCGATGTCCGCATCGGAGTCCGCATCCTCGACCGCCAGCAAGACGAGCAGCCCACGGCCAATGGTGCTCTTCACGTGGCCGGCGATGGTGACGCTGGCACAACTCACCCGTTGGACTACCGCTCGCATGTTAACAATCTGAAGTCTCGGCCAAACCGCCTGACACGCATTTCATGGCCGAAGTCTAGTCGTCGCAGTGGGAGGATCAAGACGGCTCGGACACGAGTCTTGTTCCATCACCAGCCACAACTGGGCCGCGATACGACCGGGGAACACCCGTAGGTTATAGGCCCGATTGCGTGCCGCCGTCTCATAGAACTGCATCGTGCGCGCACTGTGAGGAGAGGTCGGCAGCAACACCGCGATCCGAGTCCGCTGGGAGAGCCCCATTTCGGCATAGGCATCCACGAGCGAGACGAGATCTATCGCCGAGAAGGCGCTGGTGAGTTGCTCGTCGTCAATCAGTAACCGGTCCGTTGCATGTTCCCATCCGAGGCGTATCGCGTCCACGATCTGCGTCCGAAGGTCCTCGGGAGACAGGTCGCCCCGACTGATCACCTCCACCACGCGCAGTCCCGCGTTATACTTCGCCGTCCATGGCATACGAATCGCAATCCCTTTCTTTGACTTGTTCCCGTCGCGGCCCGGATGCTTGGCGTCCATTCCATGCCACCCTCTCGTCGAGCCGCAGTGTTTCTCGGTCGGAAATGCGTATGCGGCAAGGCGACCGCTTTGTCCAGCGAAATCCCTCCCGCCGCCGCGCCTCAAAACTGGCCGCTGCCCGTGAAGGAAAGCGACTCCGCCAGCCAGGTGTCGTATTTCAACACCGTTCGCCGCTGACGCGCAGCCAGGCGCTGCGCCTGAAACTGCCCGAACGCGAAGGCGGCGCCCGCGAGCTTGTCGGCAACGCCAATTCGGCTGCGAACCACCCGCTCAACCTGACGCCGCACGAATTCCGGAACGAATCGTTTCACCAGCTCGTCCTCCAAACTGACGAACGCCTGCGCGCTGCCGGGATCGCCCTGGCGCGCGGCACGTCCGTAAAGCTGCCGGTCAATCCGGTGGGCCTCGTGCCGCTCGGTGGCGATGACGTGCAAGCCACCGAGCGCGGCAACGCCATGGTCAAGTTTGATGTCCGTACCGCGCCCCGCCATATTCGTCGCGATGGTGATTTTCCCATGTTCGCCCGCGCCGGCGACGATTGCCGCCTCCTCGCGATGCCGCGTGGCGTTGAGCAGGCTGAAGGGCAAATGCCGTTGCGACAGCTTCTCCGCCAGTTCTTCGCTGCGGGCGACACTGCGCGTGCCGACCAGCACGGGCCGGCCTTGCTCATGCAGCCGTGCGATCTCGTCCACAAGCGCCGACCACTTCGACTCCCAGTCCGGAAAGACGCGATCAGGCAGCTCCTTGCGCACGCAGGGACGGTTGGTTGGAATCACGATCACCGGCAGGCGATAGACATGCCAGAACTCCGCCGCGCCTTCCTTCGCCGTGCCCGTCATGCCCGACATCTTTCGGAACGAACGGAAGAAGCGTTGGAAGCTCAGGCGCGCGAGCGTTTCGTCGCGTGGCGAAATCTCCACGCCTTCCTTGGCCTCGATCATCTGGTGCAGCCCATCTCGCCAGCGCCGCATCGGCATCATACGACCGGTGAACTCGTCCACGATGATCACTTTGCCGTCTTGCACGACGTATTGCTTGCCGCGCAGGAAGAACTCGCGGGCAGTGAGCGCCTGCTTGATGAGGTCAGTCAGCCGCGCCGAACCGCGCCACAAGGCCGGCAGGTTCGCCTGACAGCCCTCGACCTTGGCTTTGCCGGCCGCGGTCAACTCCACTTCGCGATAGCGCGTGTCCAGCGAGTAATCCACGCCCGAGTCCATCGTGCGCGCGAATTGCCAGGCCGTGCGGTAGCCGTCCGACATTGCATCGCCACCTGGAGCGCGAGAGATGATCAGCGGCGTCACGGCTTCGTCAATCAGCACGCTGTCGGCTTCGTCCACGATGGCGGTGTGCAATCCCCGCATGACCAAGCCGGTGAAGGCGGTATTCGCTGGTTGGAGCAGTCGTGCGATCAGCCGTCGCGCGGGAATGTGCAGCCGCCCCAATCGCAGCCGGTCGCGCAGGAAGTCAGCCACGATTTCCTTGCTCGTGGTGTAGGTCACGTCTTGCTCGTAACCTCGCAAACGTTCTGACGGGGGCATCGCGCCCGTCACGTGACCGACCGAGACACCGCAGAAGGCGTAGAGCGGCTTGATCCACGCCGCATCGCGCTCGGCAAGGTAGTCGTTCACCGTGACGATGTGGCAGGGCCGTCGTGTCCATCCCGCAAGCACTGCAGCCAAACCCGCCGTGAGCGTCTTGCCTTCGCCCGTCGCCATCTCGGCCAGCAAGCCGCGGTGCAACGCCAGCGCGCCCATTACCTGAACCAAGAACGGATGCAGCCCCACGGTGCGTTCCGCTGCCTCGCGAATTGCCGCTAGTGATTCGATCAAACGTTCATCCGACTCGCCATCCTGTCTGCGAAACCACTGCCGGCATTCGTTGAGCCGCACCCGCAGAGCCGCATCCGACAGCGTTCGAACGCTGGCTGACATCGCCTCGACACGCTCGGCGTCCTCCAGCAGGCCACGTAGCACCGACCGCCGGCGCTTCATCGATCCCACGCCGCGATCCACCCACGCGTCCAAGCCCGCGGTGGTCTTGCCCGGCGTGACAAACTCGGAGAGGCGGTAATCGTGGGTGATGGAACTCATGCTGGTTCTTCCGTAGCGGCGACCCCTCTTGCTCGTCGCGCGGCTGTCCCAGCCGCAGCAGCGTCAAAGGCACCCATGGCCCGCTCATCGTTCCACAGCTCATGTTTCGAGATCGAGTTGCTGCGGCTGGGACAGCCGCGCGCCGGGACATTGGTGATTACCTTCACAATGCGTATTGCTTCTGCAAAAGCTGGCGAAGCTTGCGGACCCACTGGTGCAGGAGCGGTTCGGGTGCGAGATCAAATCTCACCTTGCCGGACCGACCATGCAGAATCGTGGCCGCCGAGGGATCGCCCAGTGTCGCCCGCAACTCGAAGAAAGGTTCGGCCGCCCGCGTGCCGCTCGGATCATCTAGAGCCACGGCGACTTCACCACCACCCCGCCAGCCCAACGCTGCGGAAGGCAAGGTCTGGTGTTCGGCGGGAATGATCTTCTGATTCTGGACAGGTAACTCGACACCCGCCTGACCATGCAGGCGAACCTTGGCTCCGCGGATTTCGCTGGCGAATAACCGCGACGCCTCGCTCTGCGACACCACGGCGGAGAAGTGCCAGTCCTTCGGATTGACGATGAACCCGAGCGGCGTCCCGCGCGCAAGCCACGCGCCGCGGAGGTTCTGTAATTCGGGCGACACCCAGAGACCATCGTGCCGCGCTCGTACTGTTAGCGCCTCATGCTGGGCTTCCAGCTTGCGCAATTGCTTGGCGATGGCTTCCTGCCGGGAGCGGAGCGGCTTGAGATCAGCGGCCTGCTGCTGCATGGCGCGCAGTTCCTGGGCGGCGGCTTCTTCAAGCTGCGCGCGCGTCGTGGCAATGGCGCTGTCGAGATCGCGGTCGCACAGTTGCACGAGGGCTTGCCCGCGCACAACCTTGTCGCCGGGTTGGGCCAGCAGGCCTTCCACGTTACCTGGCGTTTCACTGACGATGATTGTGTGCTCCGTAGCCTGCAACACGCCGGGCGCGCGGAAGTGGCTTGGAAACGGGATAATCTCCAGCAACACAAACAACACCACGAGCACACCCGCACAAACGCCGATGGCCCGGGCGCGAACTCGCTCCAATCGCGGACTGCTCGCAAGGTATTGGATCAACTTCACGAGGGGCATGATCACCCAGCCGATGAAACAGACGACCGCCATGATGACGCCCAGGATGAGCAGGCGTTTGCCGAGGAAGAACAGGATCGTGCCGAACACAATGATGCGGTAGATGTGACCGGCGATGCCATAGATCGTGAGCCACCAAGCCTCGCGTCGGCCGTGTGCAGGGCTCTCCGCCTTCTTGCGCCCGAAGGCGTAGCGCTCGATGAGAAAGGCGAGTTGTTGGTTGGCGCGCGTGTAGAGGTTCGGGATGTCCAGCAGGTCAGAGAGAATGTAGTAGCCGTCAAACCGCATCAGCGGGTTCGCGTTGAACAGGATGGTCGAGACGGAGGCGACGAACAGCATGTTGTAGGCAAGGCTGTGAACTATGCCTTCGCCAGTGTTCGCCCACACCATGGTCATGATTGCCGCGAGGAACAACTCCGGGATCATGCCGCCCGCACCGACGAGAATCCGCTGCCAGCGGCTGCGAAACGCCCAAGACGAGGTCGCGTCCACATACGGCACGGGCGTGAAGATCATGAACATGATGCCCATGGTGTGGACCTCGCCACCGAAGCGCCGACACATGAAGGCGTGGCCGAATTCGTGAATCGTCTTCACGAGCACGAAGCCGACGTAAAGCAGGAACAGGTTGTCCGGCGCGAGCACCGATTCGCTCTGGCGCTGAATGGCCGCAAAGTTGTCGAGCGCCACCTTGATCCCCCAGCCCACGACCAGCAGCCAGATCAGCCCACCGAGGGGGCTGATGATGGCGCGCGCCATCGGCAGGCAGCGCTTGAGGAAGGCGTCAGGGTCGAGCAGTGGAATCCGCGCAAACATGATCCCCAACAGGCGCGACTGCACCTCGCGTTCGCGGCGCTTGCGGAAGCGCTCGAAGAGCTGCGCGCTGTCCGGCGGCAGATCCGAGTGAAGCAAGTTGGCTTGGTAGAGTTGCGCGAGCAGCCGAACCACATCTTCCTGGCCGGGTGCGTCATCGGGGTGCTTGGCGAGGCACTCTTCCCAAGCTTTGCCGATGGGCTTGTCGAGGCTCAGGCGGCCGATGAAATCGTAGGCTGCACCACGGAGGCGGAAGAACTGGTTGTTGATCGGGTCCTGGAGGACATACCAGAGCTCACCTCGATAGTACTGCCGACGCACTTGCACATGAGGCCGCAAAGCCGCGCGTTGATCGGCGATGCGATACCACGATTCGCTGAAGGTGCCTGATGTTGCCATCGTCAGTAGTCAGTCGTCAGTGGTCAGTAGTCCATGGCATCGGCCAACCCTCAATCTTCGTCCGTTGCGGCGGCGACTGGGCCGATGGATTTCAGGTAGGAGTTTAGTTGAGGGGAGAGGTTGTCGAGCAAGGCTCGCAACTTCTCGACCTGTCTTGCAGAAAGAAGCTTTCGGTGGAAGGCGCGGCGGAGCCAGTGGCGGGTTTCGTTCAGCGAGCCGCGCGCGGTGCGGACGAAGCGGCGGTTATCGGCATACGTCCCGCGCCCGTTCCCTTCGGCGATGTTCGCGCCGACGCTATCCGCCGCGCGCACGAGTTGCTTGCCCACGGTGCTCTTGGCGAATGAATCCCACGCGATCACGATGTCCCAAACGTCATCCGCCAGCGTTTCCGCCAGCCGATAGACCCTTAAGTTCTCAAAGTTCGATTTGCTCATGGCGATCTTCTCTCCGGGAGCGTCCAATTCACCGCCGCCACCAACACTTCACTGCCCGCCGACTACTGACCACTCGCTACTGACCACTCGCTACTGACCACTCGCTACTGACCACTGACTAAACCCAGAAAAACATCCGCAGGAAATCAATCGTCCGGTGCGCGAGAATCCAGAAGAACGTCCGCTTGCCGACGTTGATCTTGGCCACGCCGCTCATACCGGGCCGCCACCAATCCTGCGGTGCGCCTTCAAACTGGCAGCGAACGATGAAGATGTTGTCCGCTTCCTTGGTCTGCGCCGCGGGTTCAATCCGCTCCAGCTTCACCGGGAACTTCAGCTTGGGACGGCTGAGGAACGCGATTTCGCCCGTGGCATCTCCACGCACTTCGTGGATGTCGTTCTCCAGCACGTTGCACTCGACATACATCCTGTCGGTGCGCGCCACCTTGAACAGCGGATCGCCCTGTTTCACCGGCGCGCCCAGGTGCTTCTTCAAGTCTCCTTCCACGATGACGCCTGCGAACGGGGACTTGATCTGCGACTGGCTCAGACGATACCGAACCAAGTCAAGCCGCACCCGGGCCTGCTCGGCTTGGGCTTGCGCGATGCGCATTTCGGCAAGCGCTCGAGTAGCTCGGGCCTTTTCGCCTTCGCGTGTGTAACGGTCGAGATCCGCGAGCGCGGAAGCCTCTTCCAGCAAGAGGTCCTTCGTGTCCAGCTTGAGCAACAGGTCGCCCGGTTGCACTGCGTCGCCAATCTCTCGTGGCACCTCGTCAATGAACCCGCCAAACGGCGCGGTGAGAATGGCCATGTTCTCCGTGCGCACAATGAACGGAGCCTCAACCCGGTAGTTCATCTTTCCGAAGAACAAAACACCCAGCCCAACAGCCACAAGAACGGCAATCACCTTCTTCCACGTGTGCTCGACACCGACCACTTTCGCGAGACCTTCCCGCGTGCGCATCGCCCACCATGCACCGAACCACCGGTCGGTGCGCTTGAGCTCGCTGAGCCGGCGCACAGCCATCTCGGCAATGAGACTTAACAGCCGTTGCTCGTCCTCGGTGAAGGGCTCACAGTTTCGCTCGCAAGTGATGACGCCAACCGTCTGCCCGCCCAAGCGCAGCGGGACCGAGGAAACGCATTTGACCTTCTGTGCGGCGGCGAAGCTGGCGTGATCGCGGTGGATGCGCGTGTCGCCTTCGGGCGCGGGCCAGACGATCAACTCGTCTTGGTCCAGCGCTTCTTCCATCGTCTGTTCCAACACACGGATCGCCTCCATTTTCCGCTCGAAGCGCTCCGTGTGGCTGATGGCCTGCAGCTTCACGTATTCGCCTTCGAGCCAGCC
>CAZWJC010000140.1:0-18068 GCA_964634255.1 uncultured Verrucomicrobiota bacterium | reverse complement strand
CCTCCCCGGCGCCCGCGCCAACCATTTCCGCACCATGTTCTGGGACACGTCCACTGAAACCATCCGTCGCGCCGAGCTCGAACAACTTCAACTTCAGCGGCTGCAAGACACCGTAAGCCGCGTCGCGAAGCGCGTCCCGTTCTACCAGCAGAAGTTCGCTGAGTCAGGCGTGAAGCCGGACGACATCCGCACCCACGCTGATGTGCGCAAGCTGCCATTCACCACCAGCGCAGATCTCCGGGCAAACTATCCCGCCGGAATGCTCGCCGTGCCGTATGACGAGACGCTCCGCTTGCACACCTCCAGCGGCACAACTGGCAAACCCAAGGCTTTGTTCTTCTCGCGGTCCGATGTGAACAACTCCGCCGAGCTGTGCGCCCGCTCGTTCGTGGCGACTGGCGTGACGAAGGGCGACGTGTTCCAGAACATGATGACCTATGGCATGTTCACCGGCGCACTCGTAACTCACTACGGTGCGGAGAAGGTCGGCTGTCTCGTCATCCCCGCCGGCCCTGGCAACTCCGAGCGTCAGGTCATGCTGATGCAGGATTTCGGCACGACCTTGATCCACGTGACACCCAGCTACGCGCTGTATCTGGCAACGTTTTTGGAGAAGCAAGGCATTGACCCAAGGCGTGACCTGAAACTCCGCAAGGCATTCGTCGGAGCCGAGCCGTACACGGAGGAAACGCGCCGTAAGATCGAGGCAGGTTTGGGGCTCGACGTCTACAACTCCTACGGTTTGTCGGAAATGAACGGCCCAGGCGTGGCGTTTGAATGTGAGCAGAAGCACGGCATGCACCTGTGGGAAGACCATTTCCTGATCGAGATCATTGATCCGCAAACCGGCGAAGCGCTGCCGGACGGCCAGAGTGGCGAGTTGGTGATGACCACGCTGTGTCGCGAAGCCCTGCCGCTGCTGCGCTATCGCACTCGCGATGTCACCTCGATCATCGCCGAACCTTGCCCCTGCGGGCGCACGCATCGCCGGCTCAACCGCATTACCGGCCGCTCGGACGACATGCTCATCGTGCGCGGCGTGAACATCTATCCGCAGCAGATTGAGCGCGTGCTGATGGCACAGCCAGGCGTCGGACGAAACTACCTGATTCAGCTCGAAGGACTGGATGAGATGATCGTGAAAGTTGAGTTGGCGGAGGCTGGTTTCAGCGGCAAGGTGGAGGAACTGATCGCGCTGCAAAAGCAGCTCGCCGAGAAACTGCGGGCCGAGATTCTGGTCAAGCCGACCGTCCAACTTGTCCCGCCCGGCTCGCTGCCTGTCAGCGAGGGGAAGGCCAAACGCGTGATTGACAACCGCAAGCTGTAAGCGCAGGAGAAAGCCATGAATGCTGTGAAACTCGTCGCCGTGTTTGCCGAAAACAAGCCCGGTCAGACCGCCCGACTTACCAGGATTCTCGCCGACGCCAACATCAACATCCGTTGGGTGACCGTGGCTAGCATCGGCGCGTTTGGCGTGATGAAGTTCCTCGTCAATGACTCGGACCTCGCCTACCAGGCCCTGAAGCATGAGGGCTACGTGGCCACACTCATCGAAGTGCTCGCAGTGGAAGTGCCCGACAAACCTGGCTCGCTGAATGCGATTGCCGACTGCCTGGCCCAACGCCGGATCAACCTCGACAACACCTCCGGGTTCGTGGCCAACAACCGCGCGATTCTTATCATCGAAGTCCAGGACGTAGCCACCGCCCGCGAGGCGCTGCAGGCGCAAGGCTTCCGCACGTTGACGCAAAAGGAGATGCTCAGTCTCTAGTCTGCTTCGAAAATTGGAACGCCAATCTCCGATCCAGTGCCGGCCCGTCCGCCGCTAAACCGCGGGGATACTCACTATTCAGCATCGGAAACCGAACATCGGGATGCCGCAAGCGAGCTGCTGTGGCGTTCAATGTTAAGCGTTGCGCCACCCTTACCCGAGGATCGCTCGTTTGCGCAGCATTGCCATCGGTCAGAACGAGAGTAACTCCGGATGAAGTGCCAAAGGCCGTTGACGCTGCCGCCACTGTGGATTAACTATGGCCGTGGTGAAACCGCTGGTCCTCAAAGCGGAATACGAGTGCCTCAAGACACTCCAGCGCGTTGCCTTGCCGTTGGCTGGGACTATACCCCCAATCTTGCTGAAAATGCCCTACGGGTTCACCCGTACCCGTATCCGCACGCTCGGCCAACCGGCGGGCCGCTTGGAGAAAGCCCTTAAGTCACACTGGCCAACCTCCGATTATGCAAACAGAACAACTCAATCCCCCGATCGGGCTGATGACTGGCTGTTTCTGCAACGACTCAGGCGGACGGCGCGGCCGAGTCAGGATATCTCCTGAATACGGCAGGTGGCGGATCGCGGCCTTGGCCACGCGGAGTTCGGTTTGGGCCGGACTTGTCGGTCGGCTGCTCGCCGCAGAACCCGCGGGCGAATCTCCCGTTCTCGCCAATCTTTCCTTCGAGGAGCTTTCACAAATCCAGGTCACCACCGCCTCGAAGCGGTCGGAAGCGCTCGCCGACACCGCCGCGGCGGTATCCGTGCTGACCGACGAGGACATCCACCGGCTGGGTGTCACCACCTTTCCCGATGCCCTCCGCTACGTGCCAGGCATGGACGTGGCAATGATCAGCGCATCGCAATGGGGCGTGTCGGCGCGCGGCTTCAACGGCCAGTATGCCAACCAACTGCTCGTGATGATGGACGGGCGTTCGGTGTACAACCCCTCTTACGGAGGCGTGAACTGGCGGATGCCCGACGCGGTGCTGGAGGACGTGGAACGCATCGAAGTCGTGCGTGGACCCGGCGGGACGCTTTGGGGCGCCAATGCCGTCAACGGCGTCATCAACATTCTCACGAAGAGTGCGAAGGACACTCAGGGTGCGTTGGTCCAAGCCGGCGGCGGCAGCTTCAACGAGATCATCTCCGCCGCGCGTTACGGCTTCCAAGTTTCCGAGAACACTTACGCCCGCGTGTACGCCAAGTACGACCTGTTCGACGACACCCCCACCTCCTTGGACGGCAACGCGCAGGATGACTGGTCCCGCTGGCGCAGCGGCTTCCGCCTGGATTCCTACTCCAGCGACACTTCCACCTTCACGCTGCAGGGTGATGTTCAGGGGGCCGACGCCGGGGCGATCGGTTACTTCCCGAACTTCACGCCGCCAACCTATGGGACCTTGGAACAGTTTAGTTTTCAGCAATTCGAAGCGGACGTGCTGGGCCGCTGGACAAAACAGTGCTCGGCCAATTCCTCGCTCACCGTCCAAGCCTATTACGACTATTTCGAAGATCGCAATCCGGGGGCAAACCAGTACCTGCACACGGTGGACTTGGATCTGCAACACGATTTCAACTGGGGCGAACGCCAGCAAATCACCTGGGGCGCAGGATACCGCGCGACCTTTGATACCGTGGAGGCGGGACGGCTGTTGAGTGTGCCGGACGGCGAACAGGCCAATGACCAACTCTACAGTCTCTTCGGACAGGACGAAATCGCGTTGGTGACGGAGCGGCTCTTCCTCACCTTGGGCACCAAATTCGAGCACAACGACTACACGGGCTGGGAGGTTTCACCCAGCGCCCGTCTGCGCTGGCAACCGACTGAACGCCAAACCGTCTGGGCCGCCGTGTCCCGGGCCGTGACCACGCCGAATCATCTCTCCGCCGGCATGGCCTACGATCTGCGGGTCGCCCCGCCCGGCTCGTTCTACCCGGGTTCCCCGGCCACACTCGTTCAGATCCAGGGACAATCCGATCGCGCAGAGGATTTGCTCGCCTATGAAATCGGCTACCGCATCCAGCCCACCGACCGGGTGTCTGTGGACCTTGCGGCATTCTACAACGATTACTCCGATCTGTTGGTGACTCAACCGGGGCGGCTCAATGTGGGCGCGGTGCCGCCGGTTTTGCCTGTCAACTGGATCAATCGCATCGACGGCCACACTTACGGCGTGGAGTTGGCGCTGGGGTGGCAACCGCTGGATTGCTGGCGGTTGCAGGGCTGCTACACCTGGTTCGAATCCGACGTGGCCCAGGCCAGCGTGGGTCGAGGCGACGGAGACAGCTCGCCCGAACATAAATTCAGCCTGCGTTCTTCAGTGGACCTCGGGCGACACTGGCAATGGGACACGGGGTTGCGGTATGTGGACGAACTCGAATCCATCAACGTCCCAGCCTATTTTGAAGTCGACGTGCGGCTGGCGTGGAAGCCATCAGCGCATTGGGAGCTTGCGATCGTCGGGCAAAACCTGCTCCATGATTCGCACTATGAGTATCCCCGTGGCCTCAGCCCCGTGCAATCCGAGGTACCCCGGTCGGTCTATGGCAAGCTGACGTGGCGCTTCTGAAATGCATCATGGGGCGAAACCGCATCAAGCCAACCCGGTTCAGGAGCATTACGCCCGCGAGTTTCGCGGGCCCGGTTGCATCTCTGGCAAGAACCGCCTTCCGAAACATGAGCCCTCGCTATCTTGATCTGTCTGCGTTGGCTCGTTGCTGCCAGCACGCGCACGGCTGGCTGTTGGTGGCTACGGCGCTCCTGTCTCCGCTGACCGTGCCGGCTCAACCGCGCACCGCCGAAGAAATCCGGCTCAAAGCCGGGTATCTGGTGAAGTTCACTCAGTATGTCACCTGGCCCTCCAATGCCCTCAAGTCGGCCAGCGGACCGGTTCTGGTAGGAGTCCGCGGATCGGACACCCTGTTCAAGGCGGTAGAGAAGGAGGCCAAAGGCTTTGCCGGCGCACGGCGCGTCCAGGCACGCCTCATCGCCACCCCCGAAGAGGCGGCGCAGTGCCAGGTGGTGTTCCTCAGCCGGGAGGAGGACGACAACGAGCAGGGTTGGCTACAATCGTTGCGGGACCGCCCCATTCTCACCGTCGTCGAATCCAGCGAGACGCTCGCCGCCGGCGCGGTGGTCAGTCTCAACCTGGCAGATCGGCGTGTCGTGTTCGAGGTCAGTTGGCCCGCCATGGAGCGAGCCAGGCTGAAGATCAGCCCGGAGATGTTGCGTTACGCCAAGGCCGTGCATAACCGGACAAGGCTTCCCCAATGAACGCTTCGACCACGCCCATTCATTCGTCGGTTCGCCGACGGCTCGTGCGGTTGGTGGTGCTGGCCAGCATGTTGGCGTTACTCTGCGTGGCGGCCGCAGTGTTGCTCTATGAGACCACGACTTTCCGGCCGCGGTCGCTAGCTCAGTTGCAGAATACTTCCCACTTGCTGCTTCAGGTCCTTCCCGCGGCCCTGGATTTCGGAGGTGAGGCCGAGGCCACCAGTTACCTCCGGACGTTCGCCGAAGAAACGCAACCCGCGGTCAGGATCGCGGTGCTCTACAACCGGCAGGGCGAGCGCTTTGCCCACTACTGTGCGTCGAATCATGTGACGCTCCTCCCCCTCAAACCCGCCCCAGCCGGACACCAGTTCGCGGCACGCGGACTCTCGCTGTGGCAACCCATCAAGCGCGGCTCAGAAGTCCTCGGGCATCTCTACCTGTCAGAGGAATTGCCACCACTCCACAAACGTCTCCCGCAGTACGCCATCATGGTGGTCACGGTCCTGCTCGCCTTGCTGGTAGTGGCGACCGTGTTGCTGCGCGGCGTCCAGCACCATTTCCTCCGCCCGCTCGCCAGCTTGTTGGAAACCACCGGACACGTCATCCGGCACAGCGATTACTCCGTTTGCGCGGCGATTTCACGGGACGACGAACTAGGCCAACTGGCCCGTGCGTTCAACCAGATGCTCCATGTGGTGGGTCAGCGTGACGCGGCGCTGCGGGAGGCCGGCACGCGGATACAGAATGTGTTCGATGCAGCGACCGAGGTCGCGATTGTCGCTGCCGATCTGAAGGGTCTAATCACGGTGTTCAACGTCGGAGCAGAGCGACTGCTGGGCTACGCCGCGGGCGAGGTGGTGGGCAAACTCACGCCCTTGGTCTGGCATGACTCCAACGAGGTAAACATTCGCAGCGCAGAACTGTCCCGGGAACTCGGACGCCCGATCCAAGGCTTTCAGGTGTTCGTGGAACTCGCCCAACAGGGACAGCACGCCGCGCGGGAATGGACCTACATCCGGAAGGACGGGAGCCGGGTCGTCATCAGCTTGGTCGTGACCGCCGTGCGGGATGCGCAGGGCAACCTCAGTGGCTTCCTTGGGGTTTCGAGTGACATCACCGAGCGCAAACGGGCGGAACAAATCATCCAGCGCGTGTCCCTGCTGGGCCGCCAGCTCGGGGCGGTCACTGACGCTGCCGCCGCCGCGCAAGCCGTAGCCGATGCCGCCGAGGACCTGCTCGGCTGGGATGCCTGTTTCCTCAAGCTGCGCGCAAAGGATCAAACCGAGGCCGCGTATATGCTGGGCGTGGACACCATTGACGGCAAGCGGCAGACCGTCGTGACAACCGAAGGTCAAGAGATCACGCCAACCGAACGCCGCGTAATGGAAACCGGCGCCCAGTTGATCCTGCGAGAGAATCCGGAGCGAGCGCCGGAGTCCGTCATGTTTGGCGACCAGAATCGCCCGTCCGCTTCGCTGATGTATGTCCCCCTGCGCCATCAAGGCCGGTACCTGGGCATGTTCTCGATCCAGAGTTATAAGCGCCACGCCTACACGCCGGCCGATCTTGACCTGCTACAGACGCTGGCCGACCACGCTGCGGGCGCGCTGGAACGCCTCCGCGCCGAGACCGCCCTGGGCGAGAGCGAGGTGCGCTTTCGCGAGCTTTTCGAGCGTTCACCGGACGCGGTGTTTGTCGAAGACGAGGGCGGAACAATCCTCGACGCCAATCCGGCTGCGTGCCGGCTGCTGGGGCTCAGCCGCGACACCTTGATCGGCAAGAATGTGCTGGACACCGTACCGCCGGAAGCCCGGGAAACCGTGAGCCGCGAGTTCCCCAAATGGTGGAGCGGGGAACTGGCGCAGACCGAGGGCGTTTGCCTCGTGGCAGACGGGCAACACGTGCCGGTGGAAGTCCGGGGCGCCGTCATCCACTACGGCGATCAGCCCGCCCTGCTGCTTCACGTTCGCGACATTACCGAGCGGAAGCGAATGGAACGCGCCCGCCAGGAATCCGAGGCGCTCTACCGCCGCGCCATCGAGGTCGCCGGCGCCGTGCCGTATCTTCAATCCTATGCGGCCACCGCACCGACCGTCCGCTATGAATTCATCGGGGAAGGGATTCGACACATGACCGGCTACGGGCCGGAGGAATTCTCCGACGCCGTCATGGATTCGATCATCGAGGAGCGCGTGCTCCTGGGGGAACTGGCGACGTATTCGTTGGACGATGCGGTCCAGCGCGTCCGCTCCGGGTTGACTCCGATCTGGCAATGCGAGTATCGCATCCGCGCCCGGGACGGCCAATGCCGTTGGTTGTCCGAAGCGGCGGTGGAACTTCGCGATGACAGCGGCGTCTCGCATGGCTCGTTGGGGCTACTCCAAGACATCACGGAACGCAAACAGGCAGAGGAACGCCTGCGTCAGCAAGCGGCGCTGCTCGAAGCCACGCACGATGCGATTCTGGTATGGGACGTGGAGCACGGGGTACAGTTCATGAATCCCGCCGCGGAGGAATTGACGGGGCGGAAGTTGGCGGAAACCCAGTCGCGGGACCTGGCCTTCGCCCTGCGTCCGCGGACGGAACTGTCATTGCGGGCGGCCATCCAGGAAGTTTTGGCGCGCGGCAGTTGGACCGGTGAACTGGCGCTGCTCACGACGGCGCAACCCCGCACGGTGGCCAGCCGGTGGACGGTGCTGGCCGATGACGCCGGCCAATCCACCGCCGTGCTCATTACCTGCAACGACGTCACCGAGAAGAAGCACTTGGAGAATCAGTATCTGCGCGCCCAGCGACTCGAGAGCGTGGGCACGCTGGCCAGTGGGGTGGCGCACGATCTGAACAACATTCTCAGTCCCATTCTCATGGGGGTGGAGATGCTGAGCCTGAACCCCGTGGATGAGGAGACGCGCAGCATGCTGGCCATGATGAAGGACAGCGCTCGGCGGGGACGTGACACGGTGAAACAGCTACTCACCTTTGCCCGCGGCACGGAGACCCAGAAGGGGCCCGTGCAACCGCGGCATCTGCTCAAGGAGATCGCCCGCCTGCTGCAGCAGACCTTCCCGAAGAACATCCAGATTTACACCGATTACACCGGGGAACCTGCGACCGTGCTGGCGGATCCCTCCCAGTTGCATCAGGTCTTGATGAACCTGTGCGTCAACGCGCGGGACGCCATGCCCGAGGGCGGGGTGTTGTTCCTGACCTTGGAAAACCGGACGCTGGATGCAGACACGGCGAACATTCATCCCAAAGCCCGACCGACGATGTATGTGGTGTTCAAGGTGTCGGACAGCGGCACGGGCATTCCCCCGGAGGTAGTGGATCGCATTTTCGATCCGTTCTTTACGACCAAACCGCAAGGCAAGGGAACGGGGCTGGGCTTGGCCACCGTGTTGGGCATCGTGGAGAATCACGGCGGGTTTGTAACCGTGGAGAGCGTGCCCAGTCACGGAACGACTTTTCAAGTCTTCCTGCCTGCCGGCGCTGCGACCGACGCGGTCGGGGCGGTAGCTGAGACCGCAGCACTCCCGCGCGGGCGCGGCGAACTGATCTTGGCCGTGGATGACGAAGAGGCCATCCTGCGCATGGTCGAGGGCGTCCTGCAGCGAGCCGGTTACACCACGCTGACCGCGACGAGTGCCTCCGAGGCCCTGCATCTGTATGAGAAACACCACGAGCGAATCCGGGTGGTGCTGACGGACATCATGATGCCGTTCGGCGACGGGCGGCAACTGATCACAATGCTCTACGGACAGAATCCCGCGCTGCCGATCATCGCCATGAGCGGACTGGCCACGAGCGAGTTTCAACGGGAGACGCTCAAACGAGGCGCCCAGGCCTTTGTCGCCAAGCCGTTCAGCGCGGAACAACTGATCGAGACGCTCGGCCAGTTGTTGCGACGTGATCCCAGCTGAAACCAAGCCTTCGCAGGCCTCTTTCATGATCGAATCCTCAAAGCACCACCTAGCGTCAGACAAACGACCTTGGACACGAGCTACATGGGGTCGTCGCCGCCTCCGGCCAATCGCCGGCCCACTGTCGCGCAACGCCGTGCCGCGACTGGTTTCGCTCGGCTTCATCCTGAGCCTCGTGGCCACGATCGCTCAGGTGGTGTCGCCGTCGAGTAGAACATTCGGGGACTCCGAGTACCTGATTGACTCTTGGGAAACAGACCAAGGCCTGCCGGAAAACTCCGCCACAGCCATCGTCCAAACCCCGGATGGCCATCTGTGGTTCGGTTCGTTCAACGGGCTGGTGCGGTTCGACGGGGTTAAATTCAAGGTGTTCGATCCCTCGAATACCCCGGGGTTACCCGGCGTGGGCATCGTTAACATTCATTTGGATGCCTCCCGCCGGCTCTGGGCGAGCACGGATCGCGGGTTGGTAGTCAGCACGCCCGACCGCTGGACAGATTTCCAGCCGGTGGCGACCTGGACGGGGAGTTATGTCCGCACCTTCAGTGAGAATGGAGGTGTCCTGTGCGCCACGAGTTTCGAAGGCAAAGTACTTCGTGCGCAAGGAAACGAGTTCGCGATGTTGCCCGATCCTCCCGGGCAGCCGGGTTCGGGTTACCTCGGCCATGTGGATCGGGACGGACGCATCTGGGTGTCTCAGCACCAGTCCGCCTACGTGGGCTTTTGGGACGGTCGTGACTGGCAACGTTCGGACCTCGCGGCGCAAATGCATCCGGGGTTCGTTTCCATGACGGGATTGCCCGACGGTCGTTTGCTGGTCCTCAAAACCAACGCGATGCTCTACATCGAAGGCGGACGCGTTCAGCATCGCGTCCTGCTTCAATGGTCGCCCCCCGTGGTCAACGCGTGGAGTGTCTCCCGGGATCACCAGAGCAACATCTGGGTCAGCGCCCATGGGCTCTACCGGGTGAGCCCGAGCGGCGAAACTCGGTATTTCTCCACCACCAACGGGCTTACTTACGATTCTCTGCGTTGCACGTTTGCAGATCGGGAACACAACCTTTGGGTAGGTTCCAGCGGCGGCGGGTTGATGCGGTTCAAGCCCCGCGCCTTCGTCAGCTATGGCGAGGAGAGCGGGTTGACCGAGCGCAACGTGAAAGCCGTGATCGAGGAGTCTCCCGGACGCATGTTGATTGGAACCTTCGGGAGCGGCATCTTCCGCTGGGAGGCGGGGCGCGCGGTTCGCCTGCCCGAGGAGCAGCAAGTCGAAAACGCCTACGTGCAGAACCTCCTTCTGGACCGCGAGCGCAATCTCTGGATCGCGTGTCACTCGGGGGATCCCGGAACCACGAACCTCACGATTCTGAAGTCGCCTCACCGTCGAGATGTGACCGACACCGAAGACGGGGTGCGGAATGTTCGGGCGTTGTTCCAGGACTCGATCGGCCGCATTTGGATCGGAGGCGGCACGACCGTTTCGATATATGCGGAGGGTCAATTCAAGCGGTTGGAGGCGACTCCCGGGATGCGGCTGGATGACGTGAGGTGTTTTGCCGAGGACCCACGCCAGGGAGACATTTATGCGGGCGGCGCAGAGGGCCTGTTCCGTTTCACAGCGGGGGAATGGCACGAGCTCAGACGCGCCGCCGACATCCCGGTGCGCGGGGCCACGTGCCTGCGATTCGA
Organism: uncultured Verrucomicrobiota bacterium; assembly: GCA_964634255.1. GTDB lineage: Bacteria > Verrucomicrobiota > Verrucomicrobiia > Limisphaerales > MWDV01 > MWDV01. The sequence continues at coordinate 7,417 of CAZWJC010000140.1, read as the reverse complement.
GCGCGACGGAACATTATGGATCGGCGGGATGGATGCCGGGTTGCTGCGGTTCAAAGATGGTCGCTGGGCCGCCGTCACGGAGCAGCAGGGGCTGCCTCACTGCCGCATCGGCTGCATCCTGGCGGACGACCGGGGCTACTGGTGGCTGGGCTCGAACCGGGGAGTGGTTCGCGTCGCACATGCCGACCTTGTCCAGGCAGCCGAAGAGCGCAATTTCCGCCTGGCATGTCATGTCTTCAACCTAAGCGACGGTCTGGCCAGCGTTGAATGTACGATTGGCGGGCAGACGACCGGCGCGAAAGACAGCCAAGGTCGGCTGTGGTTTACAACCTTGAAGGGCATAACCATGGTGGATCCGCGCAAGTTCCCCCTGAACCCGCTGCCGCCCCCAATCCTGCCCGAGAGCCTTGTTTATCTCGACCGCAAGCGACAGCCCGTGACTCTCATCCTCGGCCAATCGTCACTCGCCAGCCCCGCCGGCGGGGCCGGCGCTCCACCTCAAATCGTCCTCCCACCGGGAAGCCGACAATTGGAGGTCCGCTTCGCCGTGTTGTCCTTCACCGCACCGGAGAAAGTGCGACTGCGCTTTGAATTGATCCATAACAACGAGCGCTATCTCTCACAGGAGGGTTCGGAACGATCCGTCACTGCTCCCTGGTTGCCCGCGGGCCAGTATGAGATCCGTGCTTCGGCGGCCAACAACGACGGGGTGTGGAACGAGACCGGCTGTTCGCTCGCGCTGGTCGTGCAGCCCTTCTGGTGGCAGACGGCCTGGTGCAAAGGTCTCGCCGGGCTGGCACTCATGGCGGGCATCGTAGGTGTCGTGGGCAAACTCCACCGCCGGCGGCTTCACCGGACGCAGGAACAGTTGCAACAGCAGCAAGCGCTCGCCAACGAGCGCGCCCGCTCCGCCGCGCTGACGCAACACTCTTCCGACATCATCACGTTACTGAACGCGGAAGGCCGGATCATCTACGAGAGCCCATCAGCCACCCGAATCCTCGGCTATCCCGAAGGCCATTTGGTCGGGAAGAATCCGATCGAATTCGTTCATCCGGATGATCAGGACACCGCAAAGGCAGCCCTGCAACGGGTAGTAGCCCAGACGAATCTGGGCATTCCGACCGCCATGCGTTTTCGCCATGCGCAAGGGCACTGGATCTACTTGGAATCCCTCGGCAGGAATCTACTCGATCAACCCGGCGTGCAAGGAATTCTGGTGACCTCCCGAGACATCACCGAGCGGCAGCGGGCCGAAGAGGAATTGCGCCGTTCCGAGCGGCATTGGCGGACCACGTTCGACGCCATCGGCGACTCCGTGGCGCTGGTGTCAGCAGATGGCGAAATCCTGAGATGCAACGCTGCCATGGAGAAACTGGCCGGCAAACCCGCCGCCGAGATCGTCGGTCACCGGTGCTGCCAAATCATACACCATGTCGCCGAGCCCATTACCGACTGCCCACTCGTGCGCGCGCGCCAGACCCTCCGGCGCGAAACCATGGACCTTCCGGTGGGATCCCGGGTCTTTCAGGTGACCGTGGATCCGTTGCTCGATGCCGATGGACGACTCACCAGCGTGGTTCATATCATGTCGGACATCACGGAACGGAAGATTGCCGATCACCGCATTCGGCAACAGGCTGCCCTGCTGGAGGCCACGAATGACGCCATCCTTGTGTGGGACACAAAGCACGGGGTGCAGTACATGAACCACGCCGCCGAGGAACTGACCGGGTGCAAACTGGCAGAGGCGCAGTCGAAGGATCTGGGGTTTGTGTTGCACCCACGGTCGGACTTGGTCTTGCGCGCCGCTCTGCAGGAGGTCACGACCAACGGCAGTTGGACCGGCGAACTGGTCCTGTTCACGGAGTTGCAGCCGCGCACCGTCGCTAGCCGGTGGACAATCCTGACTGACACGAAGGGCAAACCGACATCCGTCCTCATCACCTGCAACGACATCACCGAGAAGAAACACCTTCAGGACCAGTATTTGCACGCCCAGCGGCTGGAAAGTGTGGGCACGCTGGCCAGCGGGGTGGCGCACGATTTGAACAACATTCTCAGCCCGATCATCATGGGCGTAGAGATGCTGGCCATGAATCCCGTGGATGAAGAGACGCGCAGCCTCCTGACCACGATCCGGGACAGCGCTCATCGGGGGCGGGACACGATCAAACAACTGCTCACCTTCGCCCGGGGCACCGAGTCCCAGAAAGGCCCCGTGCAGCCCCGACACCTACTCAAGGAGATCGCCCGGCTCCTGCAGCAAACCTTCCCAAAGAACATCCAGATTTACACCGATTACGCCGGGCAACCCGCCACGCTGCTGGCCGATCCTTCGCAGGTTCACCAGGTCCTGATGAACCTCTGTGTCAACGCGCGAGACGCCATGCCGGATGGCGGGGTGTTGTTTCTCACGCTGGAGAACCAGACGCTGGATACGAGCATGGCGAAGATCCACCCAAAGGCTCAGCCTATTCCCTACGTGGTGTTCAAAGTTTCGGACAGCGGCGCCGGCATCCCGCCGGAGGTCGCCGATCGCATCTTCGATCCCTTCTTCACCACGAAACCGCAAGGCAAGGGTACGGGGTTGGGCTTGGCCACCGCCCTGGGAATTGTCGAGGAACACGGCGGATTCATCACGGTGGACAGTCAAGAAGGGCGCGGCGCGACGTTTCAGGTGTACCTGCCAGCGACGACCGGACAAGACACGGAGCCTGTCCGGACGGAAACCGGCCCGGTCCCGCCCGGCCACGGCGAGTTGGTGTTGGTGGTGGATGACGAGGAGGCAATTCTGCGAATGGCGGAAGGGGTGTTGCGGCGGGGCGGCTACACCACGCTCACCGCCAATAGCGCCTCGGAAGCAATGCATTTGTACGAGAAGCACCACGACCGCATCCAAGTGATTCTGACGGATATCATGATGCCGTTTGGCGACGGCCGGCAGTTGATTGCCATGTTGTTTGAGCAGGACTCCCACCTCCCCATCGTCGCGATGAGCGGCCTGGCGACGCGTGAATTCCAGCAGGAGACGCTCCGCCGCGGGGCGCGGGCCTTCGTCGCCAAACCTTTCAATGCCGAGCAACTGCTGGCCACCTTGGCTGAAGTGCTCAGGCCACCCGCGTCTTGAACCCGGGTTCCCCTCTGGGCGATAGGCAACCGCCCCCGAGCATGTCCGGGACTCTGCGGATGGAGGCGAGGCCCAACCCGGGAACAGGTTCCGGCAAGGGCCGAGCTTGTCCGCGGCGGACCAAACTGCTACAAAACCGAGGTTTGCATTGACCGGCGACAGCAGGGAGCCTTTACTAGCGGTCGGGCAGTTGCAGGGAAGAATGTTCTGGCCGGTCCTTCTTGGAAGGGCCGGGCAAGTGGTGGGGCGAGGATGTTCCACCGTGGCGTGAATTTGAGGGATGAAAACCGTGCTCGTTTTGGCTGGTCACCCGGATTCCGCCGAGGCAATGCGCTCGGCGTTGAACCCCGAGCAGTATCGTATTGTTCACCGCACCAGCGTTGAAGAAGCGGAACCGTTGCTGGCCCACGGCTTGGTTGAGCTGTGTGCGCTGGACATTGAACTGAGCGGCGTTCAAGGGCTTTGGGCGGTCGAAAAACTGCGCCGCCGCGCCCCCAAGTGTCCCGTGCTGGTCCTGGCGGGCAGCCGCCAGAACGAGTGGGAGGAAGAGGCCTACCTTCAGGGCGTGTCCCAAGTCGTGACCAAACCGATCCGCCCGCGCATGATGGCGCTGTTGGTGGAGCGGCTTGTGAATACAACCACAGCCGCGCCGGAACCTAGCCCCTACGCCTCCAGCACGGAGTTTCTCTCCCTGCCCTCCGTCAAGCGCTCCGGCCCAGCAACCGAACCAACGCCTCCACCGAGCCTGGCGCAGAACTTCGAGATTCTCCGCAAGTTCTCCGGCATCCTCACGCACTCGTTGCACGCCGAAGGCATGCTCGGGCAATTCCTGCTGCTGCTGCGCGAGATGTTTAGCGTGAACCGAGGCGTCATCTTCCTTCGCCAACCCGCCTCCGCCTTCTCGGAAACCCGCTCCAATGACGAAGGACGACGGTTGCGTTCAGTCTGCTCCATCGGCATGGCGGCCGGGTTGCTCGAGCATTTCGAACTTTCGCTCGACGCCGGCACTGGCGCGCAGCTCTTCCGCCTGTGCCGCATCCTACGCCGTACCAGCGACGAGGTCCTGCGCGATCCCGAGGCGCAGAAGGAATTCGAATTGCTGGGCGTGCAGGTGGCCGTCCCAATCCTTGACCGCGAAAAGCTGCTCGGCGTCGCCTTGTTCGACGGGCGCGTGACGGGCGAACCGCTGGTAAATGCCGAACTGGAGTTGATTTTCCATCTATTGGAACAACTCGGGCTCGCCGTCCGCAACATCTGGCTGCACGACCAACTGGCCGGCAACCACGAGATGATGGCCGAAATCCTCCGCGAGCTCAGCAGCGCGTGTGTGGTCGTTGGCCGCGATCTCAACATCCTGCACGCGAACAAGGCGGCACGGCGGTTTTTCGGCGGCGCCGAGCATCGAAGCGGCGAGATGGAATTCAGCGATTTGCCGCAACTGCTCGGGAGCAAAGTCTATCAAGTGCTCAAGACCGGGGCCGCCGTGCCCACCTTCAAGTACGAACCCGAATCGCCCACTAAAGCGGTGTACTACGTGTCGGTGGTGCCGTTCCATGGGCGCACCTCCGGCTTGCCGGCGTCTGCCCTGCTCATGGCCGAAGACCGTACCCAGGCCGAGCAGCTGCAACGGCTCGAGATCGAAACGGCCAACCTGCGCCTCGTCAAAACCATGGCCGACCGCATGGCCCACGAGATCGGCAACGCCCTTGTACCGTTGTCCACGCACCAGCAATTACTCGCGGAGAAATACCGGGACGCAGAATTTCGCGCGTCGCTCAGCGATGCCCTCGCGGAAGGCGTCAAGCGAGTGTCGCGCTTGATCAATCAGATGCGTTTCCTGGCACGCGACGCGGTGGTGTCGCCGGAGGCCGTCCCGCTGGCCAAACTCGTCGAGGAAGCCTATCAGGAGGCGCAAAAGTACCATCCCAGCAAGGCGAGCCAGTTGCGCTTTGAAGACGCGGGGCGACCGGTGATCGTCAGCGGCGATCGCGCGGCATTGAAGCACGCGCTCACCGAAGTGATCATCAATGCGCTCCAAGCCAACCCGACCGATCCCAAAATCGGCGTGCGGCTGTGCGGTGATACGAACAGCGGCGGCAAGTCCTCTCTCCAAATCGAGGTCCAGGACAACGGCAGCGGCTTCACCGCCGAGACCGCCCAGAAGGCATCGTCTCCATTCTTCACGACGCGGAATATCGGTCTGGGGTTGGGCCTCGCCGTCACGCGGAAGATCATCGAGACGCACCAGGGCAAATTGGAGATCGTGCCTTCCGCCAACGCCAAGGCCGGCGTCGTTCGCATCTCGCTGCCGTCCATCGCCTCACCGGAGAGCTGAGACGTCAATCCCTCCGCGCGTGAGTGAGGTCGGTAAGATGGAATCGCCCGGAGTGAAGCGAGCCGGCGGCACCCCCGCCTCCGTATTCCCCGCCTCCCCATTCTCCTCGCGGCCGAGCCACGTTCGTCCATGAACCCGCGGCCGCTCAACGCACTTCTTCCGTCCCCCCCTGGCGACACCGCTGGCGACGGCGAGTTGGTCCGGCGGCGGCGCCGCTGGCGCTGGCAGATTTTCGGTATTACCTGGCTGGCGTACGCCGGTTTCTATCTTACGCGAAAATCATTCGCGGTCGCGAAGATCGAGATGGGCGCCGCCAGCGGGCCGGGCCTGGCGTTGGATCAGATGGCCTGGATGGACGGCGCCTTTTTGACCGCCTATGCGGTGGGCCAGTTCCTGAGTGGGATGTGCGGCGATTGCTTCGGCCCCCGGCGAGTGATTCTCGCAGGGATGCTGGGCTCCGTGTTCGCCGCGATAGCCATGGGCGCCTCGTCACTAGTACCGCTCATGGGCCTTTTCTTCTGCCTCCAAGGGCTCTGCCAGTCCACCGGCTGGGCGCCGCTGACAAAGAACATCGGCAGTTTTTTTGCCCGGCAAGAGCGCGGCACGGTGCTGGGTTTGTGGTGCACAAACTACGCGGCGGGCGGATTCGTCGCCTCGGTCTTCGCCGGTTACTTCGGCAGCCGGTGGGGTTGGCGCTGGGCGTTTTTCATGCCAGCCGCCGCGCTGCTGGGCATCTGGGTGCTGTTCTACTTCCTGCAACGCAACCGACCGGAGGACGTCGGGCTACCGCCGGTCGAAGAACCGCCAACCGGCGACACCGCCTCCCGGGCCACCTGCCCTGCGGGTGCGACTGGCGGCAAGGAGTGTTTAACAACCGCGTTGGAAGTGTTGAAGAGCCCTGTTGTGCTTCTCTTGGCAGCGGTTTACTTCCTCCTAAAACCGGCCCGCTACGCCATTCTGTTTTGGGCGCCGAAATACCTCAACGAGAAACTCGGCACAGACATGACAGAGTCCGGCGCGCTGAGCAGCATGTTTGAACTGGCCGGCCCGATCAGCGTCTTTGCCGCTGGCGTGCTCTCCGACCGGCTATTCGCCAGCCGGCGTAATCCGGTCATTGTGATCAGCCTTCTGTTGCTTTCAGTGCTTCTCTTCAGCCTGGACCGCCTGCCTCCGTCCCGGCTGATGCTGGGCGTGTGGCTGTTCCTGATTGGCTTCCTATTGTTCGGCCCGGATGCGCTGATCAGCAGCACGTCGCCAGTAGACTTCGGCGAACAACGCGGCGCGGCCACGGCCGTTGGACTCATCAGCGGATGTGGGTCCGTCGGCGCGATCGTCGGCGGCACGATCCCGGTGTTTTTTCACGCGCGCTGGGGATGGAGCGGTGTTTTCACGGTGCTGGCCGTGAGCGTATTCGTTGCGGGTGCATTGCTCCTGCCACATTGGAACGCACTCCCGCCCTCCGCGCAACCCGAGACGCCGCGAAAGAAGTAAACCTGCGGGCGGCCGTTGCAGCCCACAATACCGCCGCAACCCACTCAGTTCATTCGTACCGGAAATCCGGGGAAATGGGTTGCCGGGTGCGAAATGCTCGCCTATTTTCGCCACAGTGATTTCCACTACGAGCGAGCGCTTATGAGCAACATTGCAGAACTGAAGCTGGACGGTAAGACCTACAATTTCCCCGTGGTCGAAGGCAGCGAACACGAGAAGGCAGTGGACGTGTCGGCCTTGCGCAACCAGACGGGCTACATCACGCTGGACGACGGCTACGGCAACACCGGTTCGTGTCAGAGCAGCATCACGTTCATTGACGGCGACAAGGGCATCCTGCGGTATCGTGGCGTCCCGATCGAGGAACTCGCCGAACAATCCACCTTTGTCGAAGTCGCCCACCTGCTCATCATGGGTCATCTCCCCAGCAGCACCGAACTGCGCCGGTTCTCCGACCTGCT
>CAZWJC010000139.1:0-18140 GCA_964634255.1 uncultured Verrucomicrobiota bacterium | reverse complement strand
TGCAGCAGCGCGACGTGCGAGAAGTTCCCGGGAAAATCATTGCCGCGCGCGATCAACGCCGACGTGGCCGCACCGCCCCGCGACAGGAGAATGTCGCCGCTGTGCAACGTCACGCCCAGCAGCGTGGCCGACGGCGTGCGCGACGGCTCGTCTGTGCCCGACACCACGGTGGGTAAGGCGGCGTTGGTGGTGGCCTGAATTACCGCTTCCTCGAGCGCGATGCGGCTGCCGAACAGCAACCGATAAAGCCGCTCACGCGAAGCGGGCGCATTGACATCCCACTGCTCCGACTGCCGTTTCACCGCGGCTCGCGTGCGGGTGACGAGGGCCGTGAAATCGTTCAACCGTTCCGGGCAGGCGGCTACCAGTGCGGCGAGGTGGAACAGATCGGTCTCAAGTTCCGAGAACAGCGGCGACTCCGGCGGCAAGTTCCGTTTGGCAAGCTCCGCCAACAGGTCGTTGATGTCACCGACGAACGCCTCCATGCGGGGGACAATGCCGTCGCAACCAGTCGCTCTGGCGGAGACAAACTCGCGTTCGAGCCCGGCCCAAACCTCGTCCTGCCTCCAGGCAAAGGATTTTGGCACGGGAGCCAGAGGGACGCGCGGACTCGGCTCAGGAATCAGGAGCAGCACGCCAACCAGCACCAGCGCCCCTATTCCCAATGCCAGGCATTGACGCCGGCCAAGTCGCCTTTGAGACGACGGTGCAGAGTCCGCAGTAATCACGCGCTGAGTCTCGACAACCTGATGCCGCTTTCAAGCCCCATGTCTGTTGCAGCCGGCAAGAACCTGGAAACACCACGGAGATCGAACGGAAGGCCTGGACATAGTTGCGTCGGTTTGGAGATGCTCAGCAAAAGAAAGTGGCGGAGGAAGCTGAGGTTTTGCTCGCAAACGCGAACCGTTCCCAGCACGATGGGTCACCACTTAAAAGAAAGGCGTACGAACGATGGCTGTAGAAGAACGAGTGCTGTGTTTTGAACGGAAGCTGTTCGAGGAATTGGGCGTGTTCCAGGGGCTGACCTTGGACGTAGAGAAATACCTCCCGGTCGTGACCGCCCCTTCAAGGCTGGTGTATCTGAACCGCACTGACGCTGAGAACGACAAGCGGTACAAACAGCTCATCCCTTACGTATTGCTTCTCTGCAACGGGAAGATTCTTCGGTACCAGCGCGGCAAGGGCGGCCAGGAAACCCGACTGCACGGCCTGTATTCGGTGGGGATCGGCGGGCACATTTCCGAGGAGGACCATGGACTGTTTTCAACCGACCGCGGCTATCAGGATGGGATGCGGCGGGAATTGTTGGAAGAGGTGGCCATTGATGAGGTGGCAGAAACGGCCGTGGCGGTCATCAACGATGACAGCACGGAGGTCGGGGCGGTGCATTTTGGCGTCGTGCATGTCGCCTATGTGCCCAATGAGGATGTCGCGGGGCGGCGCAGTGGCATTTTGGGCCCGGAGTTCATTCCGATCGCTGAAGCCATGGGGAATCCTTCCCGCTACGAGTCTTGGTCCCGCTTCTGCCTGGAACATCTGGATTTGCTGATCTCCAAAGCCGCCGCCGCTGGAGTCGCAGCGCCCAAAGAAGTCACGGCCTGACCATTCCACGGTCGGGCCGATATGGATCACCCACGAGGAAACCCAGCATGAGGACATTCGACGAATACCAGGCGCTCGCTGCCAACGTACCGCTGTCGTTGCGAAACAACCGCGAACGAATCGAACTCCCTGTCCTCGGATTGCAGCAGGAAGCCGGAAAGATCGGGGCGCTTATGATGGCGGCATCGGCATCCGGCAAGTCTTCCCTGACGCCTGAGCAACGCCGAGAAGTTCAAGACCGGCTTGCTGACTTGCTTTGGTACGTCGCTCTGCTCTGCAAGGAATCGGGCCTGACCATGCAGGACGTGGCTGCGCATAGTGCTGCACAACTTCAGGCAAGAAACTCGGAGCTCGATCCGGATCGGCGGTAGTGGCTGACCGTCCCGGCTACGGCTTTTTCGCCGCCTTCAACTCCAGATACAACTCCCGCAGTTGCTTCGGCTCAACGCCGGCCGGTGAATCGGTCATCAGGCAGGTGCCCTTGGCCGTCTTCGGGAAGGCGATGACGTCGCGGATGCTCGGCGTGCCGCAAAGGATGGCAATGAGCCGGTCGAAGCCCAGCGCGATGCCGCCGTGCGGGGGCGCGCCGTAGCGAAACGCCTCCAGCATGTAGCCAAACCGCGCCTTCACCATGTCGGGCGGAATTTGCAGGACTTCTTCGAAGACCGTCTTCTGCACGTCGGGCTGGTGGATGCGGATCGAGCCGCCGCCCAGTTCGACGCCGTTCACGACCATGTCGTAATGCTGGCCGCGGACCTTCTTCGGGTCGGTCTTCAGGAACGGGATGTCTTCCGCCACCGGCGCGGTGAACGGGTGATGGCTGGAATACCACCGGTTCTGCTCCTTGTCGAAGCTGAGCAGCGGGAAGTCCACCACCCAGAGGAAATCGAACCGATCCGCCGGGATCGTCAGTTTGCCGGTTTGCTTGAGCACGTCGGCGCAATAGAGGCGAATCTTGCCGAGGATTTCGCACGCCACGAGCCATTGGTCGGCGGCGAACAGGATCAAGTCGCCTTCCTCAATGTTCAGCTTCGTCTTGAGCGCGGCTTTCTCGGCGTCGGTGAAGAACTTCACGATGGGCGATTTCCATTCGCCACCTTCGACCTTGATGAAGGCGAGCCCCTTCGCACCAAAGTCTTTCGCCGTCGCGGTCATCGTCTCAAGCTGTCCCTGCGTGGCGCAAGCGAGGCCCTTCACGTTGATGGCCTTGACCACGCCGCCGTTGGCGACTGCGCCGCTGAACACCTTGAACGTGCTCGCGCGGAATTCCTCCGTGAAATCCGTCAGCTCCATGCCAAAGCGCGTGTCCGGCTTGTCAATGCCGTAGCGGTCGAGCGCCTCTTGGAACGTGAGCCGCTTGAACGGCGTGGGCACGTCCACGTTGAGTGCGGTCTTCCAAATGCGCTTCAGCAAGCCCTCGATCAGCGCGTAGATGTCCTCGCGCTCAATGAAGCTCATCTCGATATCCACCTGCGTGAACTCGAGCTGCCGGTCAGCGCGCTGGTCTTCGTCGCGGAAACAGCGGGCGAGCTGGTAGTACTTCTCGACGCCGGCGACCATGAGGATCTGCTTGAATTGCTGCGGCGACTGCGGCAGGGCGTAAAACGTGCCCGGCTCGCGACGGTTCGGCACAATGAACTCGCGCGCGCCTTCGGGCGTGGACTTGAACAGGATGGGCGTCTCGACTTCGAGGAAGCCCTGCTCGTCGAAAAACACGCGCGCGGCGGTGGCCACCTTCGAGCGGAGGCGGAGATTGCGCATCATCTCGGGCCGGCGCAAATCCAGGTAGCGATACTGCAGCCGCAATTCCTCGTTCACCTTGCTGGCCGCTTCGGGATCGTCCACCTGGAAGGGCAGCACGTCCGCAACGTTGAGCACTTCGAGCGACTGCGCCATGACCTCGACCTCGCCGGTGGGGATTTTCGGATTAGTTGTGCCTTCGGGACGCAGGCGCACCTTGCCAGTGACGGCGACGACGCATTCACTGCGCAACGCCTCGGCGCGGGCGAAGACTTCCTTCGGTAAATCCGACGGATCATAGACGGTCTGGGTGCGGCCTTCGCGGTCGCGGACATCAATGAAAATGACACCGCCGAGATCGCGGCGCGAGTGAACCCAGCCGGTCAAAGTCACAATCTGCCCCGCGTCGGCTGGACGCAAGGCATTGCAATGGTGCGTACGCTTCATGTGCTGACAGAGTCGTGAATTCGCGCCCCGTAATCCAGACGAAAAGCGGTGTGCGGTGCAGGTTGCCGCGCGAAAACGGTTTGATTTACCTCCCGCTTCTGCCACAGTCCGCGGCAATCACCAGCAGCATGGAAGCGGAGAAACGCGAGATTCTCGACTACTTGAAAGCGGCGGCGGGGCAGTATGTTTCCGCCAAGGAAATCTCGCGCCGCGCAGGCGGAAAGCGTCGGCATCGCGAGGACCCGGGTTGGGCCGTGCCGGTCCTGCAACGCCTGATCGAGGAGGGATTGATCGAGAAGGATGCCGCCGGCCATTACCGCCTGAAGCCTCCCGCCACAGATCGGCGCAAACCGCGAAAGTGGGTCTCCCCGCAGATGGCGAAGATTCTGCGCTCCGGGGGCGCGAGCTTCGGTGAATACCAGACCATAGAGCTGGACTTGCCGGAAGAGGAGTGACCGGCGTTACGGCTCGCGCTCGAAGGCGACCTCGTACGTCTGCTGCATCGCGGCCTGATAGTAAGTGCCCACCAACTGCCGCTGGTCCGGAAGATAGGTGAGGTTGTACTTGCAGCCGGGATAATTCACATCGTTGAGCTCAAGGTAAACCTTCACCGCCGCGCCCTCCTTCGTCGCCTTCGCGCTGACCACGCGAATCGGATTCGGATTGAAATAGCCCGCGTCCAATTGTCCGTCCGCATCCACCTGCCGGATTTCGATGACGTAGCCGCCGTCGGGCCGCAGCCAGCGACCTTTCAGAAACTGCAGGTCCGCCTTCGCCTCCAGCGGCGCGGCTTGCGCGTTCGTAGCCACTGCGGGCCGCGTTTTCTCCGACTTTTCAACGGCGGGGTTGCGCGGCCAAACAGCCACGCTTGCCACGACGGCGACCGCGATCAGCAGCAGCCACAGTCCGGGACCTCGCGAGCAGGAACAGCTCGCACAGCAAGCACCATGGTCTTTTGATTTGCTCATCGGTTGTGACGCAGACGATGGCAGAACCGGTGGCCGCTCAAAAGCACAATTCGCATCGCGCAGACAACACTGCCGACCGGCATGAAGTCAATCGTTGTCAAGGCCGATACCAATCGCGCAAACGAACCTCAGCGCCAAGGTCGTCGCCGACGAGCTGCTTGAACTTCTCCAAGTCACTGCCGCGAGAGTGGTAGGGATAGACAATCTTCGGACGGAACTCGCGCACGGCGCTGGCCGCCTGCTCGGGTGTCATCGTGTAAGGCAGGTTCATGCACAGGAAGGCAACGTCAATGTTTCTGAGGGCGCGCATTTCCGGGATGTCTTCGGTATCACCGCTCAGATAAACACGCTTTTCGGCGAACGTCAGCACGTAGCCGTTTCCCCTGCCCTTCCCGTGAAACTTGGCGCGTTCCGGCGTGGTGTTGTACATCGGCACCGCCTCGATAGCTACGCCCAGCACCGACTTGGTTTCGCCGTTGGTCAGAATCGTCGTGCGGGGGCGCAGGTCCGCCGCCAGTTGCTCGGCAACCGCGGGCGGCGCGACGAGTTGTGTCTTGTCTGTGCTGACGGCTTTGAGCGTGTCGGCATTCAGGTGGTCGCCGTGGATATCCGTGAGCAGGATCAAGTCGGGCTTGGGCAGATCGGCAAACCGTTTCTCGCCGCCGACCGGATCCACATAGACCGTCACGTTCTTCCAGCCGAGCGCCAGGGTGGCGTGGTTGACCGGATGGACGACCAGGTCGCCATCCTTCGTGGCGACGCGATCGCCGGTCAACGACGGTTCGGCGGCAATCACGGTTGCCAACGTGCCGATGACGGTGGCGAAGCCGAGAAGGAGGGGAATGACAGTGCTTCCAGGTTTGGTTTTCATGGCTGAAGCTTGTTCGCAACGGCCTGGATTTCAAGTTCGAGTCAGCCGCTCACGCATGCACGTGCGGCTGCCATTCGAGGCCATCCACTTTCTGCAGGTCGTCCACGCCCTCCACCAGCAATCGCACCTGGGCAAAGCGGCAGAAGCGGCGGATGTCTTGCGTGTGGTCACCATAGAAGACGACGCGGTGCAAACCGCACGACCAGTTCTCCAGGAAGCGTTCCGGGTTCGCCACCTTCATGGTGAGCTTGGTGCGGCAGCCCCATTCGACAAACGGGCTGTCCGTGGCGTCGCCGGTGGCGAACAGCAACTTGTCGGTATCAATGAGCCGCGCCATCGAGAGCTTCCGTCCAATGGGCATCTTCACCTGGAGCGACGCGCCTTTGCCATCTTCCAGGTGGCTGCGGATGTGGTACGACGCGGCGGCTGTTTCCGGCCCTTCCATCTGCGTTGCGGCGACGCAATGCGCGTGGATGATGCTCGACGTGGAGAGGTCGAAAACGGGATCGGTCACGAAGCCCGGCTTGCCAACAAGGTAGCTGAAGATGAGATGCGTCATGCTGGACTTCAGGTCCGCCTCGCACACGCCGCCCAGCCCCATGTTGTTCAGGCGTACAAAGCCCAGACAAGGATAGCCCATGTTGCGTCCAATCAGGTTCATCCCCAGACAGTTCATCGTTACGAGCACCGCGTTGTGTTGCGCCAGCAGGTCGCGCATGGCGATGTACATCGTGGAGGACTTCAGCACTTCGTCCTTCGTGGGCTCGACGACCCTTTTCGCTTCTTTGAGCCAACGGCGGCAATCAGCCATCGCTTCGCTGCGGTCGGCACTGTCGTACGCCTTCTGGAGTTCCGGCAGCCCGACGTTCTGGACGTCCGTGCCGAACTTGTCTTTGATAGCCTTGCAGTAGGCGGCGTCCGCCGGACCTTGGTTCACGTGGAGGATGCGCGCTTCCTTGAGCCGGTGCAGTGCGCGGAACGGCCGGATGGCGATCAGCACGTCCTCGAATCGGCTGGTGGGATACACCTCGATGAGCTTGCCCTGCTTCTGCCAACTCGCGATGGTGTGCCACTCGTGGCCGGTGTAGGGCAGGCTGAACAGGACAACGGGAGTGCCCAACTCCATCAGGCTTTGCAGATAGCCGCCGATGCCCATCGTCAGGTGCATCACGAGAATGCCGTCCACGTCCTTGAACTCCGCTTTGGCCTTGGTCAGCGCTGCGTCGTCCTGAACTAGGCCGGCGTTGACGAACTCCACATCCGCCAGGCGCGAGCCGAGTTTCGCCAGTTCGGCTTCGCAGCGTTTCATTTCGGCGGGCACGTCCACCGTGTGCGTGGGCCAGCCGGGGTGGGCGTGGCCAAGATAGATTTTGCCGATGCGCACCTTGCTCGTGAGGCCGAGTTTCGGGCACGCTGTGGCGGCAGCCAAACGTTCAGCCAGTCCGGCCAGCGCGCCGCACGACGCGATACCGGCGACCGTGGACTTAACGAAGCAACGACGTGAGATGGATGCATTCATGGGTTCTCCTTTCGCAATGTTGGTTTCCGAAAGCACGCCACCGAGCCTACGCCCGCCGCCTGAAATCCGGCAAACACAATCGCGCGCGGCAGAACGCCCTTGTTTTCGCAGGAGCGTCGGCCCATGCTGGGCACGGCAACACTGGAAACTGATGGGCACCAAGCCGCGCTTGCAGAGATTGCGCCGAGTCCGGTCGCAGCCAGAGCCGGGGCCAGTTGGGTCGTGTCTCCCTTCCCCGGAGCCGCCCGCGTCGCCGTTTGGCCCTCGCACACCATGAAACGCAATTCTTTCTGGCAACGGTGTCACTCCGCCACGTTCCTTCTGGTGGTTTTTCTGCTGGCCGGAGTGAGCCTCGTCTTTTGGGCCGAGCATATTCAGGGCGATGTTCAACGTCGGAGTGACGCGCTGGAAACCCTGAAACACCGCGTCCACAAGGACCTGATCCTAATCAGCGATGCAACCCGCGGGGCATTGCTCGATCCCGGCAGCAAGGAAGAGCGCTCGCTCCGAGCAACGGCCGAGAGCGATCTGTTGGTGGCATTGCGTAGCGCCCAAACTGAATTCCCGGAGCATGCGGATTTGCGGGTCGCCGCGGACGGCCTGCGGGCCTTTGTTTCCACCAATCTGATGCCGCTTCAGGCCCAGCTCATGGCCGTACTGGACGCGCGCACCAATGAGGTGCCCGGTCTTTATGCTCGGTTTTACGGCGGTGCGATGCTGGAGCGCGACAAGCAGATCCGGCTTTTCGCTCAGCAGGTGGATCAGGCGAAGTACGCCGAATCTGATAATGCGCGTATCTGGATCATGGTGGCCCTCGGTGGATTGGCGCTCATGATCGTGGGGGCCGTGTTTGCATTCATCAAACAGTCCGCGGCCGTGGCGCGCCCGCTCAGCGAACTCGTTGGCTCGCTTGACCGGATGCGCCAAGGCGACTTTTGCCATCGCATCCGCTGGGGCCGCGAAGATGAGTTCGGCGTGCTGGGGGCGGGCCTCGATCGGCTGGCGGACGATCTGTCCGGTCTGGTCGGGCAGGTCCAGCGTTCGGGCATCCAAGTCAACACCTGTGCCACGGAGATCGCGGCCACCGCCAAGCAGCAGCAGTCCACCGCCACGGCGATCGCGGCCACAACTGCCGAGATTAGCGCCACCTCCAAGGAAATTTCCGCCACATCGAAGGAACTCGTCAAGACCATGAACGAAGTCAGCCAGGTTGCCGAGGAAGCCACCGTGCTGGCCAACCATGGGCAAACCGCGATCACGCGGATGGAGGCGACGATGCGCCAAATCCTCGAAGCCTCCGGCAGCATCACCGCCAAACTAGCCGTCCTCAACGACAAGACGGCCAATATCAACTCCGTGGTCACGACCATCACGAAGGTGGCGGACCAAACCAACCTCCTCTCCCTCAACGCCGCGATCGAAGCTGAAAAGGCCGGGGAGTATGGACTCGGCTTTGCTGTCGTCGCCATGGAAATCCGGCGACTCGCGGATCAGACCGCGGTCGCCACCTACGACATTGAGAAGATGGTCAAGGAAATGCAGTCCGCCGTGGCCGCCGGCGTGATGGGCATGGACAAGTTCGCCGAGGAAGCGCGGCACGGCGTCGAGGAGATACGTCAGGTCAGCGCCCAGTTCACGCAGATCATCCACGAGGTACAGACGCTCACGCCGCGTTTCCAGACCGTCAACGAAGGCATGCAGGCGCAAGCAACGGGCGCCGAGCAGATCAGCGAGACGCTCACACAACTGGGCGAAGCCGCCCACCAGACAGCGCACTCTCTCCGCCAGTCGAATGCGACGATCGAGCAACTGAACGACGCCGCGCGCCTCCTACAAACCAGCGTCGCCCGCTTCAAGCTCGAGGCTTCCTGAACCATGCTCTTCCTGCTCTTCCAGCTTGGCGAAGATCGTTACGCGCTGGAGGCCAGCCGCGTCATCGAAGTCTTGCCGCTGGTCGAACTCCGTCCCCTGCCCGCCGCCCCGCCCGGCGTGGCTGGCCTTTTCAATTACCGCGGCCGGCCCTTGCCCGCCGTGGATCTCTGCCAGCTCACGCTCCAGCGTCCCGCCCGCGAACGCCTCAGTACTCGCATCATCGTCGTGCCTGGCGGCGGGCCGCCTGACGCCCCACACCTCCTCGGGCTCATTTGCGAACAAGCCACCGGTCTCCTCCGCCGCGACACACGGGACTTCGTCAGCCCGGGCCTCGCACTCGAAGCCGCCCCCTACCTCGGCCCCGTCGCTACCGACGCGCAAGGTATGATTCAGTGGCTGCACCCCGATCGACTGCTGCCCGAGACCGTCCGGGAAACTCTCTTCCCGCACGTCCAGCATCCTGCGCATGCAAGTCATTGAACAACTCCTGCGCCAACGCAGCGGGCTGGATGCTGCCGCGCTCGGCCCCGCACACCTCGCCCGCAGCGTGCGCCAGCGAATGCAGGCGTTGCACCTCACCCGTGTGGAAGATTACCGCCGCCAGCTCAATGACAGCCCCGCTGAATGGGAGGAGCTCCTGGAAACCCTCGTCGTCGCCGAAACCTGGTTCTTCCGTGACCGCCGCGCGTTTGCCGAACTCAACCGTCTCGCCCTTACGCAACTCGCCAACTGCGCGAAGTCGAGATTCCCAAAACCGGAGCCCGATGCTTCAAGTTCCACTTCCCGTACCATCCGTGCTCATCCGTTTTCCTCGGCGGTTTCTGTGGCTTCCCGCTCCCAGCTTAAGGCTGCTCCCTTGCGCTTGCTGAGTGTTCCCTGCGCCACCGGCGAAGAACCCTACTCCCTCGCGATGACCCTGCTCGACGCGGGCTTGACCCAGGAACAGTTCCACTTGGACGCCGCTGACATCAGCCCCCGCGCCATCGCTGCCGCCGAGCGTGCCGTTTATGGCTGCAACTCCTTCCGCGGGGATAACCTCGCTTTTCGCGCCCGCCACTTCCGCGCCTTGGGCAACGACCGCTTCGAGTTAACCCCGCAAGTCCGGGGTTGCGTCCAGTTCCACTGCGGGAACCTTCTCGACCCGACCTTCATGGCGAAGGCCGCCCCGTACGACTTCATCTTCTGCCGCAACGTCCTCATCTACTTTGATCGCACCACCCAAGCCTGCGCCCTGCGTCACTTGTCACGCCTGCTGGCCGACGACGGCCACCTTTTCCTCGGCCCTGCTGAACTCCCGCTCGCCGTCCAACACGACTTCGCATCGCTCCAACTGCCCATGGCTTTTGCCTGCCGCAAGACGGCCAACAACACGAGCTCAGCGAGACTGAACGCCCGGAGTCCTGAGTCTCGGTTCGACCATGCCCGAAGCCGCGTCTCGACGGAGACACCCCTACGCGGCCCAGGTTTCAGCCGGTCCGGGCGGTCGCCCTCCGTCCGCCCGCCAGATGCACTGCCCGTGGCGTCCGATACCTTGGCTGCCGCCCAACGCCTGGCCGACGCCGGCCAGTTTCCCCAAGCCGCCGCCCTGTGCCACGCCCACCTACAACGACACGGCGCGAACGCCCAGGCCTATTGCCTCTTAGGCTTCATTACTGAAGCACAGGGGCAACCCGGCGCTGCTGAGTATTATCGCCGCGCACTCTACTTGGAGCCGGAGCACTGCGCCGCCCTTCGCCAAATGGCCCAACTCTGCACTCGGCAGGGCGATACCGCCCGGGCCCGCCTCTTCCTTCGTCGCGCGGTCCGCGCACAGTCGCGCACTTGATTGTCATGCCCCAATCCAGTTCCACAACAGGTGAAGCGATCCCCTCTGAAGGGCGAGTCCAGACGGCGGAATCCCGAGTCCGGAGTGCGGAAGCCGTCAGCCCGCCGCTGGAAACAGAGGCGGCCGTTGCGGCTTTGGATGCTTGTTGGAACCGCATCGGAGTGCAGGGGGACGGTTCCTGTGCGGAGTTGGCTACCCACGTGCATTGTCGCAACTGCCCCATCTTTATTCGAGCCGGCACGTTGCTTCTGAATCGTCCCTTGCCTGCGCACTATCGCCAGGAGTGGACGCTCCATATTGCCGGCCAGAAGGAGCGCGCCGCCGCCACCGATTCCTCGGCCACCCTCTTTCGCATCGGTCACGAGTGGCTGGGGATTGAGACCTCCCTTGTGCAAGAGATCGCGGAACGCCGACCACTGCATTCGCTCCCCCACCGGCGACTGGGCGTGGTGCTGGGCTTGGTAAACGTGCGCGGTGAACTGCTCCTCTGCGTCTCGCTCAGCCGCCTGCTCCACCTTGGACAGGACGCCGCCGGGTCAACGCGCGCCTTCTCCCGCCTCATCGTCTTGAACTCCGGCCGGTTTGCCGTTCCGGTGGACGAGGTGCATGGCGTGCATCGCTTCAGCCGGCAGGAACTCAAACCACCGCCCGTCACGCTGACGCACGACCACTCGCGCCAAGGTGGGCTCACCCGGGGACTGTTGCCATGGCGAGAGCACCTGGTTGGCTATCTGGATGGCGAGGCACTCCTCACTGATTTGAACCGCAGCCTCTCGTGACCCCATCGCCTCCAGACGACCTGCGCAGTCTGTCCATGCTGGAAATCTTCCGGCTGGAGGCGGAGAACCAGACCGCCATCCTCACCGGCGGGCTGCTGGAACTGGAACGGGATCTGACCCAGCATCACCTGTTCGAGGGGCTCATGCGCGCGGCTCACTCGCTGAAGGGCGCCGCGCGAATCGTGGACTTGGCTCCCGCCGTGTGGATCGCGCACGCCATGGAAGATTGCTTTGTCGCGGCGCAACAAGGACGGCTGAGACTCAGGCGGGCGGAGGTTGGCCTCCTCCTGCGCGGCGTGGACCTCCTGCAGAACATCGGACGCCAAAGCGAAGACGATGTTGCCACTTGGGCCGAAGAACACCGCCGGGAGATCAAACGATTTCTCGATTCGCTCGCCCACGTGCTCGGAGCACCTCCAACTGCCGAGGCAGCTTCCGTCAAAAACGATGAAGGGGACACAGCGCAAGTCGGCACGCGGTCGTTCGAGACCGATCCGCCGTCTCTCTCTCCCGACGCCGGGGAGGACTTGGTCGAGCCCATCGAGACGGCGTCGCTTCTGCCGTCACACACCGCGTCCCCCGAACGCGTCTTGCGGTTGTCGGCAGACAGTCTGAATCGCCTGCTCGGCTTGGCCGGCGAATCCTTGGTTGAATCCCGCTGGCTGCGTCCGTTTTCCGAGAACTTGCAGCGCTTGAAACGCCTGCACGGCGACCTTGATGCTCAGTTCGATCGCCTTCAGGAAGCGCTCGCTGGCGCGCGGCTTCCGGCTCGGGCCGAACAACCCATGCGGGATATCGCCAGCCACCTCAGGGATTGCCGCCAACTCCTCCTCGAGCGGTTGAACGAACTGGAGGACTTCGACCGTAGTTCTGCGCATCTCTCCCACCGGCTTTACTTGGAGGCCTTGCGGATGCGGATGCGGCCTTTCGCCGACGGCGTGCGGCGACTGCCCCGCATGGTGCGAGACCTCGCCACCACGCTGGGCAAGGAGGTCCAGCTCGAAATCCTCGGCGAAGGCACGCAAGTGGACCGCGATATTTTGGAGCAACTCGGCTCGCCGTTGCTGCATCTGTTGCGAAACGCGGTGGACCATGGTTGCGAGGCCCCCGATGTGCGCCGCAGTCTGGGCAAGCCGTTGCCGGCAACCATCCGTCTGGAAGCGCGACACAGCGCCGGGGTCCTGCTGATCTCCGTGTCGGACGACGGTGCCGGCGTTTCTTGCGAGCGGTTGCGGGAGCGGATTGTCGAGCAGCGCCTGGCAGCGCGGGACTTGGTGCAAAAGATGAACGAACCCGAGCTGCTGGAATTCCTCTTCTTGCCCGGATTCTCGCTCAAGGACCAGGTCACCGAGGTCTCGGGACGCGGCGTGGGTCTGGATGTGGTTCAAAACATGGTGAAGGCCGTGCGCGGCAGCGTCCGCGTCAACTCCGTGCCCGGTCGCGGCACACAGTTTCAGCTTCAACTCCCGCTCACGTTGTCGGTGCTCCGCACGTTGCTCGTCGAGATTGCCGGCGAACCATACGCCATCCCTTTGGGCCAGATCGGCCGCACGTTGATGCTGTCCCGAGCGAACATTGAGACCGTGGAAGGCCGCCAGCATTTCCGGTTGCAGAACGAATCCATCGGTCTGCTGGCGGCGCATCAGATCTTCGGCTTGCCCGGATTGCCGGACGATGCTGGGGACCTCGCGGTGGTGATCATCGGCGATCACGCTGCCCGTTACGGCTTGGTGGTGGATCGGTTCCTCGGAGAACGCGAACTGGTGGTTCAGCCGCTTGATCCCCGGCTCGGCAAAGTCCAGGACATCAGTGCGGCGGCCACGTTGGAGGACGGCACGCCCGTGCTCATCGTGGACGTGGAAGACCTGCTCCGTTCATCCGAGAAGCTGATCGCGGCCGGCAACCTTCAGCGCGTGACGCAAGAGGCTCTGCCCGCGCCTGCCCAACAACGGAAGCGTGTTCTGACCGTGGACGATTCACTCACCGTGCGCGAACTGGAGCGCAAGCTCCTCCTGAGCCACGGGTACGATGCGGACGTCGCCGTGGACGGCATGGACGGCTGGAACGCCGTGCGGGCAGGCCACTACGACCTGGTCATTACCGACGTGGACATGCCCCGCATGGATGGCATCGAACTCACCCGCCTGATCAAGCAGGATTCCAGATTGAAGTCCGTGCCCATTCTCATCATCTCGTACAAGGACCGGGAGGAGGATCGGCTGCGCGGCTTGGAGGCGGGCGCGGATCATTACCTCACCAAGGGCAGCTTCCACGACGAGAAGCTGCTCCAAGCGGTGCAGGACCTGATCGGAGAGCCGATGCCGTGAGAATCGCCATCGCCAACCAGTCCTCCGCCGCCGTGAACGCGATCCGCCGCGTGGTGTTGTCCACGGAGGCGGATTCCATCGCGTGGATCGCGCGCGACGGTGAGCAGGCAATCCGACTTTGTGCGAACGATCTCCCCGACTTGCTGTTGCTGGATGTGTTCCTGCCCATCCAGGATGGGGTGGTGGTAACCCGCCGGATCATGGCGCGCACCCCCTGCCCTATCGTAATCGTCACCGCGAGCGTCCACCAGACCGCCGCACTCGTCTTCGAAGCCATGGGCGCCGGGGCACTCGATGCCACGGACATCCCCATTCGAGCGGACTCAGTTTCGCCAAGCCTCGCCAACACGCTTGCTGCAAAGATCGAAACCATCCGCCGATTGACGGGACGATCCTTGACGCCGGTCGTACCCGAAAGGAATACGCCAGCAACGCTTCGTCAAAGCGCAAACCGCCCGCAGCTTGTGGCCATCGGCGCGTCTGCCGGAGGACCGGCGGCGCTGGCCACGATTCTGAGTCAGTGGCCAGCCCAGTTCCCGGCGGCCGTCGTCGTGGTGCAACACGTGGACGCGCAGTTCGCGGCTGGTCTGGCGGATTGGTTGGCGGCGCAAACGCGGTTGCGCGTCCGCGTGGCGCAGACCGGAGATCAACCGCAGCCCGGCACCGTTCTGCTGGCCGGCACAAAGGATCACCTGGTATATGCACGCCCCGGCCAACTGGCTTATGACCGTCGCCCCAGCCCCGAGAGCATCCGCCCTTCGGTGGACGTATTCTTCAAAAGCCTGGCCGGCTCGTGGCTGGGCAGACTCGTCGCCGTGCTGCTTACTGGGATGGGTCGTGACGGCGCCGCGGGATTGAAGTTGCTGCGCGAAGCCGGCCATCACACAATCGCGCAGGATGAACAAAGCAGTGCGGTCTATGGCATGCCACGGGCGGCAGCGGAGCTCCACGCCGCCACCGAAATCCTGCCGGTGGACGCCATTGCCCCTCGCATCGCCATGCTATTAAACCAAAGGCCCGGCATCTGATGCTCAACGATCCTGCCCAAACAACGACCTCCGCATGGGGAACGGCTGCTCCGCCGGCCGATTACCGCGTGATGGTTCTGTTGGTGGACGACCAGGCCATGGTCTGCGAGGCGGTACGGCGGGCGCTGGCAGGCGAACCCACCCTCGATTTCCATTACTGCCCGGATCCCCGAGAGGCCCTGAACATTGCCCGCCAAATCCAACCGACCGTCGTCCTCGTAGACCTGGTCATGCCCGGCTTGGATGGCCTTGCCCTTCTCCGCCAGTTCCGCGCCCATCCCCAAACCCGCACGCTGCCCGTCATCGTGCTTTCCACGAACGATGAACCCCAGGCCAAGGGTCGCGCGTTTGCCGCCGGCGCGGATGATTACTTGGTGAAACTGCCGGACAAGGTGGAGTTGGTGGCGCGGCTGCGGCATCACTCGCGCGCGTATCAGAACCAGCTCCAGCGCGATGCCGCCCACCGCGCGTTGCGCGAGAGTCAGCAGCAATTGGTGGAAAGCAATGCGTCATTGCTGGCGCTCAATCAGAAGCTGGAGGAAGCCACGCTGGCCAAGAGCGAGTTCCTGGCAAACATGAGCCACGAAATTCGCACGCCCATGAACGGCGTGATTGGGATGACGGGCCTGCTGCTGGGCACGGAGCTCACGGAGGAACAGCGCGAGTATGTGGAGGCCACGCGGTCCAGTGCCGATGCCTTGCTGACCATCATCAATGACATTCTGGATTTCTCGAAGATCGAGTCGGGCAAGCTGGAGTTGGAGCAACATCCGTTCGAGTTGCACCGGTGCATCGAAGAGGCGCTGGAGTTGCTTGCGCCGAAGGCGGCGGAGAAAGGGCTCGACCTGGCTTACTGGGTGGATGACAGCATCCCAAAGATTTTGGTCAGCGATGTCACGCGCCTGCGGCAGATCCTCGTGAATCTGCTCAGCAACGCGGTGAAATTCACAGCCAACGGCGAAGTAGTGGTGGAGGTGGCTACTGCCGGGCAAGGGGGAAATCCGGAGTCCGGAGTTCGAAGTCCACAGCTTGGAGTCCGCGGTTCCGAGTCCACCGGTCGCAATCCGGTCGGTGGGCGCGACACGGATTTCCTGCGCCGGGAAGAGCCGTGGCTGCTGCATTTCTCGGTACGGGATACCGGCATTGGCATCCCGTTGGACCGGCAGAATCGATTGTTCAAGTCCTTTCAGCAGGTGGATGCTTCAACGACGCGACACTATGGGGGCACGGGTTTGGGGTTGGCCATCTGCCGCCGGCTCACGGAATTGATGGGGGGCAAGATTTGGGTGGAGAGTGATACAGGCAACGGAGCGACTTTCCATTTCACGGTGCAGATGAAAGCTGCGGCGGCGAGTGCGCCGCCGGCGTGGCAGTTGCCCCAACCGTTGCTCGTTCGCAAGCGGCTGCTGCTAGTGGAAGACAATCTCACGAATCAACGACTCATCCGGCAACGCGCCGAACGGTGGGGCATGCAGGTCAGCGTGGCGGCCACGGCGGCTGAAGCGCTGGCGTTGGTGCGCGGGGCGACGCGCTTCCACGCTGCGTTGGTGGACCTCCAGTTGCCGCAAGTGGACGGCCTTACGCTGGCGGCGCAGTTCCGCCAACAGCCGGCGGCGGCGGGCTTGCCGATCGTCTTGCTCTCGTCGGTACGGGTCCGCGGCGATGAGCCCCGCACGGCTGAGCTAGGGATCAACGTCATTCTCCACAAGCCAGTCCGGCCGGCGCAGTTGCAGGAGGCGCTCTGCCGCGCCATCGGCGTGCAAGTCCAACGGGATAAGAAAACACAGACCGCGCCCCGTCTCGACGCGAAGCTGGCGGAGCGCCTCCCGTTGCGGCTGTTGTTGGCGGATGACAATCCGATCAATCTCAAGGTGGGACTCAGCATTCTGCGCAAACTGGGTTACACCGCGGATGTTGCCGTCAACGGGCTGGAAGTCCTCAACGCGTTGGAACGCCAGCCTTACGACATCGTCTTCCTCGACGTGCAGATGCCCGAGATGGACGGGCTGGAGGCGACGCGCCAGATTCACCAACGGTGGCCCGCGGAGCAGCGGCCACGAATTGTCGCGATGACCGGTGCGGCGTTGGTGGGAGATCGCGACAAGTGCCTCGCCGCGGGGATGGACGATTACATCTCCAAGCCGGTACGGACGGAAGAATTGCAAGCCATGCTTGAACGCTGGGGGCCAACACGGCAGCGGGGATTTGATACGGCGATGTTCTTGGCCCGGCAGTCCCAAATCGCACCAGAGGCTGTGCTGGACCGCTCCATCCTCGACGAGCTGCGCGAGATTTCACCGTCGGAGGGAACCACCATGTTACAGGAGTTGATTGATCTCTTCCTGGAAACCGCTCCACGACATCTGGCTCAAATTCGCGACGCGCTCGGCGACGCCACACAACTCAAGCTGCACGCGCACACCTTCAAGGGCACGGGCATGAACCTGGGCGCCCGCAAGGTCGTGGAGCTCTGCCAGAAGCTCGAAATCCTCGGACGCACCGGCAAAACGGACGGCGCCGCGGAGCTGCTCACTGAACTGGAATCCGCCTTTGCGAGAACGCGTGAGGAATTGCTCACGATGCGCAACGCCTAAAGTCGAAAACCACAACGGTCCTGTCATGCCGATTCTTCCCAACCGATTGCAGCCTGGCGACACGCTAGGCATCGTTGCCCCTGCCAGCGCTCCACCTGATCCGAACAGCCTGGACCGCGCCACGGCGGCGATCGAGAAGCTGGGCTTTAAGATCAAGCTCGCCCCCAACGTCCGGAAGCGGTGGGGGTTTCTCGCCGGCAGCGACTGCGAGCGTGCCGGCGACTTGATGCGCATGTTTGCCGACCACAAGGTGGACGCGATCCTGTGCGTGCGTGGCGGATACGGGACAGCCCGACTGCTGCCGCTGTTGGATTACGCGACCATCCGGGCGAATCCAAAAATCTTCGTCGGTTACAGCGACATCACCTCGCTCCACTGCGCGTTTCTCAAACGTGCAAATCTGGTTTCCTTTCACGGCCCGATGCTCAATTCGGACTTTGTGAACGCGGACATGCCGAAATTCACGCTGGACAGCTTCCGGCAACTGCTCAGCGAACCCGTTCCCTATGGCAACATCGCCCAAGGCTACCGCCGACAGACCGTCGAGGTACTGCGGCGCGGGGTAGCG
>CAZWJC010000138.1:3890-18290 GCA_964634255.1 uncultured Verrucomicrobiota bacterium | reverse complement strand
TTTTTGAGAAATTGGGCTCGGGCTTGTAACGGTGATTGTTCGCCAGCACCTCCTCGAGGATGTCCTCGTCCTTCAGGTGCTCCAGCAGATCCAATCTCAGTTTCATCGCTCATACTCTAAGCCCCATTTCCGGATTTGCGCAAGGGATGTTAGCGCCGGGCAGGCGGATTGAACAGCGTGTCCACCCAGTGTCGCACCGCTTCATCCTGATGCGCGTAAGAGAAACGCCGTTGGAACTTGGGCCATGCATGATGATGTAGGCCTGCGTCTGTTAGATTCCGCTGCCAATCTTCCGTCTTAACCAGGCTCGGGAGTAGGTCCAGAGCCGTTCGACCGTGCGCAGGGGAAGGCCGAGCGCGGCAGCGGCTTCCTCCATGGTCATGCCCACGAAATACCGCAACTTGACCAAATCAGCCGACGTCGAGTCCTCGGCTGCCAGCAGGTCCAGGGCTTCATCCACCGCCAGCATTTCGTCGGATGGTGCGGTCTGGACAATATGGGCTTCCTTCAGTTCTTCGCGCTGGGCACCGGCGCCGCGTTTGAGGCTGTGCTTGCGCCGGGCGGATTCCACGAGGATTCGTCGCATGGCTTCGGCTGCCACGGCAAAGAAATGCGCCCGCCCCGCGAACTGCTCGTTGCCGTCGCCAATCATGCGCAACCACGCCTCGTGGACCAGTGCGGTCGGTTGGAGGGTGTGGCCCGGCGATTCCAGCGCCATTTTGTAGGCCGCGATCCGGCGCAGTTCGTCATACACGAGCGGCAGCAGGGCCTCGGCAGCCTGGGCTTCCCCCCGCTGCAAAGCGTCGAGCATGCGCGTTACGTCGCTCACGGTGCGGAGCATGCCCCAGTCACAAGCCGGCGTCCAGCGGCCAACCACCGCTCAAGAAACTTGGCGGACTTGGCGGACGGTCTGCGCTTGTAGGGCTGTAACGATTACATGATGACCCCGACCTTTTCACCGAATCTGAGTTTATGAATGGACAAGACACCACGTCCTGCTGGTCCTGTTGCCAGTCGTCGCCGGCTGAGTCGGATGATCCCTTGAAGACTAATTTGCCAATGGCTCGGTCGAGGTTAAAATCCGGGTGGCGACGTGTCATCGCAGCCTTCGCGGGCGCGCTACTCGTCGTAGCTCTTTTCTGCGGCGCTGCGGCGCTGCAACAGGCTCCGCCAGGCGCGTCCTCCAGTCAGCTCCTGGACTCCGATCACATCTACAACCCGACCAACGTCTGGACGATCCACCTGAAGTTCGCACCGGATCAGTGGGAGGCCATGGAGCCCAGAGGCGGTGGCAATCCGTTCGGTGGGGGACCCGGCGGAGGCGGGCCAGGCGGGCGGCAAGGAGGATTCGGAGGTGCCCGCGAAGACAGGGCGCTGTCTCCGGTGATGATGAGCCAAGGCGATTCCAACCGGGATGGGCGAATCTCGCCCGAAGAATTCACCGGGCTGGCCGGAAAGTGGTTCAAAGCCTGGGACACCAACGGAACGGGCAAACTCGATGAAGCCCAGCTTCGGGCGGGCCTCAATGGCATCCGCAACCCGGCGGGGGGCGGCATTGCGAGTCTGCTCCTATCCCCCGAAGGGAAGCGAAACGGCGTGGCTTTTGCGCTCGGGCTCGAATTCGACTACGTCCATGCCGATTTGGAATTCGAGGGTCATCCGATGCGGGACGTGGGCGTGCGCTACAAGGGGAACGGGACTTTCATGGAGTCGCGCGATTCCTTGAAGCGTCCGCTCAAGATCAACCTCAACAAATACGTCAAAGGCCAGAAGCTTGGAGACGTGGCGATGCTGACACTGCAAAACAACGTCACGGATGCCAGCCTCATGAACGAGGTGCTGGCCTACCGGCTCTACCGGGACGCGGGCGTGCCGGCGCCGCGGACGGCTTACGCCAGGGTGTTTGTCACAGTGCCCGGCAAATTCGACCGCCAATACTTCGGTCTGTATTCTCTCAGCGAAGACGTAGACAAGCCGTTTGCCGAACGACATTTCGCGACCAAACGTGGAGCGATCTTCAAGCCGGTTACGCCCTCGCTGTTCACCGATCTCGGCGCGGATTGGGCCGCCTACAATCAAATCTACGATCCGAAAGTGGACCTGTATGATGAGCACAAGCAGGCGGTGATGGAGCTATCCCGCTTCGTGACCCAAGCGGACGAGGCGACGTTCGCGGCGCGCATCGGTCAGTTCATTGACCTGCCTGAGTTCGCACGGTTCATGGCGGTGATGGTCTATCTCTCGGATTTGGACGGCATGCTTGGCCCGGGACAGAATCTCTACCTGCATTGGCACCCCAAGACCCAGCAGTTCCAGTTCATCCCCTGGGATCAGGACCACTCGTGGGGGCAATTCAATCGCGCCAGCCAGGAGCAGCGGGATCGGCTCAGCATTCACCGTCCGTGGCAGGGAGAGAACTCATTCCTGGAGCGGATGTTCAAAGTGGAAGCGTTCAAGAAGCCCTATCTGGCTCGACTGGACGAGTTCAGCAAAACGATCTTCCGGCCCGAGCGACTCGCCCAACAAGTGGATGAAATCGCGGCGGCGATCCGGCCCGCCGTGCGAGAGGAATCGGAGTCCAAGCTGGCACGCTTCGACAAGGCCGTTGCCGGCGAGCTCCTGTCGTCACCGGGTCCCTTCGGTGGTGGTCAGATCAAGCCGATCAAGCCTTTCGCCAAGGTGCGCACAGAATCCGTGCTTGATCAGTTGGCGGGCAAATCGGAAGGGCTGGTGGCTGGCAGCGGTTTTTCGGGCGGCTTTGGCGGAGGTGGTAGTGGTCTGGGCATGTTCAGCCGTCCGCTTTTGCAGGTCCTCGACAAGAACAAAGACTCCGCTGTGACGCAGACCGAGTTCACCGAAGGTCTCGCTGGGCTCTTCCAGTCGTGGGACACCGGTAAGCGCGGGGGTCTCGATTGGATTCAACTGCGGGCGGGCATCGAGAAAGACCTGCCCCCGCAAAGACAAGGATTCTCACCTTTCGGCGGTGGCCCTCCGAGGGGGCAAGGGGCGGCCCCGAACGGGCCTGAACAAAGGCCGAATCCGCAACCGCCCCAGCAACCGCCGGTTCCTTGACCACGAATGCGGTTCGCAGCCTCTGCCCATTGAGCTACAGTTCACCCGAATCACACACCACGAAACGCAAAGAACCTATGCACCACCTCAAAACGACCCTTGGTGCCCTCTCTTGGGCAATCGTATGGTCCTCCGCTTCTGCTGCCGACTGGCCGCAGTACCTTGGGCCAAACAGGAACAGCACATCCGCCGAAAAGGGGATTCTACGCACTTGGTCCACGAACGGCCCGGAAGTTCTCTGGACTGTGTCGGTTGGCAAAGGCTATGGAGGACCCGTCGTCAAGGCCGGCAAGGTTTACTTGCTCGATCGGGACGACAAAGTGGGTGACAACCTCCGTTGTCTGGAGCTTTCCACGGGGACAGAGCTCTGGAACTTCGCCTACGACGCTCCCGGAACGGCGATGTTTCCCGGCTCACGAAGTGTGCCGACGGTTGACGGCGACCATGTTTACTCGTGTGGTCACAATGGCGATTTGTATTGCATCAACCTCGACACCCACAAGCCAGTTTGGAACAAGAATGTTTGGAAGGATTTTGGCGGCGCAGCCGGCCGTGGCTCTCCGAGCGGACCGGGACAAGGCGGAGGAGCTTCGGCTGGAGGCAGATTCCCCATGTGGGCGATCACGCAGAATCCCCTGATTTACGGCGACCTGCTGATTGTAGCTTCGCAAGCACCTGAGGCTGGCGTTGTGGCGTACGAGAAGCTCAAAGGTAATGTTAAATGGAAGACGCCGCCGCTCGGCCTCATCAGCTATGCCAGCCCAACCATCGTCAAGGTGGACGGGAAGAACCATGTGGTGATGGTCACTTCATCTACCAACCCCTTTCAACAGACCCGCCCGGAAAATGAACTGGGCAACGTCGTCGGAATGGATCCGCTTACGGGAGAAATCCTGTGGAAGTATGACAAGTGGGAATGTCACATCCCGGTCGCGAGTGCAGTGGATGTTGGCGGCAACAAAGTGCTGATTGTCGGTGGCTATGAACTCGGCGCAACGATGATCAAGGTCGAGAAGAAAGCAGACGGGACCTATGGCACAACGGAGCTGTTTACGACCAAGGAATTCGGCGATCAAACCAAGCCGCCGGTCCAGCACAAGGGTCATTTTTATGCCCAGTACGGAACCAACAGCCGGCGGGACGGCATGGTGTGCATGAGCATGGAGGGCCGGATCCTCTGGAAGACCAAACGGGAGCCGGATTTCAACAAGGGCAGCATGATCCTGGCGGACGGACTGATTCTGGCGACCGACGGGTCGGAGACTTTGTACCTGATCGAGCCTGATCCATCCGGGTTCAAGCAGTTGGCATCAGCGAAGGTCCTGGGCGAAGGAGGAACCGGATCAGAGAATGACCCGATGGCTTCGCGCGTTGGAGGCCGGACCCAGAACTGGGCACCGATGGCGCTCGCCGATGGGAAGCTCCTCATCCGTGACCAGGCCCGCATGAAGTGCGTCAAAGTTATTGAATGAACTGCCACCAGGCCATCGGGGGCAAAACTGTTCACCAGACTACTCAGAAGTCGCCGGCCCCGTCGGAACAACGTTTGAGACAGTGTCTTGCTTCTACTCGCGAACGCCACGAAAACTCCGCCAAACGCCAAGCGGCAGGCAGCCCAATCCGATCAACACCGCTTGGCTTGCGACGAAGATCATGAGCCATTTGAACGCGGCATCCATGAAACCGTAGCTGTGCAAACCGATGCCCAGCATGTTCACGCCGAACCAGGAGAACGCGGTGACAATATTGCCAAAGATGGCCATGCTCATGAGGCCGCGTTCCCGAATCCAGCCGCTCCAGCGGGCGTGCAGAATCGCAGCACACCAGATCACGATGAGCAGGGCCCCGTTCTCTTTTGGATCCCATCCCCAGAACCGACCCCAGGATTGGTCCGCCCAGATTCCACCCAGCACTGTCCCGACAAAACTAAAGAGGGTTGCGAAGCAGACGATCCCATAGACCATTTTGCCGAGCGCCTGCCCAATAGTAAGCGTCCCAGCGCCAGAGTCGCCGGAGGCGGAAGTCTGCCCCAGCTTGAACCCAAGCAGCGGAGTGAATAATCCTGCCAGTACGTAGATGATCGCCAGAAAACCCGCCATGAACGTCGCCGCGTAACCCAGGGTGATGGTGATCACGTGCGTCGCGAGCCAGAAGTTCGAGTCGAGCACCGCGCGCATCATCTCCATGGTATCGCCCCCGAGCGCCAGGTTGTGGGCGATGATCAGGGTGACGAAACCGATCAGTGACGAAGCGGCCACGCCGATGCCCACGCGATAGATGCGCTCCAGCACCACGCCCAGCACCGCCACGGCCCAGCCGATGAAGATGGCCGAGGAATAGAGGTTCGTCACCGGCGGCCGCCGCTCCAGCCACATGCGGTAGAACAACCCTGCCGTGTGTACCGCCAGCGCCAGTGCGGTGATGTAGAACGCTGAGCGCCGCAACGCCTCCGATCCGTTGGGCCAAACCCCAATGGTCAACATGGCGCCAGCGGCCAGCAGAAAGGCACACAGGTACATGATTGTGGCGTGAAGAAACGCCTGGAGATTGTTGAAGAAGAACTCGGCCCGGCCCTTCTTGACTTCGGCGATTGCATTGTTCGCCAGCCACCCTCGGTAATCCGTGACGGCTTGGTTAAAAGCAGCAACCTGGTCTCGTTGGTAGGCGCTGGACATGGCCGCGAACCATTTGGCGGCCGGTGGCATATCCGCACCCCGCAACCCCACCTCGAAGAGCGCCTGACCCATATTCCGCCACGCATCGCGCGGGGCGTCCGCTCTTGGCGGCGGAATCATGAGCGCGTACGCCTGTTGCGCCATCAGATCATAGGGTTGGAGAAAGCCCACGAGCCGATCCAAATCCGCTTTTGCGAAATTGGTGCCAGCGCGCTGGGCCTTGAGGGCGGTAATCCCGGCAGGAATCGCTCGCTCGAACTCAACCAACTCCGCGGCGAAGTCCTTTTCAGCTTCCGGTTGGAGGGTGTTCTTAAGACGGCGGTAGAGGTGAAGGGCGTTGAATACTTTCGCCACTTGTTTCTGATAGGCCGTGCGAATCTGCGAGTCCATGCCCATCACCTGACGGCCTTCGCGATCCAGCCGGTCGAGGCAGTTGGTGAGTTCGTTGTAGCTGAAGTAGAACAGGCCGGATTTCTCCTTGCCCTTGCCCCGCAGGTCGAACTCATTCAGCAAGTCTGGGTGATGAATGAGGAAGATCGGGCGCGTGTCCGCCACCTCGGGCTTCATCATCACTTCCATGAGCCACTCCGTCGCCTTAAGCTTCTTCGGATGCTTCCAGAACTCGTAGGACTTCTTCTCCTCGAGCGGCACGGCGGCGGTGCCGCGGATTTGCAGCAGCGCGTTGCGCCCAACCGAATCGAGCGGCTGCACGCGTCCGTTCAGTAGAGCCGGAAGCCGACCGAACTCCTGAAGAAGCAGCCCCTTGTCAGACTTGGGGATCAGGAGGACCACAACCTCCGCCACGAAAACGGCGAGCAAACACCAGGGGATGACTTTGAGGAGTAACTTATTCATGCGACCCTCCGCTTGCCCAAGAAGCCCACCAGATGCATCAGAAACTGAAGCACCAACCCTGCGCTGACCATGACACACGCCAGATAGGGCGTCAGCCAGCTTGGATTGCGCACAACCTGGAGGATGCTGCCCTGATTATCCGTATCGAAACTTGCCTGGTAGTAGGTCGCCCCGCCGTAGCGGAGCGGATTGTTCATGTAGATCAGCACTTCGCGTTGTTCGCCCGTAGCGGGGTTGTTGAGTTGCACGCGGCTGGAGAAGTTCTTCGGTATCTCCGTCCCCGGATATTTGTCATGCTGGAAATCCAGCAGCTTGAGGCTGTAAGGCGTGTACTGCCGGTGCGGCCGCAAGGTGAGTTGATAGGTCCGACCATCCACCGCGAAGCTTTGCGGTTGGCTGATGTACTCGGAAACCAACCACGTGCCCAACGAGCCTTTCGAAGTCTGGATCTCAATGACCGCGCTGGGAATATCTCGTCGGTTCATCTCGGTCACGTGCGGCAATTCCTTCACCGTGATCTGCGGACCGAAGCCCTGCCCTGCGGCCGCGGGTTCGTTCGAGTCGGGCTTGCGATCCGCCACGGATGAATTGGACATGAATCGCTTCACCCGGAGCGTGAACGGCAGTTCGGCATGCGAAACCTCACCCTGCTTCGCGAGCACGCCCTGCGGCACAGCCACGACCTTGTCGAGCTTCGGATCGGAAACATCCGCGATGGCCAGTTCGGTGCGCCGGTCCACCTCGGCGTAATTCCTGGTTTCGCCCTCGCGCAGATGCATCGAGCTTTCCACCGAAAGCATGTCCGTGGCGAACTGCCCGATCAGCAGCAACACGATGCCCAGATGAATCAACACGATGCCGATCTTTCTGAAGCCGGGCCGGTAGTACTTGAGATGCGCGCAGAGAAGATTGATCAACAGGACGCCGCCAACCAAATAGCCGCCCGGGAACACCGGCACTTTCCAGCCGGCGCCCTGCGGTCCCCAGTATACGAGGAAGCTCCGGAAGAAGTCGTTCTGCGCCTTGTAGAGGCCCATCTCCACCTGCGCGATGGTGCCGAAGAACACCAGCAACATCGCCAGGGCGAGACAGACGACGGTGAGCTTGAGCGACGTGAAGAACGCAATAAGGCGGTCGAGAAACATGTCAGTATTTAACGGATTTCACGAACTGAGTGAACGCGGCCTTCTGCGCCTCCACGATCTTACCATCGCCCATGAGTTTGTAGAACCAGGTACGATCGCTCTGCGGCACCATCGCGCCGACCAACTGCGCCGCCTGGCCGGATTTCGCATCCGTGCCGGTCAGTTCCACAAACAACGCCTTGCCTCCGGGGATTTCCACGGAAGTCACGGCCTTGAGGATTTCATCCGGCGTTTGGTCACTCAACCCAAGCTGCTTGCGCCAGCGGTTCACGTTGCCCACCAAGCCGCCGCCTTCGCCCGCGGACATACTGATGTTGACGGCCGCCTGCGTGTTGCCCTCGCCCGTGATGGTAAACTTGGCAACGAGGAATTGACCGGCCGGCGATTCCTGCCAGCCGGCCGGCGCTGTCCATGTGGGCTTGCCCGCCGGGGCGGGAGAGGCCGCCGGAGACATCGGCGAAGCCGCCCCGGTCGCCGCCACCGTAGTGCCGGCTTCACTTTCAGCGCGAAACTCGATGGACTTAAGGAATTCGAGGAAGGCAGTTTTTTGGGCGCTGACCAGCGCGTCGGGACCGGTCATCTTGAAAAACCAAGCCGAACCTTCGCGATCCAGAAGGGCCACAACCACGCGCAACGGTGACGTTTCTCCCTCTGATGCCGCCTGAGCCGCCATGTCGAAGAGCTTGCCTTCGGCCCCGCCAATCTGAGCCTTGCTCACCAGTCGATCCATCTCAGCGGCGTCAATCGCCTCCAGCCGCACCTGGCTGCGCCACATATTCACCATATCGAGATCGCGCCCGGTCACACCCGGGAGCGGGATGACGGCAATATCGGCCGCACCGCCGCTGGCATCCTTCACAGTAAAGCTGGCAATCCGCATCGAGGAAGGCTTCTGCTCGATCCAGCCGGCAGGCAGTTTCCAGCCCAGCTTGGGCAATGCGGCGACACCACCCATCCCGCCGTGCGGATTTGCCGTTTGGTCATGACCCGCATGCGGGTCGGCCTGGACCACCGCAGCCGATGGCTCTTTCTCGATGCGATAGACCCGGACTTCCTCGCGGTCACAGCCACTACCCCACGCCAACGCGCACAGCAGCGCTACGGCTTGCGGACGCAGCCAACACCCAAGTGGTTGAGCAGGAGATTGCACCCGCAATGTTTAGTCCGGTTACGTCCCAGCCGCAAGCCGGACACAAAAAAGGAGGCGCGGCTCAAGCCACGCCTCCTTCACCTTCAGAAGACTGATCGGGCCTAACCCACGCCCATGCCGAGCAGGAACTCGATATTGCTGCCGGTCTTCTTGAGTTTGCCCAGGAGCAGTTCCATGGCCTCGACCGGCGGCACGCCAGTAAGGGCGCGGCGCAGCAGCACGACGCGGTTGTATTCGTCCGGATGGTAGAGCAATTCCTCTTTGCGCGTGCCGGACCGCTCGATGTTGATCGAGGGGAAAATGCGGCGGTCCACCAGCCCACGGTCCAGATGCACCTCCATGTTGCCGGTGCCCTTGAACTCCTCGAAGATGACTTCATCCATACGACTACCCGTGTCCACCAGCGCCGTCGCCATGATCGTCAGCGAGCCGCCCTCCTCGATGTTACGGGCCGCACCAAAGAACCGCTTCGGCTTGTGCAGCGCGTTGGCGTCCACGCCGCCGGACAGAATCTTGCCCGAGTGCGGCTGCACTGTGTTGTAAGCGCGCGCCAGGCGCGTAATGGAGTCGAGCAGGATGACCACATCCTTCTTGTGCTCGATCATGCGCTTGGCCTTCTCGCTGACCATTTCGGCCACCTGCACGTGCCGTTCCGGCGGTTCGTCGAACGTGGAACTGATGACTTCCGCGCCGCGGCAGCTCCGCTCCATGTCCGTCACTTCCTCGGGCCGCTCGTCAATCAGGAGGATGAACAGATATGCCTCGGGGTTGTTCTTCAGGATGGCATTGGCCAGCTTTTGCATCAGCACGGTCTTGCCCGTCCGCGGCGGAGCGACGATCAACCCACGCGTCCCTTTGCCAATCGGGCAAACGAGGTCGAGCACCCGGGTGTTCACCTCTTCCGCCGTGGTCTCCAGCAGAAACCGCTTGTTGGGGAACAGCGGCGTCAGGTTGTCGAAATGAGTTTTGTCCTTCGCCTTGTCCGGGTCTTCGCCGTCCACCGCCTCGACTTTGAGCAGCGCGAAAAAGCGCTCCTTTTCCTTCGGTGGGCGGATCTGGCCGGCGATCTTGTTGCCGGTCTGAAGATCGAACCGCCGGATTTGCGACGGCGAAACGTAAATGTCTTCCGGGCAGGGAAGGTAATTGAAACTCTGCGACCGCAGGAACCCGAATCCCTCGGGCAGGACTTCCAGCACGCCTTCCGAGAACAACACCCCAGCCCGTTCGGCATTCTTCTGGAGCACGTGGAAGATCACCTCGTGCTTGCGCATCGTGCCAAAGTTCTCCACGCCCAACTCCTTGGCCATGGTGTTCAGCTCGGTCATCTGCATCGCCTGGAGCTTGGCAATGTTCAACGACTCGGCCACCCGATCCCGCTGCCGACCGGCAGGAAGTGCCCCCTCCTCGGCCTCTTCTTGGCCACCCGCCGGCGGCTGAGGCCCGTGCTTGCCTTTCTTGCCGCCGCGACGCCCCTTTTGGTGGCGCGGCTGTTGCGCCTGGGCTGGCTGAGGTTTCTCCTCTCGGGCTTCAGGCGGGGCTGGCGGAGCCGGTTCAGGTGCGATCACGACCGGCTCCGGCGCAGGGGGCGTCTTGGCAACGACCGGTTCCGCCAAAGGCGCCGCCGGCGCTACAATCTCAACTGTCTCTGGAGCAGCAGGCTCTGGGGCGGTCGCCTGGACTGGGGCAACCTTGGCTGCCTTGGACTTGGCAACTCGTTTTGTACTCGCTCTAGCCATAATTCAGTAAATTAAAAAAACGTTGCCGCGACGGGATTATCGGACTGGCGGGACTTTGGTGGCCCCTCGGCATCTGTTTGGACGCCGAAATGGGTCAAAGATTCAATCTCGGAAACGGTCGCCAGACCGTCTCGCGCTGCAACGACTTGCGTTGTTATCTCTACGGCAAGGGAATTCTTGCAGTCGGAACGCGGACACGGTGGCTTCTTGGACGCCGGGTGTCAAGCCCGTGTTTGGCGGAAAACCGGGGTCGCCCGGCCCAGAAACTGCAGTTTTTCCCTGGCGACACCTCCCTGGCAATGGGCATTCTGGCTCGCCCCGGATGGCTCTTTCGTCTTTCGGAAGACCTTGCTAGCTTTTGCGCGTGTTGACTTTGCTGCTCGCGACTCGCAACGCCCACAAGGTGGGTGAAATCCGCGCCATCCTCGGCGACGGTATCCGCTACCTCACGCTGAACGATTTCCTCGACGCGCCAAAAGTCGTCGAAGACGCCGACACGTTCGCGGGCAACGCCGCAAAGAAGGCGATCGAACTGGCCCGCTGGAAGTGCGACGTGAGGGGGGCGACGTGCGAATCAAATGAAGCAGCCCCGTTCTTGGTTCTGGCGGACGATTCCGGCTTGGAGGTGGATGCGTTGAACGGCGCGCCGGGCGTTCATTCGGCAAGGTTCGCGTCGCTCGACTCTGGCAAACCGGGGAATTCTTCCGACGCCAAGAACAACGCCAAGTTGCTTCGATTGCTGGCAGACGTGCCAACGGAGAAACGCACGGCGCGGTTTCGATGTGTTATTGCATTGACCCCGGTTTTGCCCGCCCAGGTCGAAAGCGCTTCGCCAGTCTGCTACGCAGACGCTTTCAACTTACAAACACAGTTGTTCGAAGGGACTTGCGAGGGGCAGATTGGATTCGCACCCCGGGGCCAAAACGGATTTGGCTACGACCCGCTGTTCATCCCCGCTGGTTTCCAGCAGACGTTTGCCGAGCTGGGCGACGGCGTAAAGAACTCCTTGAGCCACCGCTCAAAAGCGCTGGCGCGAATGAAGGCTGGTTTCAAAGCGTGACAGCGCCGGCGTGCTTCGGGCCATTCTTGGGGAATTAGATCACATGAGCATGTTCAAACTCTGCATCTGGGCCGTGGTGGGATTGTGGGCAACAGGCGTCCTGGCGGACTGGCCGGATTACCGCGGCCCGACCGGCGACGGCCTTGCCCCCGAAGACGCGAAGACCGCGGCCCTGCCTTTGCGGTGGAGCGAGACGGAGAACGTGAAATGGAAGACCGCCATCCCACAGCGGGGCTGGTCCACCCCGGTGATCCTCGGTGGCAAGATTTGGCTGACGACCGCCACGCCCACGGGCACGGAGTTTTTCGCGATCTGCTTGAACGCAGCCACGGGAGAGGTCCTGCAGGATCGGAAACTCTTTCAGTGCGCGAACCCCGAACCGCTGGGCAACGACGTGAATTGCTACGCGTCGCCCTCGCCTGTTATCGAAGCGGGTCGCGTCTATGTCCACTTCGGCAGCTACGGCACCGCCTGTCTCAATGCAGCAACCGGCGCGGAGATTTGGCGCCGGCAAGGCTTGCCGTGCCGGCACTTCCGCGGCCCGGGCTCGTCGCCGGTGATCGTCGGCGACCTCTTGATACTGACGATGGACGGCGTGGACGTGCAATATCTGGTCGCCCTCGACAAGAAGACGGGCAAGACGGTTTGGAGGACGGAGCGGTCCGCGGAGTGGAATGATCTGGACGGAAATGGCCAACCGACCGCCGAAGGCGATCTGCGCAAGGCTTACTCGACACCGCTGCTGGTGACTGTGGCCGGCAAGCCGCAACTGCTCAGCGCCGGCGCGAAGGCCGCTTACGCCTA
This sequence comes from uncultured Verrucomicrobiota bacterium, assembly GCA_964634255.1. Lineage (GTDB taxonomy): Bacteria > Verrucomicrobiota > Verrucomicrobiia > Limisphaerales > MWDV01 > MWDV01. The sequence continues at coordinate 5,793 of CAZWJC010000138.1, read as the reverse complement.
CGATCCTCATACCGGACGCGAGTTGTGGAAGATTCAGCACACCGGCTACTCGGTTGCGCTGCGCCCGTTGTTCGGCAACGGGCTGGCTTTTCTTTCATCGGGCTTCGGCAAGACAGAGCTGTTCGCCGTGCGTCCAGATGGCAGCGGTGACGTCACCCAGTCGCACTTGGCCTGGAAGACGGGCCGCGGCGTGCCGCGGATGCCGTCGCCCGTGCTCGTGGGCGATCTGCTGTATCTGCTCGGCGACAGCGGGATCGTGACCTGTCTCGAAGCGCAAACGGGCAAGGAAGTCTGGCAGGAACGCGTTGGCGGGGAATACGTCGCTTCGCCGGTGCATGCGAGCGGACGGATCTGCTGTTTTGCCACGGACGGGAAGGCCGTGGTGCTAAAAGCGGGTCGCAGCTTCGAGGTGCTCGCCCGAAACAAACTGGACGCCGGCTTGATGGCGTCCCCGGCGATTTCTGACGGCGCCCTGTTCCTGCGGACCAAGAAGCATCTCTACCGGCTTCAATCGCCCACGACGGCCCCGTAGATCGTCTGCCGACCGAGAGCCGGGCGACTGGTTTTCCCTTGCCTCTGGCAGCAGGGGTGTGGCTTAATCCGCCCGCATTCGGCCGGGCGCGCAGGGGTGGGCGATCCGAGGGGTTCCGCGGGGCGGGACTTGGAGGAAGGGACTGGCTGCTGCATGATGGGATCGCGCCATATACACACTGGCCAGCGCCAGCGCCTTGTCTGCTTGGCTTACCCTTGTCGGGTGGTCTGGCTGCTTCTTTTGTCTCCTTGCCCTGTCAACCTTGCGTCATTGTGAACCACATTACCCACCGACTCCCAGTCGTCCTGCTGGCGGCCATCGCCCTGTTCACCCTTGCACCTGCGCGCGCCCACGCCGGGCCGGGCTACGCGCTGTTGTTGAACGGCACGGACAACTACGTCAGCGCGAGCATCCCGGCGCTGGCGAGCAACTACACCATCAGCGCCTGGGCTTATCTGCGCAGCGGCGGGGACTATGACACCACCCGCCTCGGCGTGCTGACCGGCACCGCGTGCAACAACTCGGTCGAGTTTCTCATTCGCAGCGAGACCGCCAGCGCCGCCGATCCGCAATATCTGGAACTGGGCCGGTGCGGTTCCTTCAGCGGCCCGCGCAGCGCCTATCCGGTGCCGCTCAATCAATGGGTGCATCTGGCCGTGAGTGTCAGTTCCAACCGGAGCGTGCATTATTGCATCAACGGCACCAATGCCGGCTATGGATCCATTGACAGCGGCTACAATCTGACGCTCGGCCCGGCGATTCATCTCGGCGACAATGCCATCCGCCACTTCAACGGCCTGCTGGATGAGGTGCAGATCTGGAGCCGGGTGTTGAGCCCGGCGGAGATTCAGACGAACATGAACGGCGCGCTGACCGGCAGCGAAGCCGATCTGGTGGCCTATTGGCCGTTTGACGAAGGCGTGGGCAACACGGTCATCAACCGCGCCACGGCGACGGGCAGCGCCTGCAACGGCGCGCTGGTCACTCACCCCAACTGGGTTCGGTCGGATGTGGGGTGGGTGCCAACCTTGCAGTTGAACGGCCCCAATCCGCTGACGAATGAATGTCATGCCGCCTTCACGGATCCGGGCGCCGTGGTAAGCGCGTCCCCGGCCGCCATCGCCGCAGGGTATGCTCACAGTGTGGCGTTGAAGGCGGACGGCACGGTCGTTGCCTGGGGAAGGAACGATTACGGCCAGGCCAACGGGGCGGCGGCGGGTAGCAACAACGTCGCCATCGCGGCGGGCAATTACCACAGTGTGGCGTTGAAGGCGGACGGCACGGTCGTCGGCTGGGGACGGAACGATACCGGCCAGGCCAACGGCGCAGCGGCGGGCGGCAACAACGTCGCCATCGCCGCAGGTGTTTATC
>CAZWJC010000138.1:0-3790 GCA_964634255.1 uncultured Verrucomicrobiota bacterium | reverse complement strand
CACAGTGTGGCGTTGAAGGCGGACGGCACGGTCGTCGCCTGGGGAAGGAACGATTACGGCCAGGCTGCGGCTCCGGCGAGTGTTTACGATCTCAACCTTCCGGTGGGCGTCAGCGGGGTGGTGGATACGCCGCCGCCCGGCTCTTACCAACTGACCTACACAGCCACGAACAACCTTGGCGCCGTCGGCGTGGCCACGCGCACCATTGTCGTGGTGGACACCATCCCACCCGTTCTGGCCTTGTTGGGCGACGATCCGCTGGTGCAGGCCGTGGGCACGCCGTTTATTGATCCGGGTGTGATCGCCACCGACGCCTGCGAGGGCGACTCGACCGAGAGCATCGTGGTCACCGGCAACGTGAACTCCGATGTCCTTGGCAGCTATACGATCACCTACACGGCCACGGACGCCTACGGCAACCCCGGCACCACCAACCGGGGCGTCTGGGTCTGCGGCCAACCTGCCCTCAGCAACCTATCCTCGGCCCTCACGGCCACCAACGTCATCATGGGCACGCGCAGCGCAACCTTCCACGCCGCCGTCACTCCCAACGGACTGGCCACGGGCGCGTGGTTTGAGTACGGCTTGTCCACCAACTATGCCGGCGCCAGTCCGGCCACCAATCTGACCGCAACGTTCACCAGCTCGTCCTGGAGTACCACCTTGGACGGTCTCATGGCCGGTTACAGCTACTACTGGCGCGTGGTGGCCACCAACGTCCTGGGCATCACCGTCAGCGATTGGCAATCCCTCACGTCCTCCTCCGCCGGCAACCGCGCGCCCGTCGCCAATCCGAACACGCTGAGCACCTGCCAGGGGCAGCCCGCCAGCGTGAGCGCCGCCCGCCTTCTAGCCAACGACGCCGACCCGGATGGCGATCCGCTGACCCTCACCGGGGTGACCGCCGGCAGCGCCCACGGCACCGTCGGCTTGAGCGGCACCGTTGTCACCTACACGCCGGCCGAGGGTTTCACCGGCGCGGACAGCTTCACCTACACGATCTCCGACGGCAAAGGCGGCGTGGCCACCACCACCGTGACCGTGACCGTAACCAGCGGTGCCGGCCCGGTGCAAAGCGTGGCCTACGCCGCGGAGGGCGTGACCCTGCGGTTCGCCGGCGTGCCCGCGTGGAGCTACTCCGTCCAGCGAGCCACCGACCTGGGCGGCCCTTGGACCGGCTTGCACACCACCAACGCCCCTCCCGCCGGGGTCTTCTCCTACACCGACGCCACGCCCCCCAGCCCCAGCGGCTACTACCGGCTGCGGCGCAACCCCTGACCCGTCAACCCGCTTCTCCCGCTCGCGCTATGAAAACAAACTGGCTTCTGCTCGCGCTGACCTTGGGCAGCCTGCTCCCCGGCCGCGCCGCCGTGTATGACTGGGACAGCGGCTTTGCCAACAACGGCCTCATCCCCGGCGATGGCGCCTCCTGGAGCGATACCCGCTCGCTCAGCGGACTGGATGGCACGATCGGCAGCCTGGAGGTGCGTTTGCACCTCACGGAAAATCCCGCCGAGCGGAACAACGGCGACCTCTACGCCTACCTCACCCACGGCGACACCATCGTGGTCCTGCTCAACCGCGTGGGGCGCACCGCCGCCACCCCCGACGGCTACCTGGATGCCGGCTTCAACATCACCCTGAGCGCCCTGGCGACGACCGACATCCACCTGTACGGCGGCAACAGCGGCAACCCGCTCTCGGGCGTATACCAACCCGACGGTCGCGATCTCGATCCCACCAGCAGCGGCGCGGCGTTCGACAGCGCGTCCCGGCAAAATGGCGGTTCGCCCCTCGGCCGGTTCACCGGGCTGGACCCGAATGGCGATTGGACCCTCCATTTCTCCGATCATGGCGCGGTGGGCCAGAGCACCGTAGCGTCATGGGGATTCACTCTCACGGTGGTGCCGGAACCCATGACCACCGGCTTGCTCGCCGCCGCCGTGTGCGGAATCGCCGTCGGACTGCGCCGCCAGCGCCGGCGGAAGACGGAGCGCTAACCCCTCGCACGCGGCCAGACCGAGTCCGTCGCGCAGACTTCAAGCGCGGAGGGATCACCGTACAGGCCGCAGCCGTAACGGCCAACCAACGGCCGAAGGCAATTCCAGACCGCCTTTGCTCAACGTTTGAGCCGGAAAAACGTGTTGCTGGCGGCGCTGCTGTTCGTCACCACGCTCTCGTACCCAACCAAGGCAGGGAAGTTCGTCGCTGCACCCCATGCGTTGCCATCGATGCTGGACTGAGCCTGGAGCTGGTAGTCCGTGGCCCACGCTGGCCAGCGGAGGATATCGTATCCCCCGTTGTGACTCAGCGAGAGACTAGGCTGCACGAAGCTCGTAGACACCACCGTCGTTTCGGCGCCCACTCGGCTCTTGATCGTTACGTAAACCGGATAGCTGCCGGCATTCGTGTAGGTGTGTGAGCCGCGCACTTCCTTCCGGCCAGCGGCATTGGTCAAGATCACGCCGCTGTTCGTAGAGTTGTCGCCCCAGTTGATAAAGGCCGTGAAGTTCGTTGGCGAGCATCCCGCCACGCCGTTGGTGAACGTGGCGAGCAACTGGTTGGTGAACTCGACCAGCGGCGAGGCGATGAAGTTTGTGGCCATGGCGCGAATCGGCGTGTCACCGAAGACGAATGTATAGGATTGCATGTCGTAGGGAAAATAGGTCGGGAAGTAGTTCCACAACGAGCTGGAACTAACCACGCTCCGCATCTGCACTGCACCCACAAAATTCGAGTTAGGAACCAAGAACAACTCCAGTTGCCCATTGGCCAGGAGGTTGTACGAAGAGTTCGTCGCATGGCTATAATCGGCATCACTCTCAAACTGCGGGAACCAATAGTACGCGTCGCCGTTCACATCCGTCGCGGTGATGTAATTCGTCAGGCGGCCATTCACGGGCGCGACCAGGTTGGTCACTGTGTTCGGATACAGGAAGGGCGGCGCGTTGTTGGTGTCGGTCGCCGTCGTTGCCGTGAAGGTGTTGGTCGCGCGCCCGCCCGCGCCGTCGTCCGCAATCACCCGAATCGTGCCCGACACGCCGGCGAGATTCGTGCCGCTCAGCGTCAACACCGTGTCGGTCGTGTTCGGCACGAGCGAGGCCCTGGCAATGATGACTTCGGCGAGCGGGTGATCGTTGGTGTCGCGAGGGGTGTTAATCACGTTGGTCAGCACATTGAAGCCGCGCAACAACTGGCCGAAGAGGGTGTAGCCAAAATCCAGAAATCGTTGCGGCCCTTGGGTGACGAAGAATTGCGATCCGCACGTGTCTTTACCCGAATTGGCGAGCGCCAGTTGACCGTGACCGCTGAAGATGGCGCGGGGATTGAATTCGTCTTCGTAACGAAACACCGGTCCGCCCGTGCCGTTGGTGTTGGGATCGCCGCCCTGAATCATGAAGTTGGGGATCACCCGGTGATAGACCGTGTTCGAGGTGTAGAGCCCGGCCGCAGTCAGTCCTTGGAACACATCCACGGTTTTGGGCGCGATGTCCTTGAACAGCATGAAGGTCATGTCGCCGAGGTTCGTGACCGTAGCCACCGCGCCGCGAAACGGAATCTGATACGCGCCCGGCGCATTGGCGGCGGCCTTCTGCACGACGGACATCTTCCAGAACGGGTTGTTCGTGCGAACCTCGACGGTAATTCGGTTGGTGCTGCTCGTCGCGGTAAACGTGAGCGGGCGACCGTTCGGTGAACTGGCCGTGACCGGCACGATCAGCGACTTACCAGCCGGAATCTTGGCGCTGGGAATGGGATCAATGGTCGGCGCTGCCAACAAAGAGACGGC
>CAZWJC010000137.1:0-18345 GCA_964634255.1 uncultured Verrucomicrobiota bacterium | reverse complement strand
TCTGAAACCGGGGGCGCGACCCCCCAAATTATCGCCCTGCTTCGCAGTTCGGGTTAAGTGCTGCTTCCCGCGCATAGGATACAAGCAACTGGTTGTTCCTGCGTATTAATTCGAGAACCGGCTCCGGTAACAGGTCGGCGCCACTCCCTTGCTCGCCCGCCCTGCTTACTGTGGTGATGTATGTCTCCAGCAGTCAGGTTAAAATCACCGTATCATTCCGCAAACGCGGCGACACTTCCGGTGTCCAAGGGCTGGCGTGACGATTTCACAGACAAAAACATACGGCGGCATCGCTCTACCGGGTGAACTGCCGCCGTGCGGGTTCGATGACTGAACCACCCCCACAGACTGAGTGGCGGCGCTGGATCATCGATCACGCGCCGAAGCTGTTGCTCTTCGCCCGGCAGAAGGCGCGTTGCGAGGCCGACGCGCAGGATCTTTTACAGGAAGCAGTGATTGAATGCTGGCAACGGCAAGATGGCGATGCCCCTCCACCACTGCCGCTGGTGTTCGCAACCATCCACCGGCGGGCGATTGACTGGGCCAGGCGGGACGATCGGCGTACCAGCCGTGAACAGGAGATTGCCGTGAGCACGGCACAGCCGTGGTTCGACACGGGCGTGGAAGACCGTGAGTTAAGCCGACTGATCCAAGCGGCGCTGGGCGAACTGCCACTGGAACAGCGGGAAGTGGTCACCTTAAAAGTCTGGGGCGAGATGACGTTCGCGGAGATCGCCGACGCGCTGGGCATCCCGGCGAACACCGCCGCCTCCCGCTATCGATACGGGATGGAAGCATTGCGAAAGCTGACGAAACAAGTGCTCGCATGAAAGAACAGGACAATGTGTTGTTTGAGGCTGAGCTTCGCCGACTGAAGCCGGGCAAGCTGCCGGGCGCGCTTGAGTCGCACCTTGCCGCGGCACTGGATCGAGCGAAGAAACAAGAGACAAATCGACCGCCGCTGCATGTTAAACCACCGGCGTGGTGGTTCTGGATGCGCTGGCTGGCACCCGCAACCGTTGTGGCGTTGGCTTTTCTGCTGGTGATGACGCAAGCGAACCGACCGCTGCCTGCCGAATCAACGGCGACCGACAACGCGGGATCATCACTGAAGGCGGACAAAGTGAAGATTGACCGTAAGCTGCTGGCCTCGTTCGACACGGTGGCCAGCCTGCCCGACGGCGAGCCCATCCGGTTTCACTGCCGGGAATGGGTGGACGCAGTGACGTTGCGGGACTCCGCCACCGGGGTGGAGATTGTGCGGCGAACACCACGGATCGAAGTGATCCCGGTGAGTTTTGAAACGTTTTGAACTAGAGTCATACAAACATTGGAGACAAGGAATATGCGAATAAACAAACTGCGTTGCATCACAGCCGGAACCATCGCTGGCCTGCTGTTACAGGTGGTCACACCTGCTCTCGCGGCAGAGAATAAGGCGGAAGTAGCCGTAATCGCGAATTGCGACACCGATGACTCCAGCGACACGAACCAGACGAAACACGTGGTCGTCAAAGTCTTGAAGCAGGGCGAAGACGGTCCGACCAGGGAACGATCCTGGCTCGGGGTCGCGGTCGAGGAAGCGTCAGAAACACTCGCAGAGCAACTGGGTTTGGACGCGGGAGTGGGACTGGTAGTGACGCATGTCACCCCGGAAAGCCCAGCCGCCAAGGCGGGATTCAAGAAGAACGACGTTTTGGTGGAGCTGGCGGGGCAGGCGCTGGTCCATCCGGCGCAATTTCGCAAACTCATTCAAACTCACGAACCGGGCGACAAGGTGAAACTTGTGTTCTATCGCGGCGGCAAGAAGCAGACCGAATCGGCCACGCTCGACAAAGCACCTGCCCGGTTTGGCTACTGGGAGGATGGGCGCGGTTTTGGTGAGGACCTGCGCGAACTCCAGCGTGAGCTGCGTGAATTGCCCGTGGGCGATGCGATCCGCGCCTACACCAAAAGTCTGCAGGAAAACATTCAGCAGCTTTCCGCAGAACACGGGCCGAAGCTCCAGTTTGAAATTCAGCGAAGCATGGAGCAGGCGCGCAAGGCGCTTCAGGAGGCTGCGCGTCAGATGAGTAATGCCCAACAGTCCATTCGGCTGGAGCACGGGCCGCTCAAGGACTTGATCAAATCCGGTATCAGCGTGGACGACAACGCGACGGTGGTCGTGCGCAGCACCGGCAAAACCTCCCGCAGCATTGTGAAGACGGACGAATGGGGCACGCTCACAATCGTCGGCCCGCCCAACCACCTCACGGCCCGAGACAAATCTGGAAAGGAGTTGTTCGATGGCGAAATTGAGACCCCCGAACAACAGGCGAAAGTACCGCGGGAAGTGTGGGAACGCGTTCAATCCTTGCTGGACGACGAGAAGTTGGAAGCGCCACATCCCCCACAAGCCCCCAAACCGCCGGATGCCCCAAAGCCACCCGGGCCGGAGACTTCCAACTTGCGCGGCTCCATCATCCACGTGCCGTCTGCCCTGGCGCTGTAGTCCGCCTCAGTCGCGGTCACTTCCGGCAGCAGTCTGGGCATTGACATCAGCGATCGGCAGTCTCCGGCCTGCCGATCTTTGAGTTTGCCTCGACGGTTTCGAGTTCGCACTCGCCATCGCCCGAGCCTTCGCCTAACGTCAGGCATGGTTTTTCTCCCGAAACCCGATGTGATCCTGACGCACGAGAGCGATCTGGACGGCCTCGTGGCTGGTGTATTGTTGCACCGGCTGGCGCGCAAGCTCTGCGGCACCGACGTGCGCCTTGAGGCGTGGAATTACAACGGTCTGCGCCAGCGTCCGCTCGGGGAAACCTCCGCTTGGGTGGCCGACTTCGCGTTTGAAACACGCATGGACCGACCGAATTGGGTCATTATTGACCATCACGCGACCGAGGCCACCCCCAAGCAGGCGCAGCTCATACACAGCCTGACAAAGTCCGCCGGTCGCCTCTGTTACGACCTAGCCAGTGAACACGATCTCGCTTCGCCAGCACTGGATCGTTTGGTTCGCCTAAATGACATCAGTGACCTCTTTCTTGAGGAGGATCCGGATTTCATCCTCGCTTGCGACTACGCAAACCTCGTCAAGATTTATGGCTTCTGGAATCTGCATGCCCTTGTTGGAGGCGAAATCGAGAAACTCCTGGACCATCCGCTGCTGGAAGTCATGGCTGCCAAACGCCGAATCGAAGACCCGCTCGGGCTGGCTTGGAGTCGGCAGAACATTCAAGGAATCTCACCTGCAATCGGCTTTGTCGAAACCGTCATCGGTAACAACAACCTCATCGTCCATCAACTCCTTGAGGAAGGCGCACAAGGTTACGCCGTTCTCCTGACCATGATGCGACGGGCGAACGGCACTGTCATCGCCAGCTTCCGCAGTCGCAACGGAGAAGCCCTGAAGGTAGCTGAGAAGCTGCAAGGGGGCGGTCACGCCAACGCCGCTGCCACTACCCTTCCGAAGTCCGTGCGCAGCCTCCCAGACGCGGTCCAATACCTCCGTCAGGTGTTGAATCCTCCCAAGTCCACCCCGCTGACGAGTCTCAGCGCGTTGTTTGACGCGTTGCCTCCTACGACTTAATTACGGCGCGGAACAACGCTTTCGGCTATTCCCATAGATAGTCGCCTTTTCGTGAACAGCTTACGTAGGGTGTAGCCGCACGATGATCCGCAAGCTTGCGAGCGTCGGGCAAGTTTACACTTCTCGTTGGTCCCGTAAACCTATCAGAAGCATAAGATGTCGATTACATCTTCAACAGCAACATGTTATGCGCACGCTTAACTCAACATCTCAAAGTGGCATGCCACGTGATATTACACGCGCGACATGCGGTTTTTCTGCTGAACAAACATGAACATGAAATTGAAAACTGTGGTGGGGCTGTTGTTCGGAACATACATGAGCGTGAGCGCCGTTACCGTGGTAAATGAGCGCACCTTTACTCCAACGCCGTCGGATATGTACGACCTCGACCACGGGTATTACTACACTTGGGGCTTCAGTGATGTATCGAAGATCACGGGTGGAGCCAAGATCACAAGCGCCGTTCTGAGTTTTGATAACATCAACAACTGGGCTCAAGAGCAGAACGTGTTGCACTTGTGGTTATTGGACAACGCGAGAAATGGATATATGTCCCAAACAGGTTTTCTCAAAGTATACAGCGATAGCGACAGCTATGGGGCCTCTCACGATGCATTCATCGGCTGGAACAGCGGTGCGAAAACGAAGATCGCTGACTACGTGGACACGAAAGGCGGCAGCTCTGGATACGGAGACGCCGGCAAAGAGAATTCTCCTAACGCGGAAGACAAGGAGTACCGCTTTGATGAAACCCTACTCGGCAAGCTCAACGCGTATATTGGCAACACAAGCAGCTTCGACAGTTTCGCTCTGGGTTTCGACCCCGACTGTCATTACTACAACAAGAGCGTTACTTTCACAGTAACGTGGGAAACACCGTCTGTCCCTGAAACCGGTTCAACGCTCTGGTTGCTGGTGGCGGGCTTAGGCGCGCTCCCGCTTGGGCGGCGTTTCTTGAAAGCGTAGCCGCTATAACCGAAACCAACCCTTTCCAACCAAACGCCGGCTTGCTCGCACAAGCCGGCGTTTCCCTTTTCGCCGAAGTTCTCAACTGAGCAGGCAAGGCCCGCACAGAAAACGATCCTCCGCCGGTCTCCCGCACACTCTCATCCCCCACTCTACAGCCCTGGTCTGAATACCTCGCTACATGCCTGCGCCACTGTTTCAACCATTCGTTTGGCCTGCGCAGGTATGGTGCAATACGGCGGCATCAGGACGATGACATTGCCCACGGGACGCGTCAGCACGCCGCGCTTCGCCATCGCTTCGCAAACGCGGATGCCAGCCCGTTCGCGTACGGCAAACGGCTCGCGCGTGCGCCAGTCGCGCACCAGCTCGACGCCCGCCACCAAACCGACCTGGCGGATGTCGCCCACCTGCGGGATGGCCCAAAGCTTCCGCAGCTCTTCATCAAGCGTGAGCTGAAGTTCCGCACGGGCGCGCACCGAGGCGCTCCGCGTGAGCAGGTCCAGACTAGCCAGCGAGGCTGCGGCGCCAAGCTGGTTGCCCGTGAAACTGTGCCCGTGGAAGAACGACTTGAATTCCTCGTACTCGCCGAGGAACGCGTCGAACACCGTCTGCGTAGTGAACGTGGCCGCCATCGGCAGGTAACCGCCGCTGAGCCCCTTGGCCACACACAGGAAATCCGGACGCACCGCGGCTCGTTGGCAGGCGAACAGCGGCGCGCTTTCGGGCTGGCGGATGAATCGCGCCGCCGCCCGGGCATTCAGCCGGCACGTCAGGCCCGTGCGGCCAAAGCCCGTCATCACTTCATCGGCGATCAGCAATGCCCCGTGCGATCGCGCGATGTCCGTGACCTGCTTCAGCCAGCCGGACGGCTGCGGGATCATGCCTGCCGCGCCCTGCATCAGCGGCTCGAAGACAAAACCCGCGTACGCATTCCCGCGACGTTTCTGCGCGCGGAACTTTTGCTCGACCTGGGTCACGCACTCCCAATTGCACCGGCGATACTTGCGCGCGTCCTCGCGCTCGGGCTTCGCGCGGTTGAACGAGCAGCGATAGCAGTAAGGCGCCATAACCTTGTCGCTGGCAAAGAGCAATCCGCCGTAGGCCTTGTGAAACAGGTCAATGTGGCCGAGCGAAACGGCGCCCACGGTGTCGCCGTGGTAAGCGCCTTCGAGCGAGAGTAAGCGAGGTTTGGTTTTCGGGCCGCGCGTCCGGCGGGTGAACTCGTAAGCAAGCTTGAGCGCCACCTCCAGCGCGGTCGAGCCGTCGTCGCCGAAAAAGACCTTGCCCAGCTCCGGTCCGCGCGTGACGTCACGCGGGCGAACGTTCGCAAGCCCGATCAGCCTCGCCGCAAGCAGGCTCGCCGGTTCGTTGGCAAATCCCAGAGCCGAGCTGTGCGCGATCTTGCCGAGCTGCCGCTGGATGGCGGCGTTCAGCCGGGGATGATTGTGACCGTGGAGGTTGGTCCAGATGGACGAATTGGCATCCAGATATTTGCGCCCGTGCATGTCGCGCAGCACCGCGCCCTTGCCAGAAACGATGACGATGGGTTCGCTCTTCAGCCAGTCGCGCATCTGCGTGAACGGATGCCAGACGTAGGTATGATCCAACTGAGCCAGACGATGCATATTCAGTTTACCGCTACGCGCCCCGCGCCATGAGCGGCCGAAGCACGCGCGCCAAGTTTACCACGTCACCGCGCTCGTGCGCGGCGGTCAGCGTAATGCGCAGGCGGGCCGAGCCGCGAGCCACCGTTGGATAGCGAATCGCCGGGACAAAGAAACCGCCGGCGCGGAGGCTGGAAGCAATCTTAACGGCCCGTGTCTCCTGACCGACGATCGCTGGCTGGATAGCGCTCAGGATTTCTGACCTCGGACTCCCGATCTCGGATTGCCACTCGGCCACACACTGCCAGAGCCTTTCGCGTCGCCCGAAACCCTCCGGCCGTTGCGCGATTCGCAACGCCTCGGCGGCCGCCGCCGCGACCGCAGGCAGCGGCGCGGTGCTGAAAACAAAACTCCGCGCGCGATTGACGAGGTAATCCACAAGCTTGCGCGAGCCGGCAATGTAACCGCCGCTCACTCCCAGCGCCTTGCCCAGCGTGCCCATCTGGATCTCAATGCGATCCGCCACGCCGAGTTGACCCGCCAAGCCTTGCCCGCGCTCGCCGTAAAGCCCGGTGGCATGAGCTTCATCCACCATGAGCCACGCGCCGCATTGCTCCTTCAGCGCGATCAGTTCGCGCAGCGATGCGCAATCGCCATCCATGCTGAACACGGATTCGGTGACGACCAGCACGTTCGGCTTCGCGGTCGGCGCACCCGACTCCACGCGGCGCACCTGAGTGGTCCACTTCAGAATGCGCTCCAGGTCGTCGAGGTCGTTGTGTTTGAAGACGCGGAGCTTCGCGCCGCTGAGCTTGGCCGCGTCCACGATGCAGGCATGCACCAGCTTGTCGAGCACGATGATGTCGTCCTTGCCAAGCAACGCACAGATCGTCCCGACCGCCGTGGCGTAGCCCGAGGAGAAACTGAGCGCCGCCTCCGTGCCTTTGAACGCCGCGAGCGCTTCCTCCAACTCATGATGCGGGGCGAGCGAGCCGCAGATGAGCCGCGACGCGCCACTACCGACTCCGTAGCGCTCAATGGCTTTGATCGCCACCTCCTTCAGCGCCGGGTGGTTGGCGAGCCCGAGGTAATCGTTCGAGGAAAAGTTCAGCAGCGTCTCGCCACCGACCACGACGCGCGTGCCTTGCGGAGAATCCACCTGACGCAATTCGCGCCGCAGCCCTTGCTCGCTCAGGGCGAGCAATCGCGTCTCCAGTTCGTGATCGAGACTCATGAGCCTTCGGCCTCAGCCAGTGGTGGGCACGCTGGCCCAGTGGCCGTCAATCATGCTCGCCGTCACCCAGCCTTGATGGTGAACCACAGCCTCGCACGCTTTGTTCGTCGCGCCGACATACGGGATTGCGACCAGATCAGCGCGTGCGCCGCGCGTCAACTCCCCCACCCTGCCGGCCATGCCAAGAGCAGCAGCCGCATCGAGCGTCGCCATCTTCAAGATGCGCTCCGATCGCAGCCACGACTCGCGCTGGGCCAACTCATGCATCTCCTCGAACATGCTCAGCTCGATCTCTTGCCGCGGACGCTTGCGCACAGTGGCCAAGCTATCCGTGCCGAGGCACACGTTGACGCCGGCTCGGAGCAGCCGGCGCAGCGGGAAGCGACGATGCCGAAAATAGCTGTGGCTGCGCGGGCAATGGGCGACGCTCACGTTGCGCCGGGCGAGGAGTTCGGCGTCGCCGGTCGCAAGGTAATTGGCGTGCACGGCCAGCAGGTTGGGCTGCAGCAAGCCGGCGCGATGCAAATGCTGCACCGGCGAGCCCAAACCGCAATCGCTCATGTCCCGCTCATTCCGCCGCAGCCACTGGAACATTTCACCCCGGCGATGCCGGATCATGTCGTATTCCTGCTGCGATTCCGCCACGTGGATGGTCACCCGCCAACGGCGTTTGCGCGAAAGCGCCGCCGTTTGGCGCAACAATTCCGGCTGCGTGGAGTAAGGCGCGTGCGGCGAAAGGCCAGCCTGATTTAGGCCCGTCGGCAGAGTCACAATCTTGTCCACCGCCTCACGCAGAACTTGTTCCGGAGCGCGGCGGGCGCGAATACCCGTCATCTCCAGAAATGAAAGGACGCGAAGCGGCGTGGCCCGCCAGACCTCGGGAAGCAGATCAGGAGTGACCTCGATATCGCCCACCGTGGTCGTGCCCGTGCGCAAGAGCATCGATGCACCGCGCAGCCAGGATTGGCGGTAATCGGCAAATTCCCACTCCGCCTTGGCGGTGGTGATGAGCTTGATCCAATCCGTGAACTGCTTTTGCGGAGGAAGCATGCCCGCCATGTCCGTATAGTCGAGATGGCAGTGGGCATTGACCAGGCCAGGCAGGAGAATGACCTCACCGAGGTCGTGCGTGTGACGCTTGCCATGCCGGGCCAGGTCTTGCCACCGCCCGACTGCAACAATGCGCTGGCCCGAGACCAGGACGGCGCCGTCTTCAATTGGCGCCCGCCGAACCGGCAGAACTACACGCGCACGGAGGAGCGTCTGCACAAGCCAAGACTGAGAAATGGCCGCGCCAGCACCCACGACCCACGGGCACCGGCAAAGATAAGCGGCCCAAGCGCTTCAGTCGGCGGTTTCCTGGCGCTTGATCTTGGTGCGAACCGCCTGCTTGTGTTTGCGGGCTTTGTGCTTGTTATGGCGCTTGCGGATCTGCTGCTCGATTTTCTTCGCTACCAAGTCAATCGCCGCGTAGAGATCGCTCTCGCGCGCTTCAGCAAAGAGATCCGGCCCACGCACGGCCAAGCGGATAGAGCAACTGAACTGCTTCTCGGGAACGCGCGTATGGTCCAGCTCGAGGGTTACCCGCGCGTCAATCGCCCGGTTGTCCAGGTGATCGAGTTTCTCAATCTTACCGACCACGTGGTCTTCGATGGCCTGCGTCATGGTCAGGTTGTGCGTCGAGAGAATCAGTTTCATAGCTGCCACATGATGCGCCCATTACGGAAAAAATCCAGTGAAAGTCTGTGCCTCGCGAAAGTCAGGAGCGAATTCTTGAATCAAGGCTGTGATTTCGCTACACCGTCGGCGTGCCAACCAAAGTCATCGCGGTAGCCAATCAGAAAGGCGGTGTGGGCAAGACCACCACGGCCATCAACCTCGCGGCCTGTCTGGCCGCCGTGGGGCGGCGCGTGTTACTGCTGGATCTCGACCCCCAAGCCAACGCGACGAGCGGGCTGGGCATCGAGAAGACCGAGGGCGCGAGCGCATACTGGCCGTTGTTGGGTGAGGGCACGCTGCTGGAGAAGGTCAAGCCGACCGCCTTCGAGCGGCTGGCCATTATCCCCAGCGAAATGGACATGTGCGGGGCGGACATTGAGCTGGCGCGCGGTGAAAACCACCTGCAACGCTTACAGAAGGCACTCGCCCCAGTGGTGGCAAGCGGCAACTTCGACCTCATTCTGGTGGATTGTCCGCCTTCGCTCGGGGTGCTAACGTTGAACGCGTTCGCGGCCAGCGAAGGAGTGCTCGTGCCGCTGCAATGCGAGTACTACGCGCTGGAAGGCATCTCCATGATGAACCGGATTCTGGGTCAGCTCCGGGACACAGGGGTGAATCCCAACCTGCACATCCTGGGAATCGTGATGACCATGTATGATGCACGGACCAAGCTCTCCAACCAGGTGGTGGACGAGGTGCGCGAGTATTTCAAGGACCAGGTATTTGAGGCCGTCGTACCGCGCACCACGCGATTGGCGGAAGCACCCAGCTACGGCAAACCGATTATTCATTACGACAAATACAGCAGCGGGGCAGCAGCCTATGAGGTCATTGCCCAGGAGTTTTTGACGCGACTGGATGACAGCCCAGTAACCCCGCCGCCGCCGAAACTGGAAGCAACGCCTGCACCGGCTGAGGCGGCAACCAAGCAGCCCGTCAGGCAACCATCCTCTGAAGTGCCAGCCAAAAAACCTGCGACCACGCCAGTCACCAGGCCGCCGGCAACGCCAGCACCAGTAACTGCCAAACCCGCATGAAGGAAACCACTATGCCCCTGAAACGCACCCCCTTGTTCGAGACGCACCAGCGTTTGGGTGCGCGGTTGGTCGAGTTTGGTGGCTGGGAGATGCCGGTTCAATACACCAGCATTGTCGAGGAACATCTCGCCGTGCGGACGGCGGCGGGCATCTTCGACATCTCGCACATGGGCGAGGTCACGGTCAGCGGCACGGCAGCCGCCGCCTTCCTGAATCACGCACTGACGAACGACATCCGCAAGCTCTCGCCCGGGCTCGGCCAATACACCTTGATGTGCAACGAGCGCGGCGGAGTGATTGACGACCTGTACGCGTTTCAACTGGCCGCCGACGTGTATCTGCTGATCATCAACGCCTCGCGCATCGAGGCCGACGTGGCGTGGCTGCAAGCGCGGGCGAGCGCGTTCGGCGCGGGCAACGATCTGCGGCTCACAGACGCGTCGCACAACTATGCCGCCATCGCCGTGCAGGGCCCCCGAGTGAAAGACTTCATCGAAACCTGTGTTCCCGGCCCATCGCATTCCGCAATGCGCGTTAGCCGGGTCACCGAACTGAAGAAGAACGAGATCGGCGGCTTCGCTGTGGGTAATGCCAGCGTGCTCGTCTCCCGCACCGGCTACACCGGCGAAGATGGTTTTGAGATCGTCGGTCCAGATGACGCTGTTCGGCAGCTTTGGGATGCAGTGCTGGCTGCGGGTCGCGACTTCGGGATCAAGCCCTGCGGGCTTGGCGCGCGGGACACGTTACGCACCGAGGTGTGTTACCCGCTCTACGGGCACGAGCTAGACGAGGACACCACGCCCATTGAGGCGGGTGTTGGCTTCTTCGTAGCCTTGGACAAGGGCAAATTCATCGGGCGCGAAGTGCTGGCCGCACAGAAATCCGGCGGTGTGAAGAAGAAGTGCGTAGCCTTCAAGATGACGGAGAAATCGGCGCCGCCTCGACCGCATTATCCGATCTGGTGCGTCGGCCCCACCGCCGCGCAGGTTGGCTTAGTGGTAAGCGGCACGCAAAGCCCGTCGCTCGGCATTGGCATCGGCCTGGGTTACGTGCCGCCCGAATGTTCGAAGGCTGGGACGCCCATCGAAATCGAGATTCGCGGACGTCGCGCGCCAGCCGTGGTTTGTGCGAAGCCCTTCCTCAAGCGAAGCTGAGTTCGCACGGAAGCCTCGTTCGCCACGTTCAACTTTTCGGAAAGCGCTGAAGCACGGTCCGCTTTACTTCCGCCAGCCATTCGGCGCGGTCTCGCGGCGTGCTGGTCACTACCACCGCGAACGTCCGCCGGTATACATCCGAAACTCCGCACAGGCCGAAAATGCAGTTGCGCCAGATCGTGTCCAGCGGATCACCGAACACCTGTTGCTCCCGCACCTTCGGTGTGTTGGCCGTATTGAAGATGAGCGCCGCCTTCGCCCGTAAGAGGCCGAGCGGCACACCTTCGCCGCTATCGCCTTCCAAGAAGCGATAGGCCACGTCCGGCCGCAACACCCGGTCCACCCAGCCGGTGAGAGTTGCCGGTGGCATGCCCCACCAGTTTGGATGCACGATGATGATGCCGTCCGCCTGCGCGATCTCCTGGCAATGCTGCGCAATCCCGGCTTCCAACGCTGCACCCCGCGGAATCTCCTCGACCGTGAGCGCCGGGTCGAAACCCTCCTGGTGCAAATCGTGAAACGCAACAGAATGACCCGCATCGCGTAGAGCCGTAACCGCGGCGGAGGCAATCGCGTGATTGAAGCTCTTCGGGTCGGGGTGAGCAAGAATGACGGAAACGTTCATACGGAGGTCAGTTGGCCCGGCAGGAGGAGACGTTCGATTGCGGCATAGTCACTGACCACATGCGTCGCCCGTGTGAGTTCCTCCGCCGGATGCGTGTTCGTGATGGCAATAACCTTCATGCCAGCCGCCAGGCTCGCAGCAATGCCGGGCTTGGAGTCTTCAATCACCCAGCAGCCGGCCGGTTCGACACCAATAAGCCGCGCCGCTTCGAGAAAAATGTCGGGCTCCGGCTTGCCCCGGCCGCGTGGGATGTCCGTGGCGCTCACGGTGGCAGAAAAGAACCGGCCCAAGTTCCGCAGCTTTAGAACCTCGTCCACGATCTGCCGCTCCGAGCCCGAGGCCAGCGCCAGCGGGCACTGGGCCGCCAATCTCTCCACCAATTCATACAACCCGGCGAAAAGGGGTTGCTCCCGACGGATGATCTCCGTCACACGCCCCCGTTTCAACGCGATCAATTCCGCCATCGTCTGCGGCGGTTGGTGCTTGGTGACAAAATCCACCCACAGCTCGTGATCCGAGCGCCCGAGGTAATCCTCAAACCGCAAGCCGTGCGTTTCGCCATACCCGAGCGCCGCGACCGTTTCCAAATAGGCGCGCTCGTGCCGCGGCTCGCTGTCCACGATCACGCCATCCATGTCAAAAATAACCGCCTTCAATCCATCCATTACGTCGTCCTCAAATCTCCGTCCCACTCAGTTTCAACACGCGCTCGAACTCCGCCTTTGTCACTGGCATCACCGAGAGTCGCGACTGCCGTACCAGCGCCATTTCCTTCAACACCGCGTCTGCTTTGATTGCTGCGAGCGACAACGGCGCGGCCAGCGCTTTCTGCGGCTTGAGATCCACCGCCGACCAATCGCCCTCTACCGCCGTCGGATCGGCGTAGGCTGTCTTCGGCACCTGAGCCACGCCCACGATCTCCTTCGCCTCGCCACTGTGATAATACAGCACCAGATCGCCCGCGTGCATCGCACGCAGGTTGTTTCGCGCCTGAAAATTGCGCACGCCGGTCCATGCCGTGCCGCCGTCATTCACAAACGTCGCCCACGCGTAATCTTCCGGCTCTTGTTTGACCAGCCAGTAATTCACTTCGCCATTGTGCAAACCGCCTTCACTCGGGTCACGCGGAAACGCACTGAAATCGCACCCGGGACTGCTGGTGAGACACTTTTGACCAACCCCCAGACTCCGGCTAGTGTTCCGCCAAGTTGCACCATGCCGGACGATCCCTCGCAAAAGACAACCGTACAGCCTGGCGGCGGTCATTCCCGTGACGCCGTCCGACGCGACATGCTCCGGGCAAACACCGCCATCGCCACCGTGCTCGCGGTCGTATTGCTCCTCGTGCTGGTCGTGGTTCTGACGGCTGGCCGATCGGAACAAAACCGCCATCGCGCCGAGCAGGCCGAGACGGAAAGTCGGGAGCGCCTCTGGAATTCCTACGTCGCCCAAGCCCGGGCGATGCGCTTGACCGCCGAAGCCGGGCGGAAGGAAACTGCGCTGCAGGTGATCAGCAACGCCGCCGCAATCCGCACTTCCCCTGCCCTCCGCACCGAAGCGATCGCCAGCCTCGCGCTGGCCGACCTTCTGCCTGACGCTGGCTTGCTGCCTGTTCCCAAGGAAGCCGGACAGGCCGAGATGGACGCCGCGCTCGAACGGTTTGCCTACGGCGATGCTCAGGGCAACGTCTTCGTCTGTCGTTTGAAGGATGGGGCAAAGCTGCTTTCCTTGAACGCACACGAACTCGGCCCCGGCACACGCCTGGGCGTGCGAAGTACCGCCTTCAGTCCGGACGGGAAGAATCTGGCCGTCCGATTCGACGGAGGCACGTTGGTCATCTGGCGCCTGGATACGCAGGAGCGATTCATCACCAGCGGCGTTTGGGCGACCAATGTCGTCATCGCCGGCATGTCATTCACGCCTGACTCGGCACGGGTCGCTTTCTCGGACGCCGACCGTGACCGCCAGATTTCGGTTTACGATCTGCGCACGGCCAGGTTGGTGAACAGCGCCTTGAAGGTGGGGGCGCGCACGTTTCGCTTCAAGCCCGGCAGCTCACAGGTCGCCTTGGCCACCGATAACAAGGTTGACCTGTTCGATTACCCGGCCGAAACCGTTCTGCAGACGTTCCAGCATCCGACACGCGTGTTCACGTTCGCATGGTCGCCTGATGGTTCCCAGATGGCCGTGTCTTGCGAAGACGGTGACGTGTATCTGTGGGATGTCGAGCATGCCACGCAGCGGCTTCTGCGCGGTCACAGCGAACCCTGCGTCCGGCTCGGCTTCAGCCCGGATGGGAAGGTGCTGTTCACCGGGGCACGCGATGGTTCCACGCGGCTGTGGGACGCGGCGCTCGGTCAGTTGATCGTGGTCGCACACGATGGCGTGGCGCACATCTTCTCCCCCGATGGCCTGCGCGTGGGTTTCTGGCGGTTGATGACGTCCTTCGGGATTTGGCGCGTCGAGCGCAGCTCCAGTTACTTTGCGCTCTCCTGCCCTAAAGCCGATGGCGCGCTGTTGTCCCTCGATCTTTCGCCGAGCGGGCGATGGTGTCTGGCTACCCAAAGCAAGGGCTTTCGTCTTTGGGATCTTCAGTCAGACGGCGCTGAATCGTTCTATCCAGTCCCGGACCTCGCCTGTGCACGATTATCGCCCGATGAACAAGAGGTCTTCCTGTGCAGTCCACGGGGTTTGGAGGTCTGGCCTATCGCTGGCCGACAAACCGACGGCAAAGTCGCCTTCGAAGCACCCCGCCGGATTCCCCTGCCCGACTCAGCTGGCGCGCGATCAATCGCGCTGAATGCGGATGGTAGCACAGCGACCGTGGAGCTCGACGACCTGCGCCTGGCCGTGCTCGACTTGCGCGCCAGCAATCCACCTGTGCTCATCAAGGAACGTTGGCGCGCGCGCAACCTCAAAAGCCCAGCGAGCAGCACGGGCGCCGGGCGGTACGCCATCAGCCCGGACGGCCAGTGGCTGGTCACCGGTTACTTCTTTGGGGATCGCGATGTTCCCAAGGTGTGGAACGCGCGCACCGGCGAATTGGTGGAAACGCTGGACGCAGACTCCTCGCTGGTGACCTTTAGTTCCGATGGCAAATGGCTTGGCGTCGCCGGCGTCAACCAGTTCTCCGTGTGGTCCGTCGGTGATTGGAAGCGGGTGAACCTGATCCAGCGCGACGAGCCGTCCTACACCCACGGCGCTCTGGCGTTCAGCGGCGATGCTCGCGATCTCGCCCTCACCCGCACCCGGCAGCGCGTGCAGTTACGTGAGGCCTTGGGTGAAGAGAGATACTGCGATCTCGTCGCGCCGGTTCCCCAAAGTGTCAACAGTCTCCGTCTGGCAACAAACGGTTCGGTGCTCGTCACTGCGAGTGCACGCGACCTGATTCAGGTTTGGAAGCTCAAGGAACTCCGGCGCGAGTTGGCCACGATGAAGTTGGACTGGGAAACGGGAGTGGCTGATTCCCCTGCCCGTCCCACCGTCCGAGCCCCGTCGTGGCTGCACGTGAACGCCACCTTGCTGCTGGGTCTGGCTGGCTTTGGCTTGGCCACCACGCTTTCGTTGCTCACGCTCCGCCGACATCGCCTGGCCATCGAACGTTTCCTTGCCGCGGAAGTGAAGGCTGCGGCTCGTCATCGCGAACTGGAGGTCGCTAAAGTCGAGTTGATGCACAGCCAAAAGATGCAGGCGCTGGGCACGCTGGCGACCGGCATTGCGCACGACTTCAACAATCTGCTTTCCGTGATTCGCATGTCGAGCAAGCTGATCGGCCGTGAGGCGCGAGCCAACCCTGAGATTCAGGAACACGTCACGGATATCGAACAGGCAGTGCTCCAAGGCAAAAGCGTCGTCGGTTCGATGTTGGGCTACGCGCGCGGCGAGGAGGACGCCGACACTCCCACGGATGTGAACGCCGTGGTGGAGAACGCTGTCTCGCTCCTCAGCAAGGAATTTCTCAGTGGCCTCACGCTGACGCTGGCGCTCGACCGGCACGCCCCGCTCGTCGCCATCGGGCGCGGTCGCATCGAACAGGTCCTGCTGAACCTCATCGTCAATGCGTCCGAAGCGATGCAAGGGCAAGGCAAGCTGAACATCGCCGTGCATACGCGGTCCGAGCTACCGAAACTCGCTTACGTGCTACGGCCGAACACCGCGACGCGGTTCGTCGAGTTGCGCGTGACCGATTCTGGTCCGGGTATCGCGCCGGAAATTCGAGCTCGCCTTTTCGAGCCGTTCTTCACCACGAAGCGCAGCGGAGCGAAGACAGGCACGGGACTGGGCTTGTCTCTAGTTTACAGCATCGCGCAGCAAGATGGGCTGGGGTTGAGCGTGGATAGCGAACCTGGAAAGGGCGCCGCCTTCGCGCTCGTCATTCCCGTTGAACCTACTGCCACCCCTGTGCGCCAGATGCACAGTTCACAAAACGCCTCCCCAGCTTACGCTGGTGGAGCAAATGACCGCAATTGACGAAGCCATGGCCACGATCTTGATCGTCGAAGATGACCCCAAGCAGCTCAAGCTGTATGGCAAAGCCCTGCGCGGCTACCGGCTGACGTGCGTTTCCAGCGGCACTGCGGCGCTGGCAACGCTGGCGGACACCAAGCCAGACCTCATCATTCTGGACAACATTCTTCAAGAGGGCGAGAAGGGCGTCGAGTTCCTGCCCAAGCTCAAGGCCGTAGCGGCGCACGTCCCGGTTATTCTGATCTCTGGGACGCTGAAGATCCGCGAGCAACTGGCGGCGTTGCAGGGACCGCGTTCCGCGCACTACGTGCTGGAGAAACCGGTGGACCTCGACGAACTCGACAAGACCGTGGAAATCGCCCTGACCGAATGCGGCTTTGGCGAAACCATCGCCGCGCTGCAATCGTTGGAGCGCGCCGAAAAGATCGAAGCATCCGAGCCGGACCGGCGGTTCACCGAGCGATTGGCGCGTCAGCATGAATTGATCAAGCGCCTCCGCAACAGCAGCGAGCGGCCGAACATCTCGGGACTGTCGCGCACCTTCAACGTTTCCCGCAAGACCATCATTCGTGACCTGCAGGACCTCATCCGCCGCGGTCAGTTGCCCGAGGAAGTCTATCCCGAGTGGAAACTGGAAATCGCGGGCGAGGATTGATTCCGCCTCCCATTCCGGTTGAAGCACGGCGACCCGACGGTCGCCGTTTTGATTTCGGGACAATAGAAGCTTGTTCGTCCTGTGCGCCAGTCGCACATCCCTGTGCCCGGCTCGCACAGTTTTCGATTCCCCAAGGTGCGCGTAAAAGAGGCGCATGACCATAAATCAACGCGTTCTCGTCCACAGCATATCCGCGGCGGCAATCCTGATCCTCAACCTCATCACCTTTGGACTCCATGCCGCCACGCACACGTGGACTGGGGCCGCGGGAGACGGCAAATGGAGCACCGTCGGCAACTGGTCCGGCGGGGTTCCAACGGCAGGTGAAGCCGCTTCGGCGATCCTGGTGTTCCCGGCAGCCGGCACCAAAAACACCACCAATAACATCGCCAATCTGACGCTGGATCAAATCCAGGTCACCGGCGACAACTACGTGATCGCCGCCGCCGGAGCGGGCACCAACGTCACGCTACGGTCGCAAGTCCTCAGTTCGTCGCTGTTCATCACCGGTGCCAACGCTCAGATCAGCGGCTTCGTTTTCACCATTGCCACCAACGCCGTTCCGGACGCCTCGGTCGCAGTATCCCCCGGAGATACAGCCACGTTGCGTTGCCGGTTCGTCGGTCCGGGCGGGCTAAACAAGGTGGCCAACGGCACTCTGATCCTGAGTGGCTCGGCAGCCAACACGTATACGGGTCGCACCCATGTGCAGGGCGGCACGTTCAAGCTCTCGCAAACGGGCAACGCCATCCCCGGCGACCTGGAAGTGGGTTATACGGCCATCGCCAATCTTGCGGAAGTCCTCCTGCTCACGCCGAACCAAGTGGCAGATACCGCCAAAGTCCTGGTCAACAGCAATGGGGCGTTTCGCCCGGACTTGTTCTCGGAGACGATCACGTCCATCACCCTCTCCAACGCCAACCTGGTGGCCGGCGTCGGGCTCACGCTCACGAGCTCGTTTAGTTCCGTTGGCTCTAACACGGTCACTGGCAAAATCCGCCTCGGTGGCGGCATCCGCACCTTTGACGTGATCGGTTGGGTGACGCTGGATGCGTTCATCGAGGACGGTACGGGCACGGGCGGCTTGATCAAGACCGGCCCCGGCGTGCTGGAGTTCAAGCGTAACAACACGTTCACCGGCACGGTCAACGTGAACGCAGGCACTCTATTGGCCAACCACACGGGAGCGCTCGGAGCCACCTCCGGCGACACCACTGTCAACAGTGGCGCGACCTTGGAACTGGCGCCGGCCATCACCATCAGCAACGAGGCGCTCAGTTTGAAGGTATCCGTGCCCGTCTTGGGGT
>CAZWJC010000136.1:0-18382 GCA_964634255.1 uncultured Verrucomicrobiota bacterium | reverse complement strand
ATTCCTTGCCGGTGGTTAAGTTTCGGGGCAAGCCGAGCGTCCAGGATTTCCGCCAGGGCAAAACTCCAGCTTCGAGTTGCTTCAAAATGCGATTGGTCACGGTTTCGTAAATGTTCATTTGTGGGTTCTCCTTGAAGTTTTGAGCAAAGCCGCCGGAGAGTATTCCCCGGCGGTTGCCCGGCTATAGGCCGTCCGGCATTGGTGCGGTTTCCGCCTTGTAGTGAGTTTGCGCCCGGCGCAGTTCCTTCTCGAAATTCTGTCCGGATCGGTCGCACCAGTGCATGAAGTCCGCTAGCAAATCGCTGAGCGCGTCTTCAAAGTCGGTGCCGGTCTGCCACTGGAACATTTCCAGAACGCTATCCGCCCACCGGGCGCGGCTGTTGTTCATTCCTTCCGGGTCTGGCGGCAGAGTCTCAACCGGGAATTCTGGTAGTCTCTTGTGGTTTTGGCTGTTCATGGTGTTCTCCTTAAAGTTTTGAACAAAGTCGCCAGGGAGAACTCCCCGGCGGCATGTCTTCATTCGTTGGCCAGCAGGATGGTGGTCCGGGATAAGTCCGGTTCGGTCACAATCCAGAAGGCGTTGCCTTGGCGGTCTTGGTGGGTGGTCGCGTAGCGCTGGCGCGCCCAGAAAGAGAGTCTCGCGGTTGGAAGGAGCACGGGACACAGTGGCATCGCCGTGCCAAGTGCGTGGCGTGCGAGTGCCCCGTAAACGTCCCACAGGTTCAGCCGATGAAACGCGTTGGCCCTGACCACAAAACGGCCAAAGAGGAAAGAATAGTTTTTTGGTTGCTTGCTCATAACATCCTCCATGTGAAATGCACGCACGCCGGGAACCGCCCGGCGGCGGCGGGTTTAGTAATCTTCCGGTAGCAAAATCGTTGTCACTGAACGGTCGGCTTCGGTGATAATCCAAAACTTGGTGCTGTTTCGGTCGCGGTAGGCCGAGAGCAGGCGGAAGCCTTCGCGCAAGGAAAGTTCGTTTTCTTCCTTATCCTCTGCGCACACGTCGCCCCAATCCCGCTGCGCGTGGCGTTGAAGCGATGTGTAAACGTCACCGGGATGCAGTCGCGCCAACGCGGCGCTGGTGATGACAGTTTGACCGAGTGGAAACGACTGGTTCAAAGGTTGGTTGTTCATGTTGTCCTCCAATAAAGTCCCCGCCCCCGTCGTTTTTTTCCGGGGAGCGGGGAGTGTTTTCACTCCTGTGTGAAACACCCCGCTCCCTGGAAAAAGAAGACACAACACAGCCAGCCCGCAGGGCTGACCCTGGAATCCAAGGCGGAGACAACGCGGCAACGAGCGGCGGCGAATGTCCAAAGCAAGCGAGTGTCAGCCGACCCGCGATTGTTGAGGGACGCAATCGTCACCGCTGGAAGTGGCGACTTCCGGCTGGCGCGAGCTTGCGAATTCGCCGACGCGAGCGCGTTGCGAAGCCAATGTTACAGCCGCGCCTCTGGCGTGACGTATTCCCATTCTTGCGCCAAAGCCCGCCCCGAACCGGAGCGGGCCGATTGGACTGTGCTGCTATTGAGCGACGACCAGCAAAGCAACCTGGTCGCCCAAGCGGATTTCCTCGGTGTGAAACACCGGGGAATCCAGAAACCAATCCGCGTCGAAGATCAACCCGTCACAAAGGCTCTTTTCCCAAACGCGGTATTCTTCCGGGTAGTAAAGCTCGAACAGTTCATAAGCGGCTTCGCGGCGGACATCCAGAAAGCTGGTGCCAAAAAAGACATGAAGCGGGTAGTCCTCGACTTTCTCCCTCGTCAGATCGGAGAAATCCGAACCGCTGACGTTGATTGCGTAATGAATCTGAAGGAAATGATAAGCGTCATCTCCGCCTAACTCGTTTAGGAGCCGGTTCAACTCGCGCAGTTCTGAGCCTGAAACCGTGCTCCGGCTTTTGAAAAGCATCGCCACTTCGGGACGATCCCCGGACGGCCAGAACTCGGCCTCACCTTGTTTGTCGTGATCCCATGAGATTACCTCGGCAGCGGTCAGGATTCGGTAGATGGCCGACTGGTCGCGGAAGTTGAAGCCCTCGAAGGTGCCCAAATCAAAATCAATTTCCATGCTGTCCTCCAATAAAGCCCCGCCCGTCGCTTTTTTCCGGGGAGCGGGGAGTGTTTTCACTTCTGTGTGAAACACCCCGCTCCCGGGAAAAAGATGACACAACACAGCCGGCCCGCAGGGCCGACCGCATTGAATTCAGGGCGGAGTCAACGCGGAGGAAAGCGGCGGCGAATCTCCGAAGCAAGCAAGTGCCAGCCAACCCGGCGGCACCTTGTCCCGACAGTCATTCAAGTGGGAATCCTCGACGCCGGCTGGCGCGAGCTTGCGGATTCGCCAAAGCGACCGCGTTGCGGAGCCGGAAGGCCCCGTTCGTTTCTGCGACGTTCGACCGTCCGACAGAAACGAAACCGCATCCTACGGTTCGAGCATTTTCAACTCGACCAGCACCGGCCCCAATTCAATCAGGAGTTGCTGGGCACTTTTGACCTTTTCCATTTGCTGAGGATTCTTCAGCCAGTATTGCGGCAGTTTCCAACGCGGCCGCAATTGGTCGCGGGGCGAACAGGCGATTTCGGCCAGTTTGCGCAGGCCGGCCGGGCTTTCATCCAAAGCGCCGGACCCCTGCAATTGAGACAAGGAATGGGGCTTCTTGTCATACGACATGTTACCGACGGCTCCGGGCCTCCAGTTGCCGGGCGTCAGGAAGGGAGCAAGCTGGCCTTGAACTTCCGGTTCTGCCGCCTTCTTGCGCAGTTCCACCCGCCGGGCTTCATCTTCTTTTTGACTGGCTTCGACGCGGGCCTTGCTGTCCTCGACCTTGTTGTCAGCCTGCCGTTTTAATTCCTCCCGATTCTGTTTGGCCTGGGCTTCGTTGGCTTGGGCCAAAATGTTGGAGGCTTGAATTCGCGCTTCCGCAAGAATGCGTTCGGCGTTGGCTTGCGCGATGGTATCCACCGCCTGCGTCGTGGCCTGCGAGGATTGCTTAACGATGGTTTGCTGACGGAGGGCGGCTTCCGCCTGATTCAACTGCCGGATGGCGGTTTCCAGGGTGGGCGAACTGGCGGAAAGCGGGGCCGCGGCGACTTTGATCTGGGATTCCCGGATCAGGGAAGTCATCAGCGCTTGCGCCTGGGAAAACGGACGCGACACTTGTTCGGCCCACATCGCCGCATTCTGCGCACTGACCGACAAGTCAGCGGTGGGTTCGTAGGTGGTTCCCAGCGAGGACACAAGTTGTTGCTCAGTCCGCCGAGCGCTTTCGAGCTTGCTGATGATTTCCTTGGTGGTCGGCAAACCGGGCAGTTCGCTTTCGTAGAAGCGGCGGGCCTGGGCAACCAGATCAGGGTGCAACGCCACTGTGCGGCCCGCCTCGTTGGACTTGAGGGCATCGGCCTCCGTTGCCAGCCGGCTGGCGTCCTGAAGCAGGCGGGTGAGCGCGTTGGTGGCGTTGCGCGCGTGAGCCAGAACTTCCTCCTGTCGGTTGCGGGCCACGGCACCCTTCGCGTCTTCCGCCGCCTTGGTTTCCTCCAGTTTGGCGCGGGCTTGCTGGGTTTCGAGGGCCTGGAGCTTCCGCTCCAGTTTGGCTTTGTCGCTGCGGGTATAATACCAGACCGCGCCCAAAGCAGCGAGGCCGACAGCCGCCAACAACACAAGCGTGACCAGCGCGGTCCACAATGGCATCCCCTTGGACTTCGGTGCTGGTTTTGGTGTTGGCGATGAGGGGGTTGGCGTATCCATAGTATTCAGGTGCGATAGGGTTCAGAGCATCAGGGTCCCAGTTGAATCTGCATGCGCCAGGAATCGTTGTCGTCCGGCGATTTCGAATCCGGGGCCGGCGGTTTGCTCTCACCGGAGTTCTCGCCGAACGATTCTCCGCAAAACCGGCGTTCCTCGTCCGGATCCCACGGAACCAAGGCCTGCTCCGAAGTATCGGTCCGCTGGTCCACCCCGGAGACGTTGTCGCCGGGCTGGCGCAGCCAGGAGAAAACCTCGTCGGATCGCCGGCGCACAATCAACGATTCCCCCAGAATCGGCACGTCGCAGACCGCCACATAAGGACGGCCCCGGCCCGGAAATGGAATATCGAGGAAGAAAGAGGCCATAAACAACGATCGCTCATGGATCGAGTATTGCGTGGTCGTGCTGCGTCCGTTGTCACCATCGGAGATGGAGACGGCTGATTCTGTCTGGCGGACTCGGTTGAAGAAGCGTTCGATCCATTCGGCTGTTTTTGGACCGCCGGCGCGGAGAAACATCTTGTTGGCGCACTGGCTGAGGATGTCGTTGGCCCCGTTCTCCCCATAGACTTCAAGCAAGCCCTCGACGCTTTGGATGCCCAGCAGAACGGCGGCTCCTTTGGAGCGTCCGCGATTAAGCAGGTCATGGATGCAGTCCACGCGCTCCATCGCACGGAATTCATCGAGCACGAACCAGTGGCGCGGCTGCCGGGTGTTGGGGCGGCGCAGAATCTCGTTGGACAGCGCCTTGAGCAGCATGGCGTTGATGGGCCAGAAGCTCTCACGCAACACCGGGTCGTTGCCTAAAATGAGCACGCCGGGGCGGCTGAGAAAATCCGGAATGGAAAACTTGCGACCGCTCTTGCAGGTATCCCAAAGGGCGGCCACCTGCTCGAACGGCCCCAACTTCGTGGCCAGCGTGGAGAGCACCCCCGGCGAGTGTTGTTTGTCGTCCAGAATTCGCGCGGCCAGCACCCCCGCACGCGGGAGCCGTTCGGTGATGGCGGCGATGTGCTCACGGGATTCCAAGGCGCAGAGCAAATCCCGGAACGTCCAATGTGTGCCGGCCACATGATTCAGAGCGAGCAGAACATCATAGACCAGTTCGCGGGCGGCGTTGGAAAAATAGGGCGCGGTCGAGTTTTTTTCCTCCGGCACCATTAGCGTGGCCAGGGCGCGCGCCATGGCCGGGGTCTGAACCGCCTCGCTCAAGTTCCAGACGGCGGAACGGGCATCAAAGGGATTGAGGATCGAAACATTTTCATCCTCGGGCCGCAAGCCGAGGGCGGCCAGCGTTGGCACCGCGTCGCACTTGGCATCGAAAATGATCAACTGTTCCGGCGTCGGACTGCCGATCCTGAAACGTGGTGCGATGGACTGCAACCAAAGCTGGATGGCGATGGTCTTGCCACTGCCGGTGGTGCCACAAACCATGAAGTGTTTCATGGCTTCCTCGACGGGCAGATTGCGCATCGCCCAAAAAATCTCCTCGGGGTTAAACGTTGTGGCGCACAACGACGGCTCTTCCTCGACGGAAGCCTCAGCCACAGTCTCCTTGCTGAACAGATTCCAAAACGAGGATGGTTCGGACGAGTTGGGTTCTGCGGGCCGGTCCTCCTCCGGCTCGCAGAACAGATTCCAGAAGGACTTGTCCTCGCTCAATCATACCTCCCCCGCCGCCCTTGCGGCGCTGCCGGGTCGAACGGACTTTTGGCGTTGGGCTGTTCATAGATGCCCCGCACCTCGTTGGTCATTGGCAGGATGACGCTGGTAAGCAGCCATGCCGCGAGCCAGGTCACGCCGAAGACACCGGCTAAGATGAGCGCCCGGACCCACCAGGTGCCGATCCACATTTGCAGCAGCAGGACGAAGGATAGGTAATTGAGGATGAGCGCGAGTTTCATCAGCACGGTCGTGCGTTGTGAAATCGCGGCCAGCAGTTTTCGGGGAGTCAGCAGCAGGACGATAAACGCCAGCACCGCGCAATAAACCGCCGACAGCATCGCGTGCCGCACCCAATGATCGGGATGGTGTTCCTCGATATAGGCCAGCAACCACCAGATGAACAGGCCGCTGGAAAGAAGATAAGCCCACTGGATGCGCCGTCGGGTAGCCGGGGAGGCGTTGCTGACAAAAAGCCGCCAGCGGCGGCGCGGCGGCTCCAAGACGGCGTTGACCGTCGAATCAACGGTGACCTCGGAGTGGCAGTGCGGACAAGTTTCGGAAGCGAGTGGCGAAGCCTGCCCGCACTGCGGACACCGGATGGCGGATTGTTCGCGGACGCGATTGGTTAGGCGGGACCAATAGTGGACAACGACCGCTCCCAACGTGAGGGAAAACCCGCACGCCGGACAGGCAGCCTGGCTCAAACGCACGGCTTGCGCGCATTTCGGACAAGCAAATTCCATCTCGCACCTGGCTCAGTGCGAGTGACCGTGCTCCTGCCGGTCTTTCAGCTCTTTCAGCAGTTGTTCTTTATCCTGCTGCCGTTTTTCTTTTTCCAACTGCCACTTTTCGCGCTGCTGGCGGTCGCTCGCAATCTGATCCAGATCCAAGTATGACTTGTCGCGAGTGAGACGGAAAGCCGGAAATGTCAGCCCGTGCAGCACGCTGAGTTTGGATACTCCGGGAAAAAGCAATTTCCTCTGCGTCCGCCACTGGCCCCAAGCGAAGTCCTGTTTTTTGGTGATTTCCGCCCATTTCGACAGCGGCACGGCGGGTTTGCCGAATTTGATGCTGGGCAATTCGATGAACACACGCGGCAATTTGAAAGCCGCGATTTTGTCAACCGGGGCGTGGGGAAACACGGGCTTCCATTCGACGCGGAAGCACCGGCCACGGGGAGTGGCGTGCGGTGACGCGTCGTAAAGACGATTCCAGCCAATCCAGATGAAGCCCTGTTTCCTGAATAGCGATCGATCCTCAAGGCAGGCCCGCAGGACGGCAGCATTGACGCCAATTTCGATGGCCAGTTTGGAGGCCAGCGCGAGCATCCGCTGGGGCGTGCGCTTTCCCTCGGGCACCAACAAAACCGCCTGCCGCAACGCTGCCCGATACTCTTTGGCCGCCTGGTCCAGCCGGCGGGCCTGGGTTTCCTGGTCCACCGGCTTGACCAGCTTGCGGACTGCCTCCTCTCCAAATCCATGAAGTTTGCCGGTTTCACGCCAACGCTGGAACAGTTCTTCACGCGGGACGTAGGTCTTTTTCTGGCGCGTGTTGAAGGCAGCGCATTTCGCTGCTTTGGCCGAGGAAAACCCCGACTCCTTCAGACCCTTGAGAATCTCCTTGCGGCGTTGCGAAAACTCTTCGCTGAGTTTCCTGGGCACGCCCTGAATGCGAAATCCAATGCCCTCGGCCACGATGTCCAGTCCCATCTGCCTGAGATTCCACGCCAATTCGACACGGTAGATCGCGCCGAGTGCCATCTTCGCCTTGAAGAAGGCGATGCTGTCGAGAGTGCCGGTGGTGCCGTGTTGACGAATCCCCATGTTGGCCAGCACGCAATGCGTGTGCAGTTGCGGGTCCAAGGCGCGGGAAGAGCTGTGTTGGAACAGGGCAAAAGCGACCTGCACCGGCTCAACCATGCCGCCGCCTTTGCCACACCTCGACCAAGCGAGGTTTTCCTGATAGCAGGTAAGTGCCGCCGTGACGGCTCCCTGCTGGAACGCCTCGACTTGCTTTCTAATTTGTTCCGGTGCGTTCGACCAAAAGGTGGAAACGTCTTTCACAGCGCTGAAAGTCATATCCCACCCGTTCTGCCGGTTGGAATCTCCGGCGTTCTGCGCAAACTTCATTTTGCCGTCCGGTGAGAAACCGAAAAGCAGGTTGCGGAACGGTTTCCGCTCCACTTCCCCGTTCAGACCGAGCAGCTCCGCACCTGATCCAAACCACTGGCCGGGTTGCTCCACCGAGTTGCCATTGTAATCTTCTGTGGAGAGGCGCAGATAATACTCCACCGCCCGCGCGCCTTTGATGGGTTTGGAGATGGAAAGCATGGCTATTTGAACGTGTCGCGAACCCACTCCTGAGCCTCGGCGTGACTCACTTTGCCAATCCTGATGAGCAACGCTGAAGCGGTGCGCGCCAACTCCATCCGCAGTTTCCGCAAATGCTCGTGGACCTCGTCTATATCCCGGGCCGCTTTTTCCCGCGAATACAGTGAATCAATGGCCAGATCATGCGCGCACTTGTGCATGCTGACATTCTTCGCCTGGGCAAGCTCTGCCAGCCGCCGCCGGCTTTCCTCGTCCAGCCGGAAGCCGATTGTGGCCGGCATGGCCCTGGAGGCGGCGGGTTCGGAGTTGGAATGGTTCCGCTTCATGGTTTGGTTGTGATTGGGCTCCGAAGTCATTGGTGGTACGCGCCGCCCTGGCTGCGGCGAGCGCGTTTGTTACGCCAATACTCGTGAATGACGTCCGTGGCCTTAGCCAGCCAGGTCCGGTCATTGGCCAGGTTGAGAATCTCAACCGTTGCGAAATACTTGGCCGCGTTGCGGGCGGGATCGCCGAGCGGCTTCAGAAGCCGTTTCGCAATGAGGATCGGGATGTCGCTGGCATTCACGTTGAGCAACCAAGCCGCTTGTTCGGCGTTCAGCCGGGCCGGAAGCCGCCCCGTTCCCGACAGCAAAGACAGAAAGATGCGTTGTTCGTCACACATGGTTTTTCAAGTTGGTTTGTTGCGTTGGTCAGCAGTTCTCTACTCAGACCGGTGCAGACAACGGGGCTGGCGTAACAGAAAATCTGGCGGCTCCGGTGGAAATCCCCTCCCGCGACTCTCCCGCCGGGAAACCCTTTGCCACTCGCCAGCAGTTTTTGTTACCGTGCTTCCCCAGCATGGTCATGGTCAGCCTGATCCAATTAGTTCGGGGTTACTGCACCGCGCATGACTTGGAGACGCGGTTGGCGCGCGCGGACGCCATCGCGCGAACCGTCGGACCAAAACTCAAGACGCACCTCCACATCCTGTGCGGAGGTCAACCCGAAGTGGCCGGCGAGGCGTTCGCCGAAACCTTGGTTTACATCGCCAAGAACCTCCACCAGTTTCGCGGCGAGCACGATGGCGCGTTCTGGAGTTGGTGTTACCATGTCGCCCGCACCAGCCTGCTCCAGCGATTGCGCAAGCTCAAAGCGGACCGGCTCCAGCTGATGCCGCCGGACGAGATTCAACGCTACGTCGAGGCTTCCACTCAGGTCGAAGCACTTCCGGCGGGAACTCGGCTCGATTTGGAATACGCGATGGACTTGCTGCAAAAGGCGCAGCCGCCGTGTTGCGATTACCTGTGGAAACGCTATATTATGGAATGGGATTACGGCGACATTGCTCGCGAATACGGTCTGAGCGATGATGCGGCCAAGATGCGGGTATGGCGTTGTTTGGAGACGGCGGTAAAGCTGATGGCAGCCAACCCTTGAAACCCATGTCCGACAAAAACAAAGAAGCCGAAGTCAAACTGCAAGAGCTTGCCCGGCGCATCAACTTGGGTGCGACCGTGCTGAATCCTGTAACGGAAAGCGAATTGCAGGGGGTGCGCGAGGCCGTCAAGAAGCAGTGGGAATTCGAGCACGCCATTGACCAACGAGTTGCCAAGGCCAAAGCCGCCGAACAAGCACGGGCGACGCAAAAGAAGACCCAACCACACCAGTCAGTCCACGACCACACCAAGAAGTCAAACCAGCAGTCCGACGAACACGGCCACGGGCAAAGCCATTAAGCACCGGGTTTGGAGGCATCGTCAGTTTCAAGACATTTTAGCACATGGTTATTGAGCAGGGATTTCCTCATCGCCTCCGCACCGCTTCCTCTCCGCGCCAGCAGTTTTCTCTGGAACGGTGAGGCTTGCGCCAGCGCCTTCGTTTCCACCTGTGCCCGCTCCGCATCCGGCAGGGATTTCAGGAATGACTGCACCCGTTTTTCCACTCCAACCTGCCGGGCCTCCTCCCCCGCCAACCATTCCCGCCTTTTACTTTCCGCCCGGTGTTTGCGCCCGGTGATTTCGTGTTCACGCCGCCGCTGATCTTCAAGGCTGATAAAATCCTTCGGCGGCGCGTATTCGCCTTTGATGGCGCTGATGAGAAATCCGGGCGGGTTGCGCGACACCTTCGGGTCTTTCCGCGCCAGCATCCAATCAAAGACTTCGATCTGCGTTGTAATCCGCTCACGGCGATATTTCCGCACGGTGGCCGTCGCCGTGGAGGGGGACACGCCGCGTTCGGTCAGCACGGTGATGAGCGCATCCGTGCCCGGCAGGTTGACCGGCTCATTGCCCGGTGGCCGGTTTTTCGTCCCGACGAAGGTCACGCGCCATTCCCCGGCCCGCACTTTGCGGAATCGCTCCGGCTCGGGCATCGGCTGAATAAAACCCTTTTGCTCAAGTTCGGTGATCGCGGGAATCAACTTCCGTTTCAAGCTGGTTGAATCGTAGGACCGCGCCAGTCCCACATGCTCCCAGGCGAGTTCGTTCAGGTTGAAATCCCAGCGCCGCTTGTGGAAGAAGCGCTTGTCGAGGAAACGGTAAAGACGTTTGGCGACGGCGCTGTCGAGCGATTTGAAGAAATCGAAATCAATGCTCTTGAGATTACCGGCCTGAAAACTGCCGAACAGCACTTCATTCCAGACGAAGGCCGACAGCGGAACGCCCTCAGCCGTGTCGAATGCGCGGTCGGCCCGGTGGCAGAGCCACACGTTGTCGAGAACGTGGAATTTCTCGTTCACCCAGCATTGCCGGGCCTTGTTCCACCAGGCGTTCTGGTAGTAGAGCGTCACGCCAGTCCAGCGGTTGAGCGACGTTTCAATCCGTTCGTAGCTCTTGCTTTCATCCCGCCAGTCCAACAGCCCAATCAACTCGTAGCGGGAAAAGGCAATCTTGCGGTCGGCAAAATTGCGCAGCTTGGTCAGTTGAATCAGGCCCAGCAACACCTCGTCGTCGAGTGCGGTCGGCAGGCCGTAGGCGTCCGAGCCGGTGATCGTAAGCTGGCGGGTGGTCGTGCCCCCGCGTTGTTCATCCCAAACCCGGTCCTCGAACCGGATCGTCTTCTGGTCCGGGCGCAGCCGGTGCGCCAGCGCGCAGAGGGGGAACTCCGCCAAGTTCAATTCATCTCGTCCGTCCGTCGTCTTTGTGGGCATCCAGTCTGATTCGATGCGTTCCTGTGCTTCCACGATTCACCTTCTGAATGAACAACGACAATTCCCGGCGGTGTTGTTCGTTTTAAGTTTCTAAACACTGTTCAAAGTTATGGCTGGGAATCGCCCATACGTTCGGGAACTTGCACGGATTTTTCCGCCTCAATTCCCGGCAAAACCCGCCCCAAATCCCGGTAGTGTCCGCCTCGTGTCCCGGTAAACCCCGCCTCAGTTCCCGGTATCCGGCTGTCTCAAATCCCGGTATAGCACACCTGCATTCGACTTGGGTAGTCCCTGAACGGCCAGAACCGTTCTCGTGCCGCGAAAACATCGGGACGGCGCGTTGCCCCGGCGGCGGCAGAATTCGACGCGCTGAACCATTTGTCAGCCCTTGAGCGGGCAACGGTCGAGCGGGTCCGGCAGGGAATCGGCCCGCCCACGTGTCGTGTCCCGTGCTTGCAAGCAATCATGCAAGCGTGCCGGTTTGCCGGCAAACAAGCCCGCTTGCGTGAATGCCAACCAGCATGTTAGCAAGCAAGCTGGAGGGCGTTCTTATGATCATCGCGTTGAGCAATTCCAAAGGCGGCGTGGGCAAATCCACTTTGGCCGTGCATCTGGCGGTCTGGTGGCAGGAACGGGGCGGCGACGCAGCGTTGGTGGATGCGGACGCGCAAGAGTCGTCATCGGTCTGGCTGCGCGAGGCCGCGCCCCATATTCCGGTGTTCCGGCTGCAAACGCCGGATGACATCCTCGACCAAGTGCCCGACCTGCGGCGCAAATTCGACTTTGTTGTCGTGGATGGTCCTGCCGGGTTATCGGAAGTCACGCGGGCCATTCTGCTTGTGGCCGATCTCGCGTTGCTGCCTTGCGGGCCTTCGGTTCTCGACCTGCGCGCCGCTGACGATGCCATTCGCGTCGTGCGACAGGCGCAGAGAATTCGGCAGGGGCCACCTCAAGCCCTGCTCGTTCCCAACAAGCTTCAAGTGCAATACCGCCTGAGCCGCGAGATGTTGGAAACAACCCGATCCCTGGAGATTCCAACGGCGACGGGCTTGCGACTGCGGCAGGCTTACGCCGATGCCGCCGGCCAGGGAACGGTGGTCTGGCGACTGGGATCGAAAGGGGAAGCCGCCGCGTGTGAAATCAGGGAGTTATTCGATGGACTATTCGGACAAGCCTCGTCGGACGATGAACGAAGCGTTGCGAACGGGTAGGTTGAACGATGAGGCGTTGACGTTCGTAAACGGAGCGGCAGCCAAACTGGAGGCCACGCAAGCGCCTGTTTCCGCAAGCGAAACCGACACGCAACCCGCCGTCGCGGGAACTGTCTCCATGAGCTTTCGGCTGCCGGCACCCCTTTCCGCCCGGCTGATCGAAGTCGCCGTCCAGCGCAAGCTGCGGCGCGAGCGTCCTTTCAGCCAGCAGGACATCGTGGCCGAAGCTCTCGCCGCTTGGCTCAAGGGGCACGGTTCCTGAAACGCCGTTTGGCCTGTACTAACACCGTAAGACGTGCTACAACCGATCCATAATGGGGGCTTTCTGCTCCCATGCGTGTCAGTGCGTGCCAAGCGCGTTTTCTGACATCATTGAGTTGGGCGCAGACACCCGGAAACCGGACTCACCATCCGATCAGGGGACGGCTTTTACCAACCGTCACGTTTGTGTCCCGTAGAGCGTGGTGCCGCGAGAGTGGCCCGCCACGTTCGAGAGAGGCTTTTCAGAGTAATCCTCCGGCGACCCGCCGGAGAGTAATCCTGAAATTCTATCTCATGGAAGCGAGGGCAAGCTCGCGAATATGGGCGAGCGGGAAATGCTTTGCCGTGCAAATCGGCGGAGCCGTGCGACTCAAAGCGGGTGCGCAGTGGACAAGGAACACTGCAAATCCCCCGGCGGGACGCGGACCAAAGCCATCAGGGCCGAACGGGTGAAAAGCTCGACAGGTTCGTGTAACGCAAGCTGGCGTCGGGAGTCTGGCGGTGGCAACACCGACCAGCCGGATGCAGACCGCATCCGGGTATCCGCCGAAAAAGCGGAACATGAAAAGCTCAACGATGAAAGGGGCGTAAAGCCCTTGCCAGTCAGCCGCAGCAGAGACGGAGCCGAATCGGAACAGACCTGAACAGGATGGATAGGGGAGCAGCTTCTGTATTCTAGCCCCCGAAATCAGCGCGCCAAGGGCGCTGGAAACTATGCCAGGGCGGGAGCCTTGGACATACCTGACAGGTGCGGACGAAAACGTCCTACCGACGTGACTGCTGTAGCGAAGAGTCGTAATAACCGTGCAAGGAGTGTGGCTGCCGGAATGGTATCCGGTGCCGGCCAAGTCAGCCGGTGCTTCAAACGCCGCACTTTGATGAGAGTGCCTCCAGTAGGACCGGGCGAAGCCTGGACCCAAATGGTCTTCGGTTGGAAACCGAAGGCTGGGTGTCTTTTCAGCAAGGCAGTTGAGAAGACGAGTGCGTGCCAACGGGTGGTGCCGGGCACAATTGCACACACGAAAGAGGTGACGGGATAACCCATCTCAATGAAGTCGTGGGCGGGTGGAATCAAGCTCCACCCGCCCATCGGCCATCGGGAGAACTGCGTTCAACGAAGCGCCCCCTGGGAACAGGCGGCGCTTGATTGAAGGCGGCAACGACATGAACCATTCAGGTGCAAAGGTTCAACCAAAGGATTTTAACACGCGCTACCACTTTAGCTGGGCAACTGCAAAAGCAGGAATACAGCGCGCGGAAAGCTGCGCCCGCTGAAAAACCTGCGCGGAGCGCGAACCCAAGGTTTTGAGAAGGGGCGAGGTTTGACGCGGTTCTGTGAACATTACAGGCTGCGAAAGGATTTGGGCTTTCGGGAGGTTGCGCCACAAAAGCAACGTCTCAATCTTCGGTCGCCATAACCTTGTTTGGAGGATTGGTTATGGCCTACCGATGCGTGGCAACGTCCGTCGCCGGTTTCATTCAGCAGTTGGCCGTGTGCTACGTGGCGCGCGGATGCTATTTCTACGTCACGGGCAGGATTCCCGACACCAAAGACCCGGCCTGGACCGATGAAAAAATCATCGGCCAGTATGGCATCGGGATTTCCAAGTGGACGCGGGCGCGGCAGAAAAAGGAAGGGGTGGCGGGCGTGCATTATCTTCGTTACGGAACCTTCTTCGTCATCATCGCCAACCACGGCGACCAGCCGTTCTTCGCCGCCGAAGCAAAGCGGCTGCGGGACATCCGCATCGCGCCGCTGCACTTCATGGGGTATTCAGTCGGTTGCCGGCAATCCAGCCGCGACCAGAAGTTTCATGTGTCGGTCCGAATTCAGCCGGACACTTACCGCGACCTGAAAGCCCGGTTTGAAAAGCAGGCCGTCCACCGCTCGGTTGAGGAATTGGGGCGGGACTTGCGGGAGCTGCCCTACGAGCCTTACGCGCCCGTCCGGGATCAATTGCGCGGTATTGTGCGAGCCGTCAACCGAAGGCGCGCAGCGGGTGGATTCGAGTTGGTGCCGGCCACGGTTCTCCGGCAAACGCGGAGACCGGTCAGGCCCTTTGCCGCCACTCGCGATTGAATCCGTCTTGGACGGGATACCGGCCCGCCAGAAGGTGAACCCGGACGCCGCTCATGCGCGACACGAATTCAAGCTCCGACCGCCAATCGTCCGCGCCTTCCACGGAACGCTTCTCGCAGACCAGAACTTCCAGTTTGTGGGTGTTCGTCATGGCCAGCAAATCCCACGCGGTCTGCTCCATGCCACAGACCTCCCCGCAGGCCGCCAGATGGAGGGGGGCGGCGGATATTTTGGCAGCGGCGTAACTCAGCCGTGTGAAATCGGCGTCCTCCAACCGACGTTCGGCCACGTCTTCCAGCCGGACCCGGCCTTGAATGCAAAGCATGTGCAATAGCAACTGCGCCGGGGAAAAAGATTCGCTCAGAATACAGGTGGACCGATGCTGGCCGACGGCGGCAAGCAGGGCGATGCGGATGGCGACATCCGCGTGCGGGATGCCCTTCAAAGAAGGCACGTCCGTCGCGGTGCGTCCGTGATAAACTTGCTCCATGTGGTTGATCGCCCGTTGCAGCGCGCCTTTGGTCGAAACCTCGTATTGCATAACTCCATCCTCCTTCAAGTATGACGGTAAAATCAATCTTCGAGACGAATCGGACGGCAACGTGGCGAAGCAGTTGCCCGTGATTCAAAACCTGAGTGGCTAACCTTGATAGAAGTAGCCAGCCTCGCGCAACGACACATAATCCTTCGGACGCTCCGGCGTGGCCCGGCCAATGATGACATGATCCAGAACTTCGATTTTGAGGAGCTGGCCGGCGCGGATGAGATCGCGCGTGACTTTGATGTCCGCCTCGCTGGGGGTCGGGTCGCCGCTGGGATGATTATGCACGAGCACGATGGCCGCCGCCCGGCGGACGATGGCCGGGGCGAA
This sequence comes from uncultured Verrucomicrobiota bacterium, assembly GCA_964634255.1. GTDB lineage: Bacteria > Verrucomicrobiota > Verrucomicrobiia > Limisphaerales > MWDV01 > MWDV01. Next base: position 3,088 of record CAZWJC010000136.1, on the reverse strand, counting down.
CACTTCCCTCGGGTGGACGAGGATGGTGTCGAGCGTGCCCTGAGACAGGTTCTGCGCGCCGATCATCCGCCGGCGCGTGTTGAGGAAAACCGCTTGAAACGTCTCGACGGTAAAAACCCGGTTCTGTTCCCGCAGCATGTCGGCCACGCGATCCGGGGTGTCAAGCAGCGGCGCGTCCGTGTAGGATTCGCGCGAAAGCCGTTGCGCCAGCAGGAAGGCGGACTTGATGGCCGCGGCCTTGGACTTGCCGATGCCCTTCACCAATTGCAATTCATCGAACGAAGCCTGCGCCAGACTGGTGAGGCCGCCGTATTGCCCCAGCAGCGCGGTGGCGGCCGATTTGCCGGCCAGAGTGGAAAGTAGTTCGGCGTTGTTGGCGTGCTCAAATTGCTGCATAGGCCTCCTGCGACAAAAAGGACGTGGCGGCTTGGATCATCCCAGGCAATTGCCTTGTGGTGTGAGGTAACGTGGGTGTCAGCCCGCACAAGGGTAGAGGTTTCTGGAGTCATCCAAACCGCCACTGTCACCAGATTATACCATCGTTTGATTTCGTAAGGAACCTCTCGCACAAAAAAATCCCGCCGCACAGTTTGCCAGCCGTCCCGGACACTTGGGCGGGCCTCGCCGAATGATCATTCGGCTTTCACCCAGCTTCGTTGACTAAGAAACGGTGTTTGGGCATTGATGAATGCTGGGGGGTTGTTCTGCCTTCAGCGGGTCGTTCTTCGGGATTACACGCAACGGGTGCGGTTCAACGCCAAATCTCTTTCGTTCACACAATTTCCCCTCCCGCGCTCCCTGATGTGGGGCCGCGCCGGGCAGGGAAATTTCTTCGACCGGACTGACAGTGCCGTCGGCGCACGGTCGGAGAGAAATGCACCATCAGCGCAAACCGGATCACTCCGGTCGGCGGCACCAGAAAGAGAACAAGCGCATGAACCTGCATGACACCTCAAACTTCAAGGCGATTGCCTTGAATGACGAAACGCTGCAACGGCGAGCCCCGAGCATTTTCGCTTCGGGTCCGTCCAGCGGCGTCAGCAACCGTTACACCTTCGTGCCCACGTCCCGCATCGTCGCGGGACTGCGGGAACACGGTTGGGTGCCGGTGGCGGCGGAAGAACAACGTATCCGCTTGGAGGCCCGGCGGGGCTTTCAGAAACACCTGCTTCGGTTCCGCCGGGCCGAACAAATGGAGACGCTCGATGAATGGAACGTGGAACTGGTCCTCCTCAACTCGCACGACACGGGTTGCGCGTATCAGCTCCACGCGGGCGTTTACCGGCGCATCTGCTCGAATGGCCTGGTGCTGTCCGAAGACAGCTTCGAGGCCATCCGATTCCGCCATGCCGGATTGCTGGGCGACGAAGTGGTGCAAGCGAGCTTTCGCCTGCTCGACTACGTGCCCAGGGTCGGCGAGTTGGTCCAGCGATTCCGCGCCCGCTGCCTCGAAGCGCGCGAGTCGCTGGCCCTGGCAAGCCACGCCCTCGTGTTGCGCTACGCCAAACTTGACGACGCGCCGGTTGAAGCGGAGACGCTTCTGAAGGCACGCCGCCCGGCGGATACGGGGACGGACTTGTGGACCACGCTGAACCGGGTACAGGAGAACCTGATTCGGGGCGGCGTGTCCGACTTCCGTCGCGACCGGCGCGGCAAACTGCGGTCGGTTCGGGCGCTCCGGGGCATTGATTCCAAAGTCAGCCTGAACAAGGGGCTTTGGAACGCGGCGGAACGACTCGCCAAAGGCGAACCGCTGCCGCCGCCGGAAAGCATCGCGCTGGCGGTCTGAAAGACCAGCGGCGTGGAAACTCAGTCGGGTTGTTGCAAAGGTTGGTGGCTTTCGAGAATTGTGCCAGAGAAACAATTCTCAACTTCATCGGTCTCCACCCGCCTCATCCCGCCGTAACCCACGCCGTGCCCTGATAGATAGATAAGGCTTGCTTGTTCACATAGATAAGGTATGCTGCTTGTGTAGATGAAAATTACCGAGACCATTTCGCCTCGGGGTTGCGCCAACGGCGCTTGCCCATCCATTCTTCTCACTGACTCGGGTGTTGTCTTGGTCCAGGGCACGAAACTGGCACAGGGCACCAGCGAGGCCGAGGAAGCCCGCGCCTTTTTAGCGATTCCGAGCCATGAGGACGTGGTCTGCATTCCCCAGAGGGTCTTTGAGGAGTTGGTCAGCCGTTATTGCCGCCAACCGGGCGCTACGCCGGTATTGCGCGCCTAAACCTAAAGGCGCCAGCTTCTTTTCCCGATGCTGCTCTCTGAGAGGCGCTGAAGCCTGCTGGCTCCAGTCGCAACAGGAGGGCTTCAGGTGGGGGACATTGGCGCGATTGCCGAATGGCTGAAAACAATCGGGGCGATGGGGATCGCCAACATGGCTGGGCTTTGCGTGGCGCTGGTGGGGATTGGCTTGACGTTTTTGCAAGTATTCCTGATGCGCCGGCAACTCAAGCTCGATGCGCTAATCCGAATCATGGACTCCAATCGCCAGCTTGTGGCTCTGGGGTTCGAGCACCCGGCGGTCTGGTCGGCGCTGGAGGAGAAGGGCGACGCACTGCTTGCTGAGGAGGTTCTCGCTCATCGTCGCTACTTGCAACTCTGGATGAACCACATGCAAATCATGTGGTCCGCGTGGCGGTTGGGACTGGTGGCGGGCCGGGAATGGCAGGCATACCGGCAGGACATGACAGAGTTTTTGCGGGTCAAAGCCCTTCAGGATCATTGGGGCCGGGTTTCCCGGTTTTATCCAGAGGGATTCCAGCGATTGGTCGGGGAACTGTTGCAGACAGAAGAAGGTGCGGGGGAAGTAAAGATGGGGACTGTTTGAAAGGCACAATCCACGAAGCCTTGAATAAACCTTCGCAACAACCTCAGCGCTCGCCGTCTCCTTTGGACGCCGGGGCTTTGTTTGCGCTCTGCTCCTCCTGATTCTGCGCATGAATCCAGGAGTGTGCCTGATCCGCCACTTTGGCCAGCAACAGCAGGTCGTCACGACCGAAACTCTCGGTCGAACCCCACTGATCACCATCCTTGTAGAGGCGGCTGAAGGTGACGTTGTAACGGACGCCAGCTTCGGTTTCGT
>CAZWJC010000135.1:0-18498 GCA_964634255.1 uncultured Verrucomicrobiota bacterium | reverse complement strand
CACCGGCGTCCAGGCCAGGCCGGTGGCGATGCCGACTTCACGAATGGCTTCAGCCGTTTCCGCCACGTATCGCACGGCGCCAAGGTAATCCTTCAACGCCTCCGGCTTGATGAGGATCGGTCGGCGCACGTGCCCGTTGCCGACGATCTTGCGCGTGGCTTTGCGGGCTAAGGCGGCGACATCGCGCTCCAACTGCCGAACGCCGGCCTCGCGCGTGTAGCCTTGAATCACTGCGCGCAACGTCGGATCGGGAATGCGCACGTCCTTCCGGGAGAGGCCGTGTTCCTCAAGCTGGCGCGGGACGAGATAGCGTCGGGCGATCTGGAGCTTCTCGGACTCGGTGTAGCTGGGCAGTTCAAGGACCTCGAGGCGGTCGCGCAACGCGGCATGCACGGGTTCCAGCCAGTTGGCCGTGGTGATGAACAGCACGCGCGAGAGATCGAACGGCAAGTCCAGATAGTGATCCGTGAAGGTGTGGTTCTGCGCGGGGTCGAGCACTTCGAGCAGCGCAGAGGCCGGATCGCCGCGAAAATCCGCGCCCACCTTGTCCAGTTCGTCCAGCAAGATAACCGGGTTGCGGCTTTCGACGCGGCGGAGGGTTTGAATGATTCGGCCCGGCAGCGCGCCCACGTAGGTGCGGCGGTGGCCGCGGATTTCCGCCTCGTCGCGCATGCCGCCCAAGGCGATGCGGGCAAACTTGCGTCCCAAGGCATCGGCCACGCTTTTACCCAACGAGGTTTTGCCCACACCGGGCGGCCCCACCAAACAGAGGATCGGCCCTTTGAGTTCCTTCCGGTGCTTGATAACGGCTATGAATTCGAGCAGGCGATCCTTGACCTTTTCGAGGCCATAATGCTGCTCATTGAGAATTCGCTCCGCCGCCGTGAGGTCTATCTTGTCCTCGGTGACCTTTTCCCAAGGCAGGGCGAGAATCCAGTCAATGTAATGGCGCGTGACGGCGTACTCCGCGGCGGCCGGCGTCATCTGCTGCAGCCGATCCAACTCCTGTTCCGCCGCCTTCTTCGCCTCGGCGGGAAGCGGTGTCTTGTCGATCTGCTCCCGCAGCGACTTGGTTTCGCCGCTGCCGCCTTCGCCCTCGCCCAACTCGCGCTGGATGGCGCGCAATTGCTCCCGGAGAAAGTAATCGCGCTGCGTTTTGGAGATCGAGGTGGCCACCTCGGTCTGGATCTTGGAGCTGAGGGAGAGAACCTCGTGCTCACGGTTAAGCAGCGGCAGGAGGATGTTGAGTCGGTCTTTGACGGACGCCGTCTCGAGCAGTTTCTGCCGCTCTTCCAAGCTGAGGTTGAGATTGATGGCGACGAGATCGCTGAAGTGGCCGGGGTCCTCGGTATTCAGCGCAGCGACCTTGACCTGATCCGAGAGGGTCGGGGAAAGCTTGATGATCTCCTGAAACTGACTTTGGGCGTTGCGAAGCAACGCGGTGGTTTCCACCGTGTCCTCTTTGACGTCGCGGAGGAGTTCAAACTTGGCACTCAGATACGGCTCGCGCTTCGGGTATTCCCGGAGCTGAATCCGCCACAACCCCTCGACCAGCACCCGGACGGTGTTGTCCGGGAACTTGAGCATCTTCAGCACGCGGGCGGCGCAGCCGATCTCGAACAAGTCTTCCGGCGCCGGGTTGTCAATCTCCGGCTTACGCTGAAGGATCACACCGAGGAGGCGATCGCCCGCCACCACGTCGTCAATCAGCTTGATGCTCGCCGGGGTTTCCACCAGCAGCGGCGCGACCATGCTGGGGAAAATCACGATGTCGGAGAGTCCAAGAATGGGGAGCGATTCCGGCAGGGACCGCGCCGACACACGCGGCGAGGCCTCCGGGTTGCCTGAGACACCCAGGATGCTGACAAATTCCGTATCCGGCGAATCCATCGTCGTTCAGTCCATGAGTATGGACGCTGCGGCCAGAAAAAGCTTCAGCGTCAACTGCCTTCCGAAATTTCCAGCTTGTGTCCCTTGGGATGGGCGTGCGACAGCGGCACGTCGATCCGCAGGAATCCATTCAAGTAAGCCGCCTTGGCCCGGCTCAAATCATAACAGGGCGGCAGATCGAGAATCTTCTCAAACGGCCCGTAGGTGATCTCCATGACCAGAAAGCTGCAATGGGGGGAGCGGCAACTGTCCGGCCGATGCCCGCTGATGCGTAGGTGCGAGCCTTCGACCGTGATCTCGAGGTTTTCGCTCCGCATGCCGGCGAGTTCCACCTTGATCACCAAACCGTCGTCGGTGGTGTAGAGATCGGTGTTTGGTTCCCAGTGCGCCTTGGCGGGAAGGTCTCGCGCGCCGACCACGGAGGATCGGGTGACAAAATGAACCGACGAACTGACTTTGCCCATGATATCAAGTTGGCCGAGACCGCTCCGGGATCGTTCCCACGATGACGTTGCTCAACGCCACCTCACAATGATCCGCGGTCGCTCGCCCTTTCGCGCACGATACACGATTGAATCGCGCGTCGCATTTGGACCGGCGCTTCCGCATCTACATGGCGTTCCGCCTGCCAAACCCACCCGGCTGCGGCGAACCCGGCCCCACCCCAGCAAAACGGCGGCGCCCGCCACGATCAATAGTGATGCCACCTGCTGCCAATCCATGGCCGCAACATAACGCGATTCGCCCCGCCCGCAACATCTGTTTTGCGTGGAAATCTTGCTCCGATACCTGCAAGAAATGCACCGCCTTGCCGGTCTCGCCCCTCCCAGCCCGGAATCCCATTCGACAGTCCGCCGCCCCAAACGCTACGCTGACCGCATGGGCCAAACTTGTTTTCGCCATCCACATCGCGTCACCTACGCCGACTGCACCGCAGGGAATCACATCTACTATGCCCGCTATCTGCATCTGCTGGAAGCCGCCCGCAATGAATTCCTGCGCAGCCTCGGCGAGCCGTTTTTGGAATGGCAGAATCAGGACACGTTGTTCCCCGTGGTCGAATGCCGCGTCCGTTACCGATCACCCGCGCACTACGACGACCTGCTGGCCATCGAAGTCTGGCCCACGCTTGCGGAGCGTGTGCGGCTGAACTTCGCATATCGCATCCTGAACCAAGGCGGCGCGCTCATCCTCGAGGCAGAAACCTGTCACGTCTGCGCCACGCTTCAAGAAAAGCCGAAACGCTTGCCCGAGGCATTGCGCCTGAAGCTGCTGCCGTTTGTCTCCGCCACACCCGATTAAGCCTTTCCCTCAACAAAGGCTCGCCGGGCACTGGCGTTTCGGTTAAGAAATCGCCCGCATGGCCGAACCAACCGCCCCCAGCGCCGCGCCGCCCGCGCGGTTTCCCTTCCAATTCCGCTACATCATCGGCAACGAAGCCTGCGAGCGCTTCAGCTTCTATGGCATGCGCAGCATCCTCGTCGTCTTCATGACGCAGCAGTTGCTCATGACCAAGCCCGAAGCCACCGAGGTCTTCCATTTGTTCGTAGCGGGCTGTTACCTGATGCCGCTGCTTGGCGGCTTTGTCGCCGACCGCTTCCTCGGCAAATACAACACCATCCTCTACATCTCGCTGCTTTACTGCGTCGGCAACGCCGTGCTGGCGGCGTGGCAAACCAAAGCGGGACTCTACGTCGGCCTGGCGTTGCTGGCGTTTGGCTCGGGGGGTATCAAACCGTGTGTGTCCGCGTTCCTCGGCGACCAGTTCGACCGCAGCAACAGCCAACTGCTCAAGCGCGCCTACGATTTGTTCTATTGGTCCATCAACTTCGGCTCCTTCTTCTCGACGCTGCTGATTCCTTACATCCTTGATCGCTGGGGGCCGCGCATTGCGTTCGGCATTCCGGGCGTCCTGATGGCCATGGCCACGTTCGTGTTCTGGCTCGGACGCCGGCACTACACCATGGTGCCGCCGGGAAGGAAATCGAACACCGCCGGTTTCGTGCCCGTGCTCTTTCACGCGCTGGCCCGCCTCCCACAACGTAAATCGGGCGAGGGTTTCTGGGACAGCGCCCGCGACAAGTTTCGCCCCGAGGAAATCGAAGGTGCCAGGGCAGTCGCGGCGATCTTCGGCGTGTTCGCCACCGTGCCGATGTTCTGGGCGCTGTTCGATCAACACAGCTCGACGTGGATTTTGCAGGCGCAACAAATGGACCTAAACTTCGTGGGCGTTGAGTTCAAGGCTTCCCAGATCGCCGCGTTGAACCCGATCATGGTGATGGTGCTGATCCCGATCTTCAGCTTTGGCATCTATCCGGCGGTGGGCAAATTGGTGCGGGTGACGCCGCTCCGGCGCATGGCCACCGGCATGGTGCTGGCCGGGTTCTCGTTCGTAGCCGCAGCCATGATCCAGTCCGCGCTTGACCATGGGACGCGCGTCAACATTGGCTGGCAGTTTGTCCCGTATCTCATCCTCACGTCGGCGGAGGTGATGATCTCCATCACCGGACTGGAATTCGCCTACACGCAGGCGCCGCGCGCGATGAAGAGCACGATCATGAGCTTCTGGCTGCTGACGGTGTTCGCCGGCAACATTTTCACCGCGTTCATTGCCAAGCTCAACCGGTTCGAGGGTGCCAGCCAGTTCCTGTTCTTTGCCCTGGCCATGTTCGCCGTCTCGGGCGTGTTCATCCTAAGCGCCTGGCTCTACAAGGAACGGAATTACGTGGAGGCTGACCACGCGAAGCCGGCTTGAGGCCTGCGGTTTCGACTGCGTTTAGGACCTTCGCGGCGGAAGCCTGAGGCGTTGACACGTTTTAGGGGCGCTCCTACTCTCGGCCTCAAACCATGAGTGCTTCAGAGAGGAGCACGGACGTTGATTCGCACGCCCCGGTTGCGAAGGGCCAGAGTGGCGGCGCGTGGTTTGCCACCACCCATTGGAGCGTCGTGCTGGCGGCGGGACACGAGCACGGCACGGCAGCGCGAGACGCTCTGGAATCCCTTTGTCGAACTTACTGGTACCCGCTCTACGCCTACGTGCGGCGATCCGGGCGCGATCCAGAGGAAGCCAAAGACCTCACCCAGCAATTCTTCGCAGGTCTGCTCGAAGCGGACAAGCTTGGTTTCGCCGATCCGGCCCGTGGACGGTTTCGAACCTTCCTGCTCACGGCCCTAAAGCATTTCCTGGCAAATGAGTGGAAGAAGCAGAATCGCCAGAAACGCGGCGGCGGGCAGACCTTGCTGTCTCTGGATGCTGCGGCGGGTGAGGAGCGCTTTGCCGCCGAACCGCCCGATCCCGTGACGCCCGAAACGACTTACGAACGGCGCTGGGCGGCGACATTGTTGGAACGGGTGCTGGAGTTGCTGGGGGAGGAATGCGCCGCCAAAGGTCAGAGTTCCCAATTCGAGCAACTCAAGCCCAGTCTCTGGGGCGAGCGCCGCGACTCCGGCCTGGCGGAAATCGCGGTGCGTTTGGGCATGAGCGAAGGCGCGCTGAAGACGGCGGCGCACCGAATGCGAGCACGCTACCGCGAGTTGCTGCGCGCAGAAATCGCCCACACGGTGGCGAGCCCGGCAGAGATTGACGAGGAGTTACGGCATCTCGTCGCCGTGATGAGCGGATAACGCCGCTGGTAACTTCGCTGGAGTTTCGTTGTAGCAGGAAGCGGACGGTGGCTGAGCAGTCATGCATGTGTGCAGCCAATGCGGAACGACGTTGGGCGGGTATGGCCCTCCCGGGCTGTGTCCGCGGTGCATGCTGCTGGATGGATTGGGCGAAGATGACGCGCGCCGATTCGGGGACTATGAGCTAATTGAGGAGATTGCCCGCGGCGGTATGGGCGTCGTGTGGAAGGCACGTCAACTCAGCCTGAACCGGATCGTGGCGGTGAAGCTGATGCTCTCCGGCGCGTTTGCGCAGCCCGAGTTCGTGAAACGCTTTCGCACGGAGGCTGAGGCGGCGGCGAGCCTGCAACACCCGAACATCGTTGCCATCCACGAGATCGGCGAACACGACGGCCAACCCTTCTTCTCGATGGACTACGTCGAGGGACAGAACCTTGCCCAACTCGTCCGCGACCGCCCGTTGCCTGCACGCCGTGCCGCGGCTTACCTGAAGACTATTGCGGAAGCGGTTCATTTCGCGCACGAGAACCAGATTCTGCATCGCGACCTCAAGCCGTCGAACATCCTGATTGACGCCGCAGACCAACCTCGGATCACGGACTTCGGCTTGGCGAAACGCCTGACTTCGGACTTCGAACTTCGGACTCCAGACTTAACCCTGACCGGCCAAGTGCTCGGCTCACCGAATTACCTTCCGCCTGAGCAGGCTGAGGGCCGCCATCGGGAGATCGGCCCGGCCAGCGATGTGTATTCGCTTGGCGCGGTGCTGTATTGCCTACTCACCGGACGCGCGCCGTTCCAAGCTGAAACCGTCACGGAGACACTCAAGCAAGTCAGCAGCACCGACGCCGTCTCGCCCCGACTGCTGAATCCCAGTGTACCTCGCGACTTGGAAACGATTTGCCTCAAATGTCTGGAGAAGGATGTGCCGCGCCGTTACGGCAGTGCGCGGGAGTTGGCGGAGGAACTGGGGAGGTTCTTGCGCAACGAACCGATCTTTGCCCGCCCGCTTGGCACGACGGGCAGGTCCATTCGCTGGTGCAAACGCAATCCTCGGCTGGCGGTTTCGCTCGCAGCGCTGGTGCTGGTGCTCTTCATCGGCTTCGCGGGCGTCACCTGGCAATGGCGACGCGCCCAAGCTGAGATGCTTACCGCCCGGCGGAATCTGTACGCGGCCGACATGAACCTGGCCCAGCAGGCATTGGAGGTGCGCAACCTCGGGCGTGCGCGCGAACTCCTGAACCGCTACCGCCCAGCGCCGGGCCAGGTTGACCTGCGGGGCTGGGAGTGGCGGCTACTTTGGAGCCGGTGTCGTGGAGACAGTTGGTTTAGCCTGAAGGGACACTCCAACCGCGTATACACAGTGGACTTCTCCCCTGATGGCCGGTGGTTGGTATCGGCGGGCTACGACAACGCCGTCTTCCTTTGGGATGTGGCCGCACGTCACAGCGTTGCCGCTGTGAAGGCGGCCCACGAAGGTTCTGAGGCCCGGATGACGCCGGTCTTTTTCTCCCGGGATGGCCGGTGGGTGTTCTCCAGCAGCGGCTTCGAGAACACCGTGTGGGTGCGGTCCGTTCCATCGCTCCAACCGGTTCGAGAACTGCAACACGCAACCTCCGTGGAAGGTATGGCGCTGTCGCCCGACGGGCAGAGCCTCGCGGTTTTAACGGCGACCAACGTGGTGCTGTGGACCTTGGCTGATGGACACGTGACGCCGCTGCCGCTGCCGCCGATGGACTTGCACTCGAGCCATGTGACTTATTCCCGGGATGGTTGGCTTCTCGCCTTCAACGAGCGCACCGGTAGAATCCGGCTGTGGGATGTCCGCGCTGGGACGGAAGCGGTCGGTTTGACAGGACATCCGCCCGATGACTTCTGGGACACTTCCGTGGTCGACTTGGCCTTTGCGCCCGAGGGCCAGCAGTTGCTATCGACTGGCGCGGACGGAACGATGCGGGTGTGGGACTTGGTCTCACATCAAGAGACGGCACGCCTGACCAACCATCTCCTCGTGGTCAGCGCAATGGCTTTCTCGCCGGATGGCAAGTCGCTGGCCACCGCCAGCACCGATCAGACGGTGAAGCTCTGGCAGGCCGGATCGTGGAAGGAGTTGGCCACTCTGCGCGGCAGCGAGAGCGAGGCTTGGGGAGTGGCCTTCTCGCCAGATGGACGTCTGCTCGCCACTGGCTGCAAAGACGATAGCATTCTCATCTGGAAAGTGGAGGCTACTACCCGACCGCCTGTGGCGTTTGTGGTCACCAACGCCGCCAACGCCACTCCCCACCCCAGACTGTCCCCCGAGTCGAAAAAGGCCCTGGTTGTCTCGCGTGACGATTCCGGCAGCGTGCCGCTTGAGGGCATCGTGGTTGATGTCGAGGATTGGAGACAGGAGACGTTCCACTTCCCCCCGCATGTTCGCTCCAACATCAACTGGATGGCTTTGGGCCCGGAAGGCCGGTTTCTCGCGGGTGCGCTGACGGACGGAACAGTGCGGTGGTGGGATCTGCCGCACTTTCAGAATGAAGTGATATTCACGGGCCACGCGGGCGGAGCCAACAGCTTGAACGTGTCGGACGACGGCCGTTTCGTGATTAGCGTGGGAGCAGACCGCTTCAGCCGGGTTTGGGATGTCGCCGAGAGGCGTGAAGTCCGCGCGTTCCCAGCCCTCACTCCTTTGGCTGGCTACCGAATTGCCGAGCAAGGGGACTGGCTGGCCGTGGCTTACCACACAGGCGAGGCTGAGGTGTGGGATATGGTGCGGGGCAAGCTGATCGTCCGACTCCGAGCCCACAAGGAGCGGATCAAAGGGATGGCTTTTGTGGACCATCCCCGCCGCTTGGTGACCGGCGGTCAGGACGGCGCGGTGAAGATCTGGCCGTTGGCCCCTCCCGGCCCCGCGTTGACGCTGCACGGCACATTGCCAGGAGTGCAATCGCTAGCGGTGTCGCCCGACAAGAAGACGCTCGCCGTGGGCAGTGGTGACGGCACGGTGAAACTCTGGGACCTTCCCTCCCTCCAAGAGGTCGGAACGCTTTCCGGACACAAGGACATCGTGTATGTGCTGCGCTTTTCCGCCGACGGCACGAAGCTGATTTCAGGAGATGACAACCGTTTGATCCGATGGCACGCGCCGTCGTTCCGCGAGATCGAGGCAGCGGAGCAAGCGGACGCCGGCAGCCTGACGCTGCCATAGCCCGCAATCCCCGAGCTGCCGTTGGGTTCGCCGAACAGGGCACGGAGGCGCGAGGTTCGCGCGATTCGACCTTCAACAGTTGTATCCCCTGCTGAACCTGCAACTCGACACCTTCTGCGGACCGGACCAATCCGATAAGAGCCGCTCTCTTCCTCGTAACCTCAGCGCCTTTTCGTTGTAGCAGGAGGATAGAAGGCCTCGGCTTCCGACGAGTCTGGCACGAATGCCGGAATGGACGGAACCGCGCAGCAGCCTGACAACAATCAACCAACGACGTCATCATGAAGAACCAAACCGGACCAACGCGTCATCCTAGTTCACCTTGCGCGGCGCCGAGGCAACTTATCGGGCTGAGATGCTCGCGGATATTCCCGGCACTCGCGAGGACAGTGGCTGCCGGGTTGGCGTTTGCAGCGTGCGTTGCGCAGGCCCAGTCGCCGGGGGCCGACAGCTTCAATCCCGCGGCGAATGATTGGGTGGCCACGATGGCGATGCAGCCGGACGGCAAACTCCTCGTTGGCGGCACGTTCACCGCAGTGGGTGGAAAGTTGCGCAGCCGGGTCGCGCGGCTGAATCCCGACGGCACGGCGGACACGGTGTTCAATCCCGGCGCCTCGGGTGGTGTTTATTATACCGCCGTGTCGCCGCTGATCGTGCAGCCGGATGGCAAGCTTCTCGCCGGTGGCGGCTTCACATCGCTGGGCGGAAGGGCGCGCTCGTTTCTCGGGCGGCTGAATGCCGATGGCACGCTGGACACCGGATTCAATCCCGTTGCGGACCAGTTTCCCTACGCGATGGTGCTGCAAGCCGACGCGAGGATTCTGCTCGGCGGCCCGTTCTATAACCTCGCAGGAGCAGCCCGCAAGTGCGTCGGGCGTTTGCTGCCGACCGGAACGTTGGACAGCGCGTTCAACCCCGGCGCCGACGCCAGCGTGTTTGCCCTCGCGCTGCAAGCCGATGGCGGCACGGTGTTGGGCGGAGCCTTCAGCACGCTGGCTGGCCAGCCGCGCAGCTACATTGGCCGGCTCAATGCCGATGCCACGCTGGACCCCGGCTTCAATCCGGGGGCGGACATGTTCGTGTTCGCGCTGGCGGAGCAGCCGGATGGGAAGATTCTCGTGGGCGGCTCCTTTACGCAGCTCGGTGGACAACCTCGCAACCGCCTCGGTCGTCTGAATCCAGATGGAAGCCTCGACCTCACGTTCAATCCCGGCGCAAACGACGTCGTGTACACGTTCGCTTTGCAGACGGACGGGAGAATCCTGGTTGGCGGCAACTTCACCACACTCGGCGGCCAGTCGCGCAGCAGGATCGCCCGTTTGCACAGCGATGGCACCCTCGACACCGCGTTCAACCCCGTGGCCAACGACGGCGTTTCCTCTCTGGCGATCCAGCCCGACGGACGGATTCTGGTTGCGGGCGATTTCACCACCTTGGGCGGAAAGGCCCGCGCGCACATCGGTCGGCTGACCATTTCGGAGCCCGCCACGCAAAGCCTGAGCTACGACGGCGCGGCGGTGACTTGGCTGCGCGGCGGCACCAGTCCGGAAGTCTGGCGCACGAGCTTCGAGGTTTCGACCGACGGCAGCAACTGGAGCGGGTTGGGTGCGGGTGTTCGCATCCCGGGTGGCTGGCGGCTGAACAACGTCAGCATTCCAGCCGGCGCGAGTTTGCGGGCGCGCGGATGGGTCGTCGCCAGCTCCGAGAGCGCGGGTTGGTTCGTCGAAGACACCCTATCACTCGAAGCGCCGATGCCCATCGTGCTCGCCACATCCATCCACCACGACGGCACGAACGCAACTTTGCAGCTCACAACTCCGTCCGGGCCACGCTACCGCCTTGAAGCCTCGTCGGACCTCACGAACTGGGTGTCGCTCGGTGTGGCGAATCCCTCCGCGATGGGCAACATGACGGTCGTTGACGCGCGGGCAAGCCGGCGTTTCTACCGTGCTGCCGTTCCGAGGGCCACAGCTCTCGCGCCGTTTGCGCCACCGAGTCTGCCGGAAGGTTTGGCGATGGATGAAACGGGCAACGCTTACCTCAGCATGGCGCCCACGGGCGAGATTTGGAGGATCGCCCCCGATGGCTCGGAATCCAAATACGCCCAAGTGCCCACACTGGTCGCCGGGCTGACGGTAGGCCCGAGCAACGCCCTCTACGCCGCCGTGGCGCCGCAGCCGGCGGATCCGAGTCAGCACGGCGTGTGGCGCATCCAAACCAACGGCACCGCCGCCGTGTTTGCCATCCTGCCGCCGGATTCGTTGCCGAACGATGTCGTGTTCGATTCCAAAGGCCGTCTCTTCGTCACGGATTCCATCGGCGGGCGCATCTTCCGGATTGACGATGCCGGCGTGGCCAGCGTCTGGGCGCAGAGCGCGCTGCTCGTCGGCGCGCCCAACCCGCAGCCGCCGCATCCGCCGTCTCCGCTGGGCGCAAATGGACTGGCCTTCGTGGGCACGAACGCCTTCGTCTGCAACACCGACCTCGGCACGCTGGTGCGCATTCCCGTGAACGCCGACGGCAGCGCGGGAACGCCGGAGGTATTCATCGGCGGCGCGCTGTTGGGCGGCGCGGATGGTTTGAAAGCCGATGCGGCGGGCAACCTGTATGTCGCCAACGTCATCCAAAGCACGGTGGTGCGAGTGAGTCCGAGTGGCGCGATGGAAGTCATCGCGAATGGCCGCGACGGCTTGGACAGCCCGTCCAGCCTCTGCTTCGGCACGTTGCCCGGTCAGCGTCTGCGCCTGTTCGCCGTCAACTATGCGACCATCTCCGCCAGCATCCCCGGAGGCAATCCGATGCCGGGCTTCCTGCGGATTGACACGGAGCTGGCCGCAACGCTGGCCGTATTTCCGCCGCCGAGCTTGCCTGAAGGCCTAGCGATGGATGACGCCGGCAACGCCTACCTCAGCATGGCGCCGACGGGCGAAATCTGGCGCATCGCGCCCGATGGCTCGAAATCGAAATACGCCCAAGTGCCCACGCTGGTCGCCGGCCTAGCAGTGGGCCCGAGCAACGCGCTCTATGTTGCCGTGGCGCCGCAACCGGCTGATCCGAGTCAGCACGGCGTCTGGCGAATTCCCACCAACGGAACGCCGGCACTCTTCGCCGTGCTCCCGCCCGACTCCCTGCCGAACGATGTGGTCTTCGATGCCGCAGGCCGCCTCTTCGCCACAGATTCCATCGGCGGGCGCATCTTCCGGATTGACGATGCGGGCGCCGCCAGCGTCTGGACGCAAAACCCGCTGCTCGCTGGTGCTCCGAATCCTGTGCCGCCGCATCCGCCGTTTCCGATCGGGGCGAACGGCCTGGCCTTCGTGGGAACGAACGCGTTCGTCTGCAACACCGACCTCGGCATGCTAGTGCGCATTCCCGTGAACGCCGACGGCAACGCCGGCACACCGGAAGTGCTCGTGGGTGGCGCGCTGCTAGGCGGCGCTGATGGCCTGCGGGCTGATGCCAGCGGCGATCTGTATGTGGCCAACGTGATTCAGAACCTGATCGTGCGAGTCACCCCGAAAGGGGCGATGACGACGGTGGCGGACGGCGTAGATGGTTTGGACAGTCCGTCCAGCCTGTGCTTCGGCCAGTGGCCCGGATACCAAACGCGGTTGTTCGTGGTGAACTACTCCACGATCTCCGCGAGCATCCCCAGCGGCAATCCGCGGCCCGCGCTCCTGAGGATTAACCGCCCCGTTTCAGGCCCAGATCTGCCTTGAGCGGGTTCCGGCCACAAGTTGGCGCAACAAAACGGCGGCCCCGTTGCGGGGCCGCCGTTTGCATTGAAAGTGGTATACTCGCGCCACGGACCCTTCTTTAGCACGAGCCTCATGGGTTCGACCACGCAGTAACGAGAGTGACAAGCAGTCCGTGGCGGCTCAGCGGTGTTCATTCTCTGGCTTTCCGGTTGAAGCCGTCCGGCATGGGCTTTACGCTGGCCTCCGTTCGTCGGGCAGGAACCAAAATCGTCAGCGTGTTTATGAAGCGAGCTTTGTCGTTCGGTTTGACCCTTGTGTGCCTCGTTGCCTCCGCCGCCGAGAAACTCACTTACGTGGACCTGGTCAAACGGCTCACCGACCTCGAACATCTCGCCACGTTGCCCGCGCCGGGTGAGACGACGAAGCAATGGTCCAGCTACGATCGCGCGAGCAAGTACGATGCGGCCACCGGCAAATACCTCGGCTGGGATGCCAACCGAGATGGCCACGGCATGATTCGCCAGGAAGGCGAGCAGCAGGTGCTGGCCGAAATGGACGGACCGGGCGTCATCTGGCGCATTTGGTCCGCGACCCCCAAAGCCGGCCACGTCAAGATCTACCTCGATGGTGCGGGCGAACCAGCGGTGGACCTGCCGTTCACGGGTTACTTCGACGGCAAGAATGCGCCCTTCACGCGGCCAATGCTCGTTCACACCGTCGCCCGCGGCTGGAACAATTACACGCCCATCCCCTACCAGAAATCCTGCAAGATCGTCGCCGACAACGGCTGGGGCGATTACTTCCAATTCGTTTACACGTCGTTCCCAAAGGACACGGAAGTGCCGACTTTCAAGCGGGAGTTGAGCGGCGACGAAAACGCTGCGTTGGACGAGGCAAACAAGCTCCTGAGCAACTGCGGACCGCTCGTACCTACGAGCGGCGGCCAGAGCATCACAGGAGAAGGCCTGCTCCCCGGCAATGGCAGCCAAGATGCAGCCAAGCCTGACGGTCCGGGTGCCATCACCTGTTTCCGCATGCGCTTCGATCCACCGCTCACGCCCGCCGATCACGATGCGCTGCGGGAGTTCATCCTCCAGATCAAATGGGACGGCGAGGCCAGGGCCAGCGTCTGGTGTCCGCTAGGCGATTTCTTCGGTACGGCACCCGGAGCAAACGCATATCGCTCGCTCCCCTGCGGTTTGACGGAGGATGGCTGGTTCTACGCGAACTGGTTCATGCCGTTTGCGAAGTCCGCCGAGGTCACGATCCGGAACGAAGGGCAGACCGAATACCGGATGCGATATGAAATCCACCTGGCGCCGCTCAAGGGAGACTTGAACCGTTACGCCCGCTTTCATGCCAAGTGGCATCGCGATGAGTTCCTCCCCACGGAGAAGGCGCGCGGGATTGATTGGACGCTGCTCCGGACGACCGGCCGCGGCCGGTTCGCGGGCGTGATGCTCCACATCTGGAATCCGCGCGGCGGCTGGTGGGGCGAGGGCGACGAGAAGTTCTTCGTGGACGGCGAGAAGTTCCCCTCGACCATCGGCACGGGTTCGGAGGACTACTTCGGTTACGCTTGGTGCTGCCCGGAGCTGTTTCAGAACGCTTATCACAACCAGACGCGCAACGACGGCAACAACAAGGGCCACATCTCGGTCAACCGGTGGCACATCGCCGATCAGATTCCCTTCCAGAAGTCCTTCGACGGTTACATCGAGAAATACTACCCGAACTCGCGCCCGACACTCTACGCCTCCACGGTGTATTGGTATCTCGAACCCGGCGGCGACGATCCTTACTCCCCCGTGCCGCTTTCGCATCGGGTGGGTTACTGTGTCACGCCGCCTCGCAAGAGACTCCTTGGCGTCGTCGAAGGTGAGGAGATGAAGGTGCTGACCAAGACGGCTGGCGATGCCCGAGAACAGGACTTGTCGGGTCGGGACGGCACGTGGAGCAACGACGCACACCTCTGGTGGACCGGCGCCAAACCCGGCGACAAGCTCGAACTCGCGTTGCCGGTTGAGACGTCCGGCAAGTACGCCTTGGAGGTCCATCTCACCAAAGCCCGGGACTACGGCATCGTGCAGCTTTCGCTGGACGGGCAGAAGCTCGGCGAGCCGATTGACCTGTATGGATCGAAAGTCGTTCCCACGGGCGCGATCAAGCTGGGCGCGCACGAACTCGCCGCTGGCGAACACAAGCTCACCATTGAGATTACCGGCGCAAACGAGAAGGCCGTGAAGAACCACATGTTCGGGTTGGATTACGTGAAGCTCGTGCCGGCGAGCTGACCCCGCCAATCACATGGATCGAAGGCGTAGCCGACAAACACGGCCTGCCTTTCAGGACATTGGTGATTGGCGATGTTTCCGGCGACGGAAAGTTGCCCTGGCGCTTTTTCGAATCGCGTTCATTCGTGTGCCCCACAGGCCTTCCCCCCTCGTTTCAACGTTGTCACGCCTCGACGCTTCAACGAAATTGTGCCCGTGAGCGACACGCTGGCCGTCAACGAAATCTTCCTCAGCCTGCAGGGCGAAAGCACCTTCGCCGGGCTGCCGTGCGTTTTCGTGCGCCTCACCGCGTGCAACCTCCGCTGCTCCTACTGCGACACGGCCTATGCGTTCACGGAAGGACGGAAGATGACGCTGGCGGGCGTGCGGGAGGAGGTCTTGCGGCTCGCGGCTCGCTTCCGGAACACGATACCCGGAGCGCGAAACCCGAGACTGCCCTTGGTCGAACTGACCGGCGGTGAGCCCCTGCTCCAGCCCGCCGCGCTCCCGCTGATGCAGCAACTGTGCGACGACGGTTTCACCATGCTCCTCGAAACCAGCGGTGCGTTAGACATTGCGCCGGTGGACGCACGCGTTCGCCTCATCATGGACCTAAAATGCCCCAGCAGCGGTGAGGTCGCCCGAAATCGTTGGGAGAACCTCACGCACCTGAAGCCCACGGATGAACTTAAGTTCGTCATCGGCACGGTCGAGGATTACGAGTGGACGAAGCAACAGATCGCTGAACGCCAGCTTGCTAGGCTTTGCCCGCTGCTCCTTTCGTGGGTGCAACCGCTGTTGCCTGAGCAGCAGGACAAGTCGCTCAAGCCCGTGCCGGCTGGCCAGACGCCGATTTCGCGGCGCGATCTGGCCGAGCGCATCTTGGCCGATGCATTGCCCGTGCGTTTCCAGGCTCAACTGCACAAGCTCATCTGGCCTCCGGAACAGCGAGGAGTCTAACCACGGATGCACACGGATACACACGGATGGAGGATGGGCGCAGGCTTTAACGCGTTTCACCGATTGATTCTCCCGCACTCACGCGTGCGGAAGTGGGTTGGAGAGTGCACCCCCGTGTGCTTGCCGTGTTGTCGTTCTCCTATCTGTGTTCATCCGGGTCCATCCATGGTTGAGAAATGAAGACACCGCAAGTCCTCAATCTTCTGCGTGACTACGAATCGCGGAATGTCACGTTCCTTGATCCAGAAGGCGATTGGCCTATCGCCTGGGAGCGCGCGAAAGGGGTTCACGTCTGGGACGCCGAAGGGCGAAAGTACCTTGATCTGACGGCGGCATTCGGCGTGGCGGCGGCGGGACACGCGAACGCGCGCGTTGTCCGCGCCGGCCAGCAGCAGATGGCGAAGCTGCTGCACGCCATGGGCGACGTGCATCCGCACGCGCTCAAGGCGCAACTTGCCCGTGAGTTGAGCAGGATCACGTTTGAGCGATGGGCGAAGCGAAATCCGAAGTCCGAAGTCCGAGGCCCGAAGTCGGGCAAGACCATCTTCTGCAACTCCGGTTTCGAGGCGGTCGAAGCCGCGCTCAAGACTGCCATGCTGGCGACCGGCAACCGGGGTATTATCGCCTTCGAAGGCGGCTATCATGGCCTTGGCTACGGCGCGCTCAACGCCACGCATCGCGAGCATTTCCGCGGACCGTTCCGCTCGCAGCTCCGCGAGTTCGGCCACTTCGTGCCATTTCCGGAACAGCGGGCCGCGCCGCACCCAGACAGCGTGCCCAACCTTGCCGACGTTGAGAATTGCATCCGCCAGCTCTTCCGCCGCGAACAAATCGGCGCGGTCTTGGTCGAACCGATCCAAGCTCGCGGTGGCATCCACATCCCGCCGCCGGAGTTCCTGCCGTTGCTGCGCCAACTATGCGACGAGCACGGCGCGCTGCTGATCCTCGACGAGATATACACGGGTTTCGGCCGCACGGGAAAATGGTTCGCCTGCGAGCACAGTGGCGTTGTGCCAGACGTGATCTGCCTCGGTAAAGCGCTCACCGGCGGCTTCCCGCTCTCCGCCTGCGTGGGTCGGGCTGACATCATGGACCCCGCGTGGCCGCCATCTTCAGGCGAGGCAATCCACACCAGCACATTCCTCGGTCATCCTGTCGGCTGCGC
The DNA here is from genome assembly GCA_964634255.1 of uncultured Verrucomicrobiota bacterium. GTDB lineage: Bacteria > Verrucomicrobiota > Verrucomicrobiia > Limisphaerales > MWDV01 > MWDV01. Next base: position 1,695 of record CAZWJC010000135.1, on the reverse strand, counting down.
GATGGCGCTGGCGCAGGTTTCCGAAATCAAACGGCTGAAGCTCTGCGAGCGGAGTAAGAATCTCGGGGACAGGTTGTGTGCTCTGCTCGAATCCGTAGCCGCCGAGGTCAATCGGCGCAACCTCTCCGCGAAGAGAGCTGCGCGGACTGACGTCCGCGGCTACGGAGCATCGGTCCGCGGCCTCGGCTTGATGGCGGGCTTGGAACTGCGCCGCGCCGACGGCTCGCCCGCCACCGACGAAGCGCTACGCGTCACGAAGGCCATGCTCCGTCGCGGTTTCATCCTGTTGCCCGAAGGCGAGCACGGTAACGTCATCAGCTTCACCCCACCGCTGACGATCACCGCGGCGCAACTGGAGCGAGTCATCAAGGCCGTAAAAGAAGAACTGAAATGAGCCGCGAAAGTCTGTGTGTAGCGCCCGCGTCCCGCGGGCTGGTTTCGGCGTCTCGCCGAAATCCTCCCCTCGCGTTATCATTTCCCAGTTGGCCCGAGCTTTGGCGAGACGCCAAAGCCGACAGGCGGGACGCCTGTGCTACACAATGAAACTCTCCGAAATGCGCGAAGTGTTGACGGAACGGGGGATTCAACTCACGAAATCCCTCGGGCAGAACTTCCTCCATGACGGCAACCAGCTCCGGCGCATTGTCGAGGCAGCGGAGCTGACTAAAACGGACAAGGTTCTCGAAGTCGGACCGGGCTTGGGTCCGCTGACGGAACTTCTGCTGGCGCAGGCGGGCGAGGTGCTGGCGATTGAGAAGGACGCACGGCTGGTCGAAGTGCTGAGGAAGCGATTTCCCGAGGCACAGGTTCGAGGCGCTGCCGACGTCTCGTCGTCGGGGTTATTCGCGATCTGCCGGCAAGATGCCGGCAGCACGTTGCAGTTGCTCCACGCCGATGCGCTGGAGTTGCTGCGGGACGATCCGCGCGATTGGAGCGGCTGGAAGCTCGTCTCGAACCTCCCGTATTCCGTGGCCTCGCCGATCCTCGTTGAGCTGGCGCTTTCGGCCAAGCGCCCGGAGCGGCTGGTGGCCACGCTGCAGCTGGAAGTCGCCCGCCGGCTCATGGCGCAGGCCGGCGACGCCGACTACGGCGTGCTGACATTGCTCATCCAGCTCGATTACGAACTGCGCGACTGGTTCAAGATTCCGCCGAGCTGCTTCTTTCCCGCGCCGGACGTGGACTCGGCCTGCGTGGTTCTGGTGCGGCGGACCCAGCCGCTGCTGGCGGAAGAACACCGCCAAGCGTTTGTTAAGATCGTGAAGCGCGCGTTCTCGCAGCGGCGGAAGATGATGTTCAAGCTGCTGAAGGCGGATTGGCCGCATGTGAAACTGGAGCGGGCGTTTGCGGAACTGACGATCTCGCCGCAGGAACGCGCGGAGAAACTCGGCCTGGAGCAGTTTGTGGACTTGACGGGCAGACTTGCCGCATGAAGCCACTCGCGATGTTTACTTTGCTCGCCGCTCTGACGGTGTGCTTTGTCGTAATGTGCGAGAGCCTAGCTGGGAGGGCGTTTGGCGTTTACACCGCATTGGGGTTTCTCGTTTGCGCATTCGCCTACGCGTGCCATTGGCCTTCGTTCTGGCGGAAGAAACGAGACGGAAGGATTGACGTGCTGAGCTATTTCCTTTGGGGACCCTTGCACCTCTTGAACTGGACTTCGCTTTTACTGGCGATCCGATTAGAGCGGGCAAAGCC
>CAZWJC010000134.1:0-18531 GCA_964634255.1 uncultured Verrucomicrobiota bacterium | reverse complement strand
GAACATCACGGACGTGGAGGACAAGATCATCCGCCGCGTCCGCGAAACCCAGACTCCGCTGCGCGATTACACTGGCAAGTTCGAGGCCGCGTTTCTCGAAGACCTCAAGGCGCTGAACTGCCGTCTGCCGCACGTGATGCCACGCGCGACCGAGCACATCACGGCGATCATTGCGTTGATCGAGAAGCTCATCGCCCGCGGTATCGCTTACAAGGCAGGTGATGGGTCGGTCTATTTCAGCATTGAGAAGTATCGCGGCTGCGGTTGCACCTACGGTCAGCTCGTGAAGTTGAACTTCGAGGAGATGCGTGTCGGCGAACGCGTCCAGAGCGACGAATACGCGAAGGAATCCGTGGCCGACTTTGCGCTTTGGAAGGCGCGCGTCCCCGAGGACGGCGATGTCTTCTGGCCCAGCCCGTGGGGCGAAGGCCGGCCCGGCTGGCATATCGAGTGTTCCGCCATGAGCATGCAGGTGCTCGGCACGAGCTTCGATCTGCACCTCGGCGGCGAGGACCTCATGTTCCCGCATCACGAGGACGAGATTGCCCAGAGCGAAGGCGCGACCGGCCAGCCGTTCGTCAAACACTGGATGCACGGGGCGTTCCTGCTGGTCGAAGGGAAGAAGATGAGCAAGTCGCTCGGGAATTTCTTCACGCTGCGCGATCTGCTGGGCAAGGGATTCGCCGCGCGCGAAGTCCGGTATCTACTGCTCACGGCGCATTATCGCGAGACCTTCAACTTCACGCTGGAGGGCTTGGCGGGCGCGCGTACGGCGCTGGGGCGGATTGACGAGTGCGTGGGCAAACTGCGCGAATTAGCGGGCGAAGCCGCGTTAAATCGTGGAATCGACGAGCCGTTGAACCGGTGCAACGATTCAACGGTTCAACAGTTCACGGCGGCTCTCGACGAGGACCTGAACATCTCCGCCGCGTGGGCGACCGTCTTCGACTGGGTGCGTGACACCAACCGTCAACTGGCAGAACACAAATTAGCACCCGCGGAAGCTGCCGCCGCGCTGGCCACTTGGGAGCGCATGGATTCCGTCCTCGGCATCGGCGCGAAGACGGAGGCGGAGGCTCCCGCGGAGATTCAAACCCTCGCCGCGGAACGGACCGCCGCCAAGAAGGCGAAGGATTTCAAGCGCGCGGACGCCATTCGCGACGAGCTGAAGGCCAAGGGCTGGGTCATCGAGGACACGGCGAAAGGGCCGCGACTGAAGAAGGCATGAGCCTCGCGAGTTTGCCCCAATATCTCGTAGCCGCGGACGTCAGTCCGCGCCATCTCATTCAGTGTGCGCCGACTCACGTCGTCGGCTACGCGATCTCTGACACGACTCTTTGTCCCCAGGTTTTGCGTTTCACGCTCCAGCCCCGCATCCGATGAAAGGCCTGTTCATTACCTTTGAAGGCACGGAGGGGTGCGGCAAGTCCACCCAAGTCAAGCTGCTGGCCGAGCGCCTGTATGATTGGGGACGCGTCGTGCGCGTTCTGCGCGAACCCGGCGGCACGCCCATCGGCGAAGAAATCCGCCACACGCTCAAGCATAGCAAGGTCAATGACGCCATGACTTGGGAGGCGGAGCTCCTGCTCATGAACGCCAGCCGCGCCCAGCTCGTTCGCGAAGTCATCCGGCCCGCCCTGGCCGCCGGCGAGATCATTGTGTGCGACCGCTTCTACGACTCGACCACCGCCTATCAAGGTTACGGCCGGCAGCTGGATTTGAACATGGTCCGCAGCGTCATTGATGTCGCGGTCGGTGACACGCGGCCCGACTTGACGTTGTTGCTGCATGTGCCGCCGGAGATCAGCACGGAGCGCTTGCGCTCGCGCCAAGCCACGCTCCCGTTCGTGCGCGACCGGATTGAAGAAGCCGACCAGGCGTTCTTCGATCGCGTAGCCAAGGGCTACGAAGCCATCGTCGCTGCCGAGCCGCGCCGCGTGAAGGTCTTCGACGGCAGCGGCTCCGTGGAACAGGTCCAGTCCGCCATTTGGCGAACCGTGGCTCCCTTGGTGGCCTTGGGGGAACATCACTGAGTGTTTCATCCCCCCTGCCCGTTTGCACGCGTCTTGCGACTCGCCTGCTCACGCGTATCTTAAGCCCGCGAAGGCGATTCAATTATGATTGAGGACACCATCCGAAAGATCGAAGCCCGGATTGGCAGCGCTGAATCCGTGACTGCTGAACGCAAGCGAGAGCTGCTGCAGTTGCTGGCCACGCTCAAGGGTGAGGTTGCCGAGCTCGCTCGCACCAACGACGAACAGGCCCAGAGTATTGCTGGGTTTGCCGAAGTGTCGGCCCATGAAGCCACCCGGGAGGATCAAAATCCAAAGCTGCGCGAGCTATCCCTTCAGGGTTTATCGTCGTCCGTAGAAGGCTTCGAGCAATCTCATCCGGCGCTGGTCCGCGTCGTAAACAGCATCAGCCAGACGCTGGCCAGCCTGGGCATCTGAGGCGGTGGTTCAGGGGAACGCAACCCTGTCTTGGCACGGCTCCAGCCGCGCGATGGCTCGCATCAGTTCATCAGCCACCTCTTGGTAGATCTCCTTCAGTCGCGCCTTTGACGCGGTCTTCGCCTCCGCCCGGAGGCGTTCGAAGGGCATGGGCTCGCCATATTTCACCGCAATCTGCCACGGTAGCGGCACCCTCACGTGCCGCCCATAAGCCTCGTACGTCCCGAACACCCGTACCGGGATGACCGGTTCTTCGGACTTGATCACGATCAATCCAATGCCCGAGCGAGCGGGCTGAGCCTTGCCATCGTAGGTTCGCGTGCCCTCCGGAAACAGCACGATGGCGTTGCCCTTGTGCAACCGGTCAATGATGACGCGCAACCCGGATGCGCTGCCGCCGTCGCGGTCCAGCGGAACAACACCCCATTGGCGGAGCACCCAAGCCATCGGTGGAAACCGGAAAAGCGTCTCGCGCGCGAGACACGCAACGGGCCGCCGCAAACCAGCCGCCACGAGCGGCGGATCAATGTAACTGGCGTGATTCGAAGCCAACACCGCGCCGCCCGTCAGCGGGACCCGTTCAGGATTGAAGACCCGCCAGCGGAAATAGAGCCGAAAAAGCGCCCGGAAAATCACCCAGGCGAGCGAGTAACACCAATTCATTCCCTGCATCATGACTGGCGAACCGGTTCAGCCCGCCGCAGCCAGACGCTGGCGGACTTCGTTGATGATGAGCGCGCTGGTTTCCTCCGCCGTCAGGTTGGAGTTGTTGATGATCCGCGCCCCAAGCGGGATCATGAGCGGAGCCACGGCCCGCTGGCTGTCGCGCTGGTCGCGGGCGGCTAGGTTCTCATTCACGCCATCGGCGGCACGACGGCGCGAGCGTTCCTCCAACTGGGCGTCGAGGTAGAACTTGAAATCCGTGTCCGGGAAAATATTCGTGCCGATGTCGCGGCCTTCCATGACCAGGTTACCGAACTTCACGCACTCCTGCTGCCGCAGTTTCATCCACTCGCGCACCTTGGGCACGGCGGCGACATGCGGCACGGCCGCGCTGGTCGCGTCGGTGCGGACTTCCTTCTCCGGGTAGTAGCCATCCACGAGCAAGCGCACGCGGTTCTCCACGCAGGTCAGCGCGGTCTTCCAACGCCGGCAGGCGTTCGCCACGGCGCGGGCATCATGCACGTCCACACCCGTCGTGAGACAATGCCACGCCAGCGTGCGATACATCGCACCGGTGTCCACATACACATAGCCCAAGGCCTGGGCGACCAGCTTGGCATTGGTGCTCTTGCCGCTGGCGCTCGTGCCGTCAATTGCAATGACAATCGGTTGTTTCAAGACTTGATCTGCCGTAGCTGCGCTCGTTCGAGCGCGGATGAATCGCCGACGATGGCCGCGTTCTCCCGAACGCGACTACGAACATCAATCCGCGAAAAGCTCGCCCACTTCCAACTTCCGCCCCGTCTTGGCGTCCAGAATCGTCGCGCCCAAACCGCCGGGCGGCGGGGCGGCCAGTTTCTGGAAGAAGTTCGGAAACGTCTTCTTAACGCAGGCAGGATTGTGGATTTTTATCCCCGGCACTTTCAATCCCAGAATCGCAAAACACATTGCCATCCGGTGGTCGTTGTAGGTTTCGATTTCCGCGCCGTGGGGCTTGGAAGGCCAGACGGTCAACGTATCGCCCTCCTCGACCACCTTCGCGCCGCACTTGGTCAACTCGGTGCGCAAGGCCACCACCCGCTCGCACTCCTGGAGGCGGAGGCGGGCAAGCTCGGTGAAACGACTTGGTCTGTTGGCAAATGGTGACAGGCTGATCGCAGTCATGATGCTGTCACCAAGGTCGTGGTTGCGTGAAACGGCCCCACTAACTGTGAGCTCAGGTGGTGCGCTGAGAATGGCTGCAAAGTGCTGATCAGCCTGCCATCCGGTCTCTGGCCAGTGCTTTAGAACGAGCGATGGCAACTGGCGGTAATCCGTCGCCCTTGCGGCGAAATCAGTCTCAAAACGCCGAATGCCCGTTGGTTCCTCATTGAACGAATCGACCGCAGAAACCATGGCCAACCAGCCAGCAGCCCAGAAGTAACTCCCGCTGGAAGCGTCCGGCTCGATCTGGAACTTGCCTCCGTTCGCTGGGAATACTTCCACCATCCGCCTCGTCATCTCGACGTAAGGCGCTTCTTCAGAATCCTCTCCTTTCACCTGGATCGACCAGAGACCCACCTTTGCGCACAGGAGCAGCGCCGACGCAAACTGCGAACTCTCTGCAATGTTAACGGTGCAAGCGCGTCTGGTAGGGACGCGTTCCACCGCGTCCCCATCTTCTCGACTTGAGTTTGGGACGCGGTGGAACGCGTCCCTACCGGATTGACCATGAATTACTGCCGGCAACTTGTCGTTGGGCGATTCCACGCGGTAACCCAGTTCGCGCAACGCCTTGAACAGCGCGGCTTGCGGGCGTTCGTGCATCCGCGGTACACCGGACAACCGATACGTCCCCTGCCCCAGGCAAACCAGCGCCGTCAGAAACCGCGCCGCCGTGCCCGCGTTGCCCACAAACAACTCCAGCGGCTGGTCGGGTGTCCCGGCGTTCGGTATACGCCCTCCCTGCCCTTTCACCGTGATCCGCCGGTTGCAGAACTCGTCCGGGTCTTGCTCGACTTTGATTTCGAATCCCAGCCTTCGCAGCGCCTCCACCATCACTTGCGTGTCCTCGCTCCACAGCGCGCCTTCGAGCGTGACTTCACCGTCAGCCAACGCGGCCAAGATGAGCGCCCGGTTCGTGATGCTCTTCGAGCCCGGCACGGTAATCTCCGCCCGGACCGGTTTGTCCAGCGGCACGATTTCGATGAGGTCGGGTAGCGACATGGTGGAACAAATTTCAACCGCGGATGGACGCAGATGGACCTGACGTGGCTGTCGCCGCAGCCACAACGGACCGCGCGTTGTCCCAACGCGCAGCGGGTGGATTGCAGCCGTGACTCACGAACGGTCCATGACTGCTGTTTGAGCGACGCGCTGCGAGTGGGGACCACTCGCGGTCCGACTGGCAGGCGGCCGTATGACTTGGGAACTCTCCGCTACAATGGCAGGCCGCTTCCTCATCGCAGTACGGATTGAAAGCAATCCCTGGCGCAAGTTGCTGGCTCAAACAGGCGAACGCGTTGCTGCAGGCAGGCGGCAGTGCTTTCCGGCATCTGGGTTCATCGGTGTGCATCCGTGTTCAAATCACTCCGGCGTGCGGGATTGCATCTCGTTGCACCACGCGTCGCGGCGCTGCTTGGCGGTAGCAAAGAAGCGTGCGAGATGATCGGGGTTGCCTTCGCGCAGGAGCGCCTGCACCCGCTGGAGCTGCCGCACGAAATCGTCCAGCGCGTCGCGGAGATACTTCCGGTTCGCCAGCGCGATGTCACGCCACATTTCCGACGAGCCGGACGCCACCCGCGTGGTGTCGCGAAAACCGCTGGCGCACAGCGCCGCCTGCTGCTCGGGCTGGGAAGGATCAAGGACCAAGCTGACCAGGGTCGCCGCCACCACATGCGGCAAATGGCTCGCCTTGCTCACCAGCAGATCGTGGACTTCGGGCGAGAGTTTCATCAGCCGGCAACCCAGCGTCTTCCAGAGTCGCTCGACCTTGCGCAACGCCGTGGCGTTGGTTTGCCGCGTGGGCGTCACCACGCATGCCGCTCCGGCGAATAAATCCTCCCGGGCTGCAGTCACACCGGTCTTCTCGGCTCCGGCCATGGGATGGCTGCCAACGAAATGTGCCCCTGCCCTCGCGACTTTCGCTTCAACGGCGTCCACCACGCTCGCCTTGACGCTGCCCACGTCGGTGACAATCGCGCCACGCTTCAGCGCCGGAAGCATTTGCTCCACCAGCACGGACATCTGCGCGATCGGCGTGCAAAGCACGACCAAGTCGGCATTCCAGACCGCGGCGAGCAGATCGGTCGTGGCGAAATCTGCCACCCCAGCGTCGGCGCACTCCCGCACGCTGGCATCGCGCCGCACGTAGCCCGCGACTTCGCGGGCCAGACGGCGGCGTTTGACGGCCAGCCCCAGCGAACCGCCGAGCAGGCCCACGCCCACGAGGGTGATTTTGTTCCAGCGCACGCGCGGAAGATAGAGGATCGAGGATAGAGGATGGAAGATGGAAAGTGGCGAACTCGTTGAAACGTGGAACCCTTGGATCGTTAGATCGGCGTCGCCTACTGGCCTGGTTCAACGATTGTACGATTCAACTGCTCAACAAACCAACACCCGCCATCTCGCGCACCCGCTCCAGAATCACTTCCGCAATGTGCGGTTCGGTGCCGACGGCCTTGGCATACCAGACGCGCTTGCCATGTCGTTCCGTCGGGTTGCGCCAGGTCGATTGACCGGCGGCGAGGCGTTGTTCAACCACTCGCTTGGGTTCGCCCAGCAGAACGGGGATATCTTCCTGCACGTGCAGGCCATCGCTGATGAAAAACGGCACGACCACGAGGTTGCGCGTCTGCGCCAGCGCATAGCACTCACCGATGCGCGGAGCTTCCTCCATGAATAGCGCGTGAACCCCGGCGTAGAGGCTTAAGGCTCGAATCAAATCCGCCTGCCGCTCGATGGCCCGTCGCGAATTACCACTCCGCTCCGTGCCATGCCCGACGATAAAGAGCGTGGTCTCAGCCGGTTGAGGTGGACGGCGAAACGGGTGCTTCACCACCACCTCAGACGCACGGGCCAACAGCACGCAAGTCATGCTGTCGTGCGTGCCGATGGGCTTGCAGTAGTAAGCGAGGGTTGATCCGCGGTGCGCAAGCCGAGACGAGGGATCGTCGCTGAGGTTGAAACCGAGCTCCCGCGGGATGACTTCTTCGCTAAAAAAACCCTCGCTGATGAAGACTGGAACAATGAAAACGCGCGGCGAAGTAACTTCCGCCAGCACCTGTTTGACACTCGGCTCCTGCTTCCAGAAGGCCTCCCGAACTCCCGCGAAGAGCCTTCGTCGCCGCAGTTCCGTGGCATGTTCAAAGACAGGCGCGGCGGAGTCCTCATTCTTCGTCGAACCGTGGCCGAGCAACACGAGTGTGGAGTCTGGAAAGCCGCAATCTGTCACGGGAGAATCGTTAGTCGAGGCCGGGTAAAGTTGCAAGCTACGCACCGAAGGCCGAAAACAGCACGGCCCGCCGTAGGGCGGGCCGTGGCGCATTTAAAAAGTCCAGGACATCATCAAGCTCCCGCGACCATCGGCGGGTTCTTGAGGACGTCGTGCAAGCTCGGCATCGGCGGCTTGAGGGTGCGGAACGCGCCCCAAGTCATCTGCGAGGCGTCCGTGTAAAGCAGATCCGGGCCATATTTCCACTCGGACTTCAGGATTTGATCCCACTCCACACCGTTTCCGCTATAGGCGGCTTCGCGCCCCATGATGGCCGTGAGCGTGCTGTCGGTGACGTTCTTGGCTTCGTTCAATTCCGTGCCCTTGACGATGGCATTGATGAGGTCCAGGTGCTCCTGCATGTAGGGATTGTTCCCCTCTTCACGAATGCGAATCGGCGACGCACCGTTGGGCCGGATCAGGCCCGAGGGATTCGCCGTGCCCTTGGTGCCGTGCACCGCTTCGCTGACCGAAGCCCAGGCACGCTTCACCTGGCCGCAGTAAGCATGCATGCGCACGCCATTGGTGTACTCAAACTCACAGGCGAAGTTGTCCCAGATCTCGCCCGATTTACCTTCCAGTTGCTGCCGGGCGCCCATACCCCACGCCTTGACCGGGTGGTCGTTCATGATCCAGTTGCAGACGTCAATGTTATGGACGTGCTGCTCGCAGATATGATCGCCGCAGAGCCAGATGTAGTGGTACCAATTGCGAATCTGCTTTTCGAGGTCGGTCTGGCCGCGGTCACCGCGATGCCAGATCGGACCGCCGTTCACCCAGTACGCCCGCAGTACGGCCACATCGCCGATGGCGCCGTCCTGAATGCGCTTGATCGTTTCGATGTAGGGCGCTTGGTGGCGGCGCTGCGTGCCAGCCGCGACCTTCAGCCCCTTCTTCTTGGCCTCTTCGCCGGCGGCGTACATGATCCGACAGCCGGGGCCATCCACGGCCACAGGTTTCTCCATGAACACATGCTTCCCAGCCGCGATACATGCCTTAAAGTGAGCCGGGCGGAATCCCGGTGGCGAGGCCAGAATGGCGTAATTCACGCCGGGCACCGCCAGCGCCTTGACGTAAGCATCGAAGCCGCTGAAACACTTGTCCTCGGGCACGCCAAAGCTGTCTTTGCCGCGCTTGGCCTGCTCCGGAAAGATGTCGGCGACCGCCACGATCTTGCCTTCGACGCCGGCAGCCTTTGCGGCTTCCATAAAGTTTTCGCCCGCGCCCCCGCCACGACCGCCCATGCCGATGATGACGGCGTTGAACGTCTGTTTCGATTGCGCACTCAGCACGTTGGGAAAGCTCACCACCGCAGCGGAGGCGGCAGCCAGTGATGAGGCCTTGAGGAACTGCCGGCGCGAGACGGCCGGGTTGCCAGGATGGGTTTGCTCGTTTTCGTTCATGATCTGTTTTCCGTTTGCGATGATATCCCTTTCGGGGGTTGCTGTTAATTGACGCTGCGCGGTGATGACAGAATCAAAATATTTGCGGACGTTCTAGTCCCGTTCCACGCCACTGGTCCAGTACCTTTTTAGCTGGTCCGGGGCTGGCACTTCGAGGGGACGCACGATGCGGAAACCAACGAATTGGGCGTCCGTCAGCCACCAGATGCTCTTCGGCAGTTGTGGATCGCGCATCTTCCAGTTCTTGTTCGACGCGCGGCGGGCGGCGCTGCGCAGCTTGTCGGCGGGGTCGTCATACGAACCACCGCGGGCCACATGCGGGTAGGGCTTGGTCGCCCGGTTCCAAGGATTGGCGATCACGGCGCCGGCTTCGCCCAGCACTTTGCTGTAATCGGTTTCATACTGGTCCAGACACCACTCGGCCACGTTGCCGTGCATGTCATGGAGTCCCCACGGATTCGGCTTCTTCTTGCCGACCTTCTGATATTTGAAATCACCGTTGTCCTCGAACCAGCCGTACTCCGACAACTTACTGGCGTCATCGCCAAAGGAAAAGGCCGTGGTCGTGCCCGCCCGGCAGGCATATTCCCATTCCGCTTCGGTGGGCAGTCGGTAGAAGTGCCCGGTCTTGGCGCTCAGCCAGTGACAAAACTTGTTCGCCCCATGCTGGGTCATGCTAATCGCGGGAAAATTGTCCTTGCCCATGCCGAAGCTCATCTCCGTGTACGGTTTGGACGGTCGTGTGACGGCATCCGAGAGCTTGTCAGTCGCGCCGGCACCGACCTCCTCGCGCAAACGCTTCTCGTCATCCGGATACATGAACAGCTCGAACTCATTCCACGTGACTTCGCACATCCCCATCCAGAACGGCGCAATCTTGACCTCGTGCTGCGGAGCTTCGTCCGGTTGACGCCCTTTCTCACTCTCCGGGCTGCCCATGACAAACTCGCCGCCTTTGATCGGCAGCATCACATACGGGACTTTCGATCCCGGAATGTTGTTCGTATAAGGCTTCATGTCGGCCTCGGCCTTTGCGTCCAGCTTCGTGACGATGACCTTCTGGATGTCCGCCACCGTCGAATCATCGCTGTCGGCCAGCGAGGCGAGCGGGCCAGATGCGCCGCCGTCGCTCGATCCGGCAAAGCTATAGAACTGAAAGCGCCATGACGGACGGTTATTCGTGGGGGATGTGAATAGGAGGAAACCAGTGGGCACGGGCAGCGCGCCCGAAACCAATTCGCCAGCCGGGTCGATGGCCTTGACTAGCGCCACCTTGTCTGGGGACTCCAGCTTGTAGATGCTCGCGCCCTGGTTTTCGGCGGAGAGGACGAGCAGCTTGTTCGCCTTGGGTTCCGCCAGCGCGTAAACATAGTCCACAGGCTTGTCGAGGGTAACCTTGCCGCCTTCACCAAACGTCACCGCGCCTTCGCCGCTTTGTGTTGCCGGCTTCACAATCAGTTCCTTTTCGCCGGACTTGAAGAACACGAAATCCGTCGCCGCCTCACGGAACTGCCCCACCACGTAGTCACCGCCAGCAGGCAGGCCGGATACGGTCCCGAGCGTGTTTGGCTTGCCCCCGCTGAAATCACCCACCATCAGCGTCTCCGCTGGATCGCCGATCATGGTTGCTCCGATCTCCGCTTTGCCAGATTGCAGGGTTACCCGGTTCAAGCGGCTGGCGGGCTGCTCCATTTTCAGACTGGTGATTTCAGTGAACTTACCACCGACATTGCGGAACAGCGTGGCCAGGTTGGGATCCGGAGTGTTGTAAATGCTCCCCACGATCAGGTCGGCCAGCGGCGTGTTGCCTTCGCCCCCGATGTCCAATGCCAGAACGCAGTTCGGCCCCATGACGTTGAGGGGGATGTTCTGCGGTCCGGCGGCGTCTGTGGGTGAACTCAGATCCATGACGGCAAGCTGGTTGCCATCACCGGAGGTGAGCGCCAGAGCGTCGCAAGTAGGCTTGAGCAACTTGCCAATGCTTACACCGGTCACACTACGCACGCCGCTGGGTCGCTGCGGCGGCCAGGTGAATTGCCCCTCTTTCAGTTGGTAGCCCAGGCGGCACTTGCCGCTGGCCTTGTCCACAATGATCACGTCTTGCCGGCTGTCGCCGTCAAAATCGCCGGCGGCGAGAAACTCCAGCGACGTTTCATAAACGAACGCGGAGGCGGTGGTGGCCAGGGCCGAAAGAAACAAGATGCCGATTGCTTGAACAGACTTTGCGCTCACAGACGTAATGGTTGCGTTTCCCGTATCGCCGGACCGCGACCCGTTACCAAGCGGGTGACAGCTCACGCAGCCCGACCGATCCCGTTATTGGGGAGCAGAGTAATGGGCCTCGGCCAGTTGTCAGTAAAAAAGCTTGGAGCGGGCAACAAGAGCCTCCGCCTTGTCCCCCTTTCTCACCGCCAGAAACTGTTCAGGAGGTCATGGCGGGCGGCCCGGCACGACTGGGAGATGGCCTGCGTCACGAACTGTTTCGCCGCAGCCACGGCATCAACCAATTCCTTCCCAAAAGCCAGATGTCCGGCAATCGCCGCCGAATACGTGCAGCCTGTGCCATGCGTGCTCACGCCTCTGACGAACGGCGCTTCCAGCAGAAGTTCGCTCCGCCCGTCATTGAAGATGTCCACGGCAGTATGTAGGCCGCGCAAATGGCCACCTTTTACTAGCGCCGCGCAGCCGAAGCGCCGGACGATTTCCCGTGCTGCCGCGCGCAAGTCTTCTACGGACGTCAGCCTCGCACCGACAAGGATCTGAGCCTCATCGAGATTTGGCGTGGTCAGGGTGGCGAGAGGCAACAACTCGTGCAGCAGCGCCTTGACCGCGCTTGGCTTGAGCAACAGCGCACCGCTGGTGGCGACCATGACCGGGTCCACAACCAAGACCGGGCGTTTACCGGCAACATAAAACTTGGCTACGGTGCGGATGATCTCCGTCGAGTAGAGCATGCCGGTCTTGACCGCCACAGGCGGGAGTTCAGCGAAGACGGCTTCAATCTGCGCCAGCACCATGTCCGGACGGATAGCCTGGATCCCCGTCACGCTTTTCGGGTTCTGCGCCGTGATACACGTGATAGCACTCGTTCCGTGCGTGCCAAGGGCGGCGAAGGTTTTCAGATCGGCCTGGATGCCCGCCCCACCGCCGCTATCCGAGCCGGCGATGGTCAGGGCGATGGGAAGTCGCTTTCGTCGCATCATGTCAAGCAGTCCAGTTCCGCGTTCTGACGAACCGCAGCAGTTCGTTGAGAATGGCCGCGCGGTCGGGCCGTCAGGCATGTCCGCGCACCCAGACAAAGCGGTTCGCCATGGCGGATAACCGCCCCATAAAAAGGATGGTGCGCGCTGCAGGCTTTGAACCTGCGACCCCCAGTGTGTGATACTGGTGCTCTACCCCTGAGCTAAGCGCGCAACCGGTAACAAACTAGCGATGCCGGAGAATTGTTCAAGCGATTCTTGCGGTCAATTTCTGCCGCCGGCTTGCCCGGGGCGCGGTTGTTTGCTATCCCAAACGCTCGTGATGAAAACCTCGGGAGTCGCCGTCTAAGGCTCGCATGGCTGGGCTCGCTACCACTCCACCGCGCGTGAGCGTGGATGGGAAGTTCTTCCGCTTGGGCGAAAAGAAGTTTTTCGTCAAAGGCGTCGCATACGGTCCGTTCGCGCCAAACGCCCAAGGTCATCCGTTCCCGATGCCCGAGCCCGCCGCGCGCGACCTTGACCAAATTCGCCAGCTCGGCGCCAACCTCATCCGCGTCTATACCGTCCCGCCGCGCTGGCTGCTGGACTTGGCTGAGGCGAGGGGGATCAAGGTCTGGGTGGACATCCCTTGGGACAAACACGTTTGCTTCCTCGAAACGACAGAAACGCGCACGAGGGCACTGGTAACTGTTCGGCGAGCAGTCACGGTGTGCGCGGGGCATCCAGCCATCTTCGCCTTCAGCGTCGCGAATGAAATCCCCCCGGACGTAGTGCGGTGGAGCGGCGCACGCGCAGTCGCGTCGTTCATTGACGAACTCGTGGCCGAGGCGAAGGCCGCCGATCCTGGCTGCCTCTGCACGTTCACGAACTATCCGCCCACCGAATTTCTTCGCCCGCAGAGCCTCGATTTCCTCTGCTTCAACGTCTATCTGCACCACCGCCAGCCATTCCGGAACTACCTTGCGCGCCTGCAAATGATCGCCGGCGACCGTCCGCTCGTGCTGGGTGAGTTCGGCCTAGATACGATTCGCGAAGGCGAACCAGCCCAAGCGGAAATGTTGCCTTGGCAAATCGAATCCGCCTTTCGCGGCGGCCTCGCAGGCGCTGTGGTGTTCACCTTTACGGACGATTGGTATCGCGACGGACGACAGGTCGAAGACTGGGCGATGGGCCTTACGACTCGCGAACGCGCGCCCAAGCCGGCATTTCAAACAGTCCAGCGTGCGTTTGCGGAAGCGCCGCATTTTCCCCCGCCTCGCGCTCCGCGCGTGTCCGTGGTCGTGGCCAGCTATAACGGCGCATCCACTTTGCCAACGTGCCTCACTTCCCTCACGCGGCTCAACTACCCGGATTTCGAAGTCATCCTTGTAGACGACGGCTCGACGGATGGCACGGCGGGAATTGCGGCGAAGCATCCGGACGTGCGCTATATCCGGCACGCGGCGAACGCTGGTTTGTCGGTGGCCCGCAACACGGGCATTGAGGCGGCGACTGGCGAGATCGTCGCGTTCACGGACGCGGACTGCCGCGCAGACGAAGATTGGCTTTTTTACATCGTCGGCGACTTGCTGAACAGCGCCTTTGTCGGCATGGGCGGGCCGAATCTGTTGCCGCCGGAGGATTCGCCGGTAGCCGCTGCGGTGATGGCTTCGCCCGGCGGGCCGGCGCACGTGATGTTGACCGACCGGCAAGCCGAGCATATTCCCGGCTGCAACATGGTGTTTTACAAATGGGCGCTTCAGGAGATCGGCGGCTTCGATCCGATCTACCGGAAGGCGGGCGACGACGTGGACGTCTGCTGGCGGTTGCAGCAAGCGGGACACAAGCTCGGCTTCAGCCCCGCGGGAATGGTCTGGCATTACCGGCGCTCGACCGTGCGCGCATACTTGAAGCAACAGGCCGGCTACGGCGAGGCCGAGGCGTTGTTAATCCGGAAGCATCCCGAATACTTCAACGTGCTGGGCGGCGGGGTTTGGCGCGGGCGCATCTACACCGACGCGAAATTGGGGGTGCTGCTGCAACGACCGATCATCTACCACGGCACGTTCGGCGCGGGCTGGTTTCAGACACTTTACGCGGCAGAACCGGCGAGCATGCTGATGTTCAGCACCGCCCTCGAGTTTCACGTCGGGGTGACGCTGCCCCTGCTCGTGTTGAGCGCTACCATACACTGGCTGCTGCCCTTGGCGATCGCCAGTCTGGCGCTCTCCTTCGGTGTGGGTATGGCTGCGGGTATGCAGGCGACACTGCCGCCCAACAAAGTGCGTTGGTGGTCGCGTGCGCTGGTCGCCCTCCTGTTTCTGCTGCAACCAGTCGCCCGCGGCTGGGCGCGATATCTCGGCCGCTTTGCCCCTGCGCCAGCGGCCAACACTCCCGCGGAATCGCTGGACTCCGTGGCACTGCGCGCCAGCGGCCAGCGACTCGACCGCGTAGATTACTGGAGCGAGCGTTATTTCGACCGAGTAGCTTTCGTAAGATCAGTGCTGACGGCGCTGGAAAAGCGGGATTGGCCGCACAAGGCGGATATTGGCTGGAGCGAGTTTGATGTGGAGGTTTACGGGCGGCGCTGGAGCAACGTCCACTTGACCACGGTGGCCGAATTTCACTCGCGCGGACGGCAACTCATCCGCTGCCGTCTGCGTGCGAATTGGTCGTTGACAGCTAAAGCCGGGTTCTGGTCGCTGCTCGGTCTCGAACTGCTGGTGCTGGGGTTCTTTGGTCCTGCCCTGCCTTGGCTGTGGCTGCTGCTGTTCACGCTGCCTGGCGTCTGGTGGCTGTTGCGGCGCGAGAAACGCCGGCTGCAAAGCATTCTCGCCATCTTCCTGGATGAACTGGCGGCGGAACTGGGCCTGCTCAAACTCGACACTGACACCCCGCCGCAAACCGTCGGCGACGCAGCCAGACCACCCGCCGCCCGGGAGCGGATCCGCGTCGAGTTGCCAAAAGGAAGTGCTACATCCGATCCTCCCGCGGACTCACCTTTCTCCACGCCGCCCGCAGTGCGATAGACTTTTTGAAGCCGCGTTTGGGCCGGCCTGCGTTGATCAGAAACGGGACGGACTTTTTCGCGAAACTCTGCTTTGCATTCGCCGCGTCGGCGGTTACGGTATAGGCAACGCGTCGGTTTCCGACGGATCCCTGCCAGGCGCTTAAGCGCGCCTTTTAGCGATTCCCGATTTTCTGTCGCGAGTTTCACTCCGTTCGGAGCGAGGCGCTGCATTAGTTATGTCTGATCCGATGATTATTCAGGGCGGGATGGGCGCGGCGGTGTCCAATTGGATACTGGCGCGCGCCGTGTCGCAAGCCGGCCAGCTCGGCGTGGTGTCCGGCACGGCGCTCGGGCCGGTGCTCGCCCGCCGACTGCAACTGGGCGATCCCGGCGGCCACATGCGCCGCGCCCTCGCGCATTTTCCCTTCGCCGATCGCGCGGCGCGCATCCTGGAGGCGTATTTCCTGCCTGAGGGGAAACCGACTGCCGGGGCTTTCAAGCTGACCGCCATGCCAACGCTGCGCCCAGGCCGTCTCCTGGAGGAACTGACGGTTGCTGCGAATTTCGTGGAAGTATGGCTCGCCAAGGAAGGCCACGTTGGCTTGGTGGGTATCAATTTCCTGGAGAAGATCCAACTTCCCACCCTGCACTCTCTCTACGGTGCCATGCTCGCTGGCGTGGATATGGTGCTCATGGGCGCCGGCATTCCGCGGGCCATCCCCGGCGTAATGGACCGTCTGGCTCAAGGCGAACCGGTGGATTTGAAGATTGACGTCGAGGGCGCCTCACCGGGCGAAGAGTTCCGCACGCACTTTGACCCGCGCGCGTTCTGCGAAGGCAAGCTGACCGAGGTGAAGCGCCCGCGGTTTCTAGGGATTGTTGCCTCTGCCACGTTGGCTTTAACGCTCGCCAAGAAGTCCAGTGGGCGTGTGGACGGCTTCATTGTTGAAGGCGAGACGGCGGGCGGGCACAACGCTCCGCCCCGCGGCCCACTGCAACTCAGTGCCAAAGGCGAGCCAGTTTACGGCCCGCGCGATGTGCCGGAGCTGGACAAAATCCGTGCGATTGGCCTGCCCTTCTGGCTCGCAGGTTCGTACGGCCGCGAGGGAAAACTGGCGCAAGCCATGGACTTGGGAGCCGCGGGCATTCAAGTGGGCACAGCGTTCGCCTTCTGTGAGGAATCCGGGATCGAGTCCACCTTGAAGGCGCAGGTCATTCAACTGAGCCGCGAAGGTCGTGCCGGCGTATTCACCGATCCCGTTGCTTCGCCTACTGGGTTTCCGTTCAAAGTGGTGCAGATGGCGGGCACGCTTTCCGAAGCCACGGATTACGCGGCCCGTCCTCGTATTTGTGACTTGGGGTTCTTGCGCCACGTATACCGCAAACCGGATGGCACAGTAGGCTACCGTTGCCCTGCAGAGCCCGTAGAGGACTACGTGCGAAAAGGTGGTGACGCGTCGGAAACGACCGGCCGAAAGTGCTTGTGCAACGGTTTGATGGCGAACGTTGGCCTGGGCCAGGCAAACGACCAACAGGAATTCGAGAAACCCCTACTGACCGCGGGTGACGATGTGGCGGATATCTCCGGCTTCACGTCGCCGGGCCGCGACTCTTACTCGGCACAGGAAGTCATTCAGCGGTTGCTGGCTCGAAACGGCGTCGCCTTGGATCTTCGTCCCGTGTCGGACACGGCAAACGACCCCGCCGGCACTCCAGCGCCGATGTCCTGACGCCGCTGTCGCACGTCAGAAACACACCAGCGCTTGGGTTTGCGGTAGTCGCACGACCACCGTGCCGGCGATTTTGTCGTGCCACCCCTGCTTTTCCGGATCCCAAGCGATCCACAGGAAGCCGAGGAATAACACCATGATAGAAAAAGCGGCGGCTAAACCACGGACCAAGGCGACCGGAAAAGTGACCGGGCCGCCGTCCAAGCGAACGACCTTTAGTTTGAGAACCACGCAGCCGATCGTCGTGCCTTTCCAAGCCCACATGCCAGCGAAGTAGGCCAGCGCCACTAGGAAAAGCCACGGCGGCCCGCCAAGGATTCCGCCCAGGATGCTGACAAGGATTACATCTAGGAAAGCCGCACCCATGCGCTCCCAAAACCCGGCACGCGGTAACGAAAGCGCCTCGGGCGGGAGAACCCGGGCGGGCGTAGAAGGCGCAACGCCGCCGGACGGCACAGCCGCGCAAGTTTCGCCGGACGCGGAGGCTGCTGGCGCAGCGAAGGCGGCCGCGGCCGGTCCGCCGAGCCCTCCTGGCGAAATTGGATCAATCGTTGAGATCGGCTGGGGCGCGAGGCCAAGCGCTGGGGTTTCGTAGCCAGCAGGAGGCGGTGGCTGTGGTGGCGCTGTGGGCCGTGACGGGTTTTCACGTCGCGCGCCGCCGAAGGTTGCCATCACCGCAGCTCCCAAAGCCCACATGCCGGTCACGGTGAAGACCAGCAGGCCCAGAACCGGGACGATATAGAGCAGCGTGATGATCAGCCACCCGGCGACAAAGGCGAGCAACGGCTGCTGCGCGCCGCCAAAGTGCCGCGTGATCTGGCGTCCAAGATACTGCAGCAATGCCACCTTGCCGATGATCCCGGCAAAGGCCAGTGCCACAAAAAGAAACGGCACAATAAAAACTCCCACCCCCGTGGCCAGCAGGATCAACACGATCACGGGCACCAGCACTTTCGTCAGCAGGCCCATGAGGAACGTGGTGATGGGACGTTCCGTGATCTCTTGGACACAGATTTCAACCGGCCGAGGCATCGCGAGTGCCACCAGCGCGTAGAGAAGGAAGAAGACGCCATAGACCGCCCAAACCCAGCCCACGCTCGGCGCGAGCGGGCGCAACTTGAGGACGCACTCTATGAACCAGTCCCGCAGCGGCTTCAGCCCCGGAATCTCGCCCGCCAGGACATTGACGACTTCACCACCGATGGCGTCGGCGTCAGCGACCGTGTGATTGCCGAACACAACCACGGCATCCCCATTCACCTTCGCGCCTGGCTCCAGCGTCAGACTGCCGGCGACCGCCACGGCGTCGCCTTTGATCTTCGCACCTTGAAGCGCCCGAATGCTCCCGCCCACGGCTACCGCGTCCCCCACTTCGCCCGTGATCTCCGCCGCGCCTCCAATCACCACGACCGCGTCAGTTACCTTGCCAGCGATTTTGGCTGTACCGCCAAAGACGACCACGGCTTCGGTCGTCTCGTCGGTCTTGAGTTCCACGTGCTGACCAAATGCCACGATGGGCTCGCGGTTTCGCCGTTTGCCCCCCAGTTCCACCTTGATGCCTCCCGGCGCCTCCAGAGCCGCGTTGCTCTCTGCAGACTTCGCTTCCAGCACAGCCGCCTCCGGTG
>CAZWJC010000133.1:0-18747 GCA_964634255.1 uncultured Verrucomicrobiota bacterium | reverse complement strand
GGGTAACCGTGTGGCCATTCGCCTTGAGAAGATCAGTGTAGCCGACATCCGCCGCGCGCGTGAAGCCTGCGTTCGTAATGGATGTCGAGGGCGTGTCATCTCCGGGATGGAAGCTGACCCAAGCGATCTTAGCGGCACTTGCTGAGACTGCCGCCGCCATACTTCCAACGCAAACCAGTGACCACGCTGAGACGCAAAGATTCTTTTGCATAATTGCTGTTAAGGTTGCTTAGTTGCAGCGATTTATAGCGGCGTTCTCATGGAATTGCAATAGTTATTTCCGGGAAAATCGCTTTCCACGCTTCCTCCTCAGTCTGCCGGGTCTTATGGCTGCGTCAGGGCGTTGGGGTGTCGGGAGACAGTCGCTTATCTGGGCTGAGGCGACGGCGTTCGGTGGTCGGCAAGCCTCGGTCAGGCCGCGGCCTCGGGAGGCATGCCGCCACTTCCGCATGCCGGTGTCTTGGTGATCGTTTCTTACTGGGTTCTGTCGTTCTCGGAAGGCCCGCGATACTGGAGCACCTTCACCTTTTCCAGCGTCACCAATCCACCGCCCATCATCCGATCGAGTTCGGGCAGGAAGGCGTGGATCTTCGCCTCGCTGTCCACGATCTCAATGACGAGTGGCAGGTCCATGGAAAGGCGCAGGATCTTGGCCGTGTGGAGACGGCTGGATTTACCGAAGCCCATGGGGCCGCGCAGCACGGTTGCCCCGGCCAAGTTCGCCTGGCGCGCTTGCAGCACGATAGCCTCGTAAAGCGGACGGTGTTCCCACCGGTCACTCTCGCCGATGAAGATGCGGAGCTGGACAGCTTCGTGAGGGATTTGCATTTCAGTTGCCTTTCATGGAATTCAGGGCGCCCGCGGCCAGGTGACCCAGCCATACGGCCGCCAAACACAGCGTGACCGAGCCGACGATGTTCCCGCCCGCATAGAGCCATTCGCCGTCTTCGGCCAGGTTCAACGTCTGGAGGCTGAAGGAGGAGAACGTGGTGTAGCCGCCACAAATGCCGATCATGAAGAACTGCCGTACGCCTGTGGGCGCCAGCCAGCGGCCTTCCGGACTGGTCAGCGTGGCGAAGAACCCGATGGCAAACGAGCCGGTGACATTCACCAGCAAAGTTCCCCACGGGAATGTCTCGCCGAACTGCCGCGCCACGACGCCGGAGAACCAGAACCGCGCTACGCTGCCCAACGCGCCACCCAAAGCAATCCAGAGATAGCTCAACATGATTGGTGTGAGGAGACTCGCTCAGTCTGCACGGGTTGTCACTGCTCAAAGTGCTTTCGGCCACGTGCAGACGTTAGTGGGACGGCGCGAGCGGGGTTTCGATCAGGGTGTGGGTTTCCCTTGATCCTTGGCTCCGGCCGCCAACACCGTCTGGAAATGCGGTGGTTCGTCTTCACGGGCGACCACCGTGATTTCGATCTTCCGAAACCCGGCTTGCTCCAGCCAGCGGTGCAAGTCGCTCTCGGCAAAGCCCAGCCAGCGGTCGCCGTACAGCTCGCGGGCTTTCTCAAAGGTGTGTTTTAGCAAGTCGAGGATGAGCACCTGCCCGCCGGGCTTGAGAATGTGATGCGCGCTCGCGAGGGCTCTGCCCGGGTCTTCGGCGTGATGCAGGGCGTGGCTCAGGATCACCAGGTCCACGCTCGCCGGCTCGATGGGCGGCTCGGACAGGTCACCCAAGCGAAACTCCAGGTTCTTCAGCCCATTCTTCTTCGCCTTGGCCGCACCGAACGCCACGATTTTCTCCGAGTTGTCCACGGCGATGACCCTTTTGCAGCGGCGGGCCAGCAGTTCGCTGAGCAAACCCTCGCCCGAACCCAGGTCTGCGACTGTCAGCGGCGGCAGGATGCGGAGGAGCAGATGCCCGAACGCCTGCCACGAGCGGCCCGGGCCATAGACCCGATCAAACCGCCCGGCGACCTGGTTGAAATAGACCTGCGCCTGTTCGCGTCGGCGGGCGAGGATGCGTTTCAAGTTCACCTCGTCGTCGGCGTGTTCGGCCAGTTCCTTCGCGCCCTCGACTGCGAGCGGGATGATCTCGGAAATGGAACCATTCGACTGTTGATTCAGGCGATAAAACGTCCGCTTGCCCTCGCGCCGGGATTGCACGAGCCCGCAATCCGCCAGCAACCCAAGGTGCGTGGAGATGCGCGATTGCCCGAGCCGCGTGATGTCTTGCAGCTCGTTGACGGACAGTTCTTCCTTCGCCAGGAGGGCGACGATGCGCAGACGGGTGGCGTCGGACAGGGCGCGGAGGGCTTTCAGGGTGGAGGTCATGCTCGCTCTCGGTTTGCCAGGTTTCCAGAATTCTTAGTTGACGAATTGAGTTCACGTTATATCTTCCCATCCTGATTCGTCAATATGACGTTTTGAATAACGACAACAACACGAGCGCCCGTTCATGAGCAACCGATTCATCTTCTCCTCCGAGTCCGTCGGCGAAGGCCACCCGGACAAGGTTTGCGATACCATTTCCGATTACGTCCTGGACGCCTGCCTCGCGCAGGACAAGTTCAGCCGCGTGGCCTGCGAGTGCTACGCCAAGAGCAACATTGTCATCGTCGGTGGTGAAATCACGACCAAGGCCAAGCTGGATTTCGTCCAGATCGCGCGCAAGGCCATCCGCGACATCGGTTACGTGAATGACGACGACGTGTTCCACGCGGACAAGGTGTTTGTGAACGTCATCGTCACGCAGCAATCGCCGGACATCGCCCAGGGCGTGGATGCCCGTAAGGCCAAGGGCAAGAAGACCGACAAGCAGGGCGCCGGCGATCAGGGCCTGATGTTCGGCTATGCCTGCAATGAGACTCCGGAACTCATGCCCGCGCCGATCATGTTCGCCCACCGCTTGGGGCGCGAGCTGACGAAGATTCGCAAGAGCGGCAAAGGCCCGGCTTGGCTGCGTCCGGACGCAAAGTCGCAGGTGTCGGTCGTCTATGAAGGCGGCAAGCCCGTGGCGATTTCCAACGTTGTCATCTCCACGCAGCACAGCGCGGACGTCGAACACGCGGAGATCGAGAAGTTCTGCATCGAGAATGTCGTAAAGAGGGTTTTGCCCAAGCGCCTGCTCACGCCGAAGACCGAGTATCTGATCAATCCGACCGGCCGCTTTGTTGTCGGCGGCCCACAGGGCGACACTGGGCTGACCGGCCGGAAGATCATCGTGGATAGCTACGGTGGCATGGGCCGGCACGGCGGCGGCGCGTTCTCGGGGAAGGATCCGACAAAGGTGGACCGCAGCGCCGCCTACATGGGCCGCTGGGTGGCCAAGAACATCGTGGCCGCCGGGCTCGCCGCGAAGTGCGAAATCCAGTTCGCCTACGCCATCGGCTATCCCGATCCGGTCAGCGTGAGTGTGGACACGTTTGGCACGGCGACGGTTGCGGAGGACAAGATCGTGCGCGCGGTGAATCGCGTGTTCAGCTTCCAGCCTGCGGATATTATTGAGCAACTCAACCTCCGTCGCCCGATTTACGCCAAGACGACCAACTACGGTCACTTCGGCAAGAACGACAAGGACCTGACGTGGGAGGCCACGGACAAGGTTGCGGCCCTGAAGAAAGCGATTTGATGAGGTTCAAGGTGGAAGGATTCAGGTTTCAGGAGTCTTTCCGCCGCCTTTCCTGAACCCTTTAACCTCCAACCTGTTTTTATTTATGGCTAAGTCAAAAACCTCCGCAAAAAAACTGGATTACGCAGTCAAAGATCTGTCCCTCGCAGAGTGGGGTCGCAAGACCATCGAGGTATGCCAGCACGAAATGCCCGGCCTCATGGCCATCCGTAAGAAATACGGGGTGAAGAAGCCGCTCAAAGGCGTGCGCGTCACGGGCTCGCTGCACATGACCATCGAGACGGCGATCCTCATTGAGACTCTCGCCGAACTCGGCGCGTCTGTGCGCTGGGCGAGTTGCAATATCTTTTCCACGCAAGATCACGCCGCTGCCGCGATTGCCAAGGCCGGCATCCCCGTCTTTGCGCACAAAGGCGAATCGCTCGAAGAATACTGGGACTTCACCCTCGCCGCGCTCACGCACCCGGGCAACAAGGGGCCGCAACTCATTGTGGACGACGGCGGCGACGCCACGCTGCTCATTCACAAAGGCTACGAACTCGAAAACGGCGACACTTGGGTCAACACACCCAGCGACAACCACGAAGTCGCTGTCATCAAGGCGTTGCTCAAGCGCGTCGCGAAGGAACGTCCTGGTTTCTGGCACGAAGTCGTGAAGGATTGGAAAGGCGTTTCCGAAGAAACGACCACAGGCGTCCATCGCCTTTATCAGATGCTGGAGCAGGGCAAACTCCTCGTGCCTGCCATCAACGTCAATGACTCCGTCACCAAGTCCAAGTTCGACAACCTCTACGGCTGCCGCGAATCGCTCGCCGACGGCATCAAGCGCGCCACCGACGTGATGATCGCCGGCAAGGTCGCGGTCGTCGCGGGCTACGGCGATGTCGGCAAGGGCAGCGCCCATTCGCTCCGCGGCTTCGGCGCTCGCGTCATTGTCACCGAGATTGACCCCATCAACGCGCTGCAAGCCGCGATGGAAGGTTTCGAAGTCACCACCCTCGAAGACACGCTCGGCATCGGCGACATCTACGTGACGACCACCGGCAATTGCGACGTCATCACGCTCGACCACATCCTCAAGATGAAGGACCAGGCGATCGTGTGTAACATCGGCCACTTCGACAACGAGATTCAGGTGGACAAGCTCAACACGCTGAAAGGCGTGAAGAAGATCAACGTGAAGCCGCAGTATGACAAATACGTGCTGCCCAACAAGCGCACGATTTATCTGCTCGCCGAAGGCCGCCTCGTGAACCTCGGTTGCGCCACCGGTCATCCGAGCTTCGTGATGAGTAACAGCTTCACCAACCAATGCCTCGCGCAACTGGACCTCTGGGCCAATCGCGAAACCAACAAGATCGGCGTGTATCGTCTGCCCAAGAAGCTGGACGAAGAAGTCGCCCGCCTGCACCTCGACCGCATCGGCGTGAAGCTGACGAAGCTGACGAAGAAACAGGCCGACTACCTCGGCGTGCCGGTCGAAGGCCCCTACAAGGCGGAGCACTACCGCTACTGAGTGGCGTGGCGGCGGTCGGCAGACCGCCGCTGATGATGGCGGCGCTCCACCGATTCGCCGCTACGCAGATTGGAAGGCGAACGGGCAACCGTTCGCCTTCGTGTTCACCGCACTTCATGCGCTGCCGAGCCACAACAGAAGCAATAGCAGGAGCAAGGCAACCAGCCACGCCCAGTGCTGTGGCCCCAGAGCCGACGACGACAACGCGTATTTGCTGGGCCTCTGCTGCTGTTCTGCTGCCAACACAGCCAGACACGCTGCGATTGCGCGGTCGTATTCGCTCGCAGTCCGTAGCGGCTGAGTTGCCCGCCGCTGCAGGTCGCCAAGCCACGCACCGGGCACTGTAGTGCCATCGAACTCGGATGGCCCTTCGACTTCGTGTGGCAGCGGCAGTTCCTGCGCTGCGTTGCTGTTGTTGTTGCTGGAGGTTTCCGGCGCTCCAGCTTTGCCGCCGCCCCGATTCATGGCTCGGGAAGCCAGTTTCGAGTTTCTTGTTTTCATCGGAACGCTTTCTCTGTCTTGCGTCCCGAACGCGTTCGGAACTTTGGTTTTGGTGTCTTGCGCGCTTCAAAACCGCGGTTCTACTGTAGGCATCGTAAGCCTTCTCCAGAGTGAATTGCCACGGGCGGAAGCGGCGATTGCGGCGGCGGTTCCGCCGGATTCGCCGCTTGCCTTCGAAGCCCCCCTGACTAATCTCGGCCGTTGCCATGAAAGAGAATCAGGAGACAAGAAACGTTGCTCAAATGGAGTTCCTGAAATGGATGGGAGATGCGTGGCAGAATCACACCTTCAAGTTGAGTCAATTGGGAAATCCCGTCGCGCGCGCGCTTCGTGGTGATCGCCCGGTTCGCAAGTCTCTCGGCGCTACAATCGCCTGTGCAGTATTTGATCTTCACGCGAGGCCGGAGAAAGGCGACGCGAAGCACATGGTGGATTTCTGGGATGAACTCGGTAAGCAACTCTACAACGGGAAGCCGCTTCCACCGGAAACGGATCGCGAGAAGTTCAAGGATCTGTTTCTGACACGCCTTGGTTTCTCCGCACAAGGGGCCGCCCCAGTCGGTCTGATCGAACAAACGACTGCTGAGTTGTTACAAGTTTTCTCCCACTACATGGGCAGCGAAGCCGACCAATGTTGGCAGCTCGTCACCCGCGGCATCAATCTCGGCAGTGGAGCGGACGCCTTGCGGCTTGCCCAGGTCTATGTGGAGTTGGATACCAAGTCACCTCGACCCCGCAGGGCCGAAACGCCGCGGGCCGGAATGGAAACCGAACGAAATCTCAGCGCCTTGGAGGTCTTGTTCGCCGAGGACAACCGCCGCATCGTGCTCGTGGGCGAGCCCGGATCGGGCAAGTCCACCTTCGTCCAATTCGTGCTCCTGTGCTTGACCTACCAACACTCGCGTGAGCCGAAGGCCGCCGAGAACTTCGCTGGCCTTGATGGCAGAGTCCCGTCACTGCTTCGGACGCGACAGGACGCGCTTGTCCCTTTCCGTATCATCCTGCGCGATTTTGCTGCCGAATTGGATGCCAACAGCAAAGGTGTCGCCGAGGACGTGGTGAAGTATCTGACGGCCCAGGTGCGCGACCGGTGCTGCCCGGAGACTGCGGACAAAGTGCCTGAAGTCCTTCGGCGTGGCTTCGCTTTCGTGCTGTTTGATGGCCTCGACGAAGTGCCCCGCTCCCGAGTTCCGGCGGTGCGGCAGGCAATCCAGTTGTTCTCGCAAGGAGACTACGGTCAGTGCCGCGTGGCCGTTACCTGTCGCACGCGTTCCTACGAGATGGTGGAGCGGTTGGGGACGCAGAAGACCTTTGTGTTCAAGCTCGACGGCTTTCCGCCGCCGGTGGAGATCGCGCCGCTGACGCAAAAGCAGCAGGCCGTATTTGTCGAAGCCTGGTACCGAGAGTTGGAGCGGGCCCAGCCCCAATTCAAGAAGGGAGAAGGAGCGACTTGTGCTTCTACACTCATCGCGGCTCTCGTGGATGACCGCCTCCAAGAGATGGCCGGCAACCCGTTCTTCCTCACCGCGATGGCCGCCCTGCACCGGCCAGACAAGGCCCTGCCCAACACCAGCGCCGAGTTGATGGACGAGTTGGTAAAGGGGGTTCTGGAAGAAGCCCGAAAGCGCCAGACAACGGCTACGTCCTCCCAGCCAGAACTGGCGGTTCTGCTGGCGAACATCCCCGACGGGTTCAAGCTGCTGCGCCTGCGGCTGGAAACTGTGGCGTATCTTGCGCGGGAGAACCGGCAGGATCGCGAGAGCCGCTTCGTGGACGAGGACACCCTGCGCCAGAAACTGCGCCTCACCAAGACCGTGGATGATGATTGGGTGGACAAGCTGCTGGACGCGTTGCGGCACCGGGCCGGCTTGCTCCAGTCGCAAGACGGCGCGCACTTTGAGTTCGCCTACCGCTTCGAAGAGTTCCTCGCCGGCTGCCACTTGGCGAACGAGGATGCCTGGCCGGAGACGAGCTTCGAAACTCGCTGCCGTGGTCTCTTCCATAGCCGGCGCGATTATGCGCGGCAGGTCGTGCTCTGGGCGGCGGGGTTCCTGGTTCACGTTCGCCACCGCAAGAGCCCTGTGCGCGCCCTGATCTCCACGCTGGTTCCCCGTCAACCAGTCACAGCCCAGGATGCCTTCTCCCTGGTTACGCTGGAGCTCGCTGTGGACATCACGCGCGACGTGGGATTGGAGAACTGGCAGGACGAAGACGTTCCGGACGCCACGGATACCGCCCAGCGGCTTCGTACCCGGCTTGAAGAAGTCCGGGGAGAACCCCAGAGCTTTGACGCCAAAACCCGCGCCCGCGCTGCATCTGCAATCGGCCGTTTGGGTGACCCGCGCCCCGGCGTCGGTCTGCATCAAGCCGAACCACTGCGCGGCCTGCCGGACATTCAGTTCGTACCGGCTGAGCCGGAGAAGTCGCTCCCGGCGGGGAAGATCATCCTCGGTGAAACCAAGAAGCCGGTCACGATTGAGCAACCCTACCGGATCAGCCGCTACCCGGTCACCGTGGCGCAGTTCCAGGCGTTCGTGGATGACAAGGGCTATGAACAAGATCGGTTCTGGTCAGCCGAGGGCCAGGCTTGGCGGGATGGCAAAGCGGACGCCAAGGCCATCCCTGACTGGTATCGCGCGGAGTATGAGAAGGAGACGTTCCCCATACGCGGCCCCAAGCCGTACGACCCGGTGTTCCAGACGCCGAATCACCCTCGCGTCGGGGTGTGCTGGTTCGAGGCGATGGCCTTCTGCCGCTGGCTGACGGAGCGGCTTCGCGCTGGTAGCCGCCGACGTGAGTCGGCGCCAACTCAAGAAGATCAGCGCGGACTCACGTCCGCGGCTACAGGCCAGTTTGAAATCCGCCTGCCCCGCGAAGCCGAATGGGAACAGGCAGCGCGCTGGGATGGCAAAAAAGCTGACGACCGTTCGTATCCATGGGGCGCATGTGATGAGAAAGAACTCGCCCGGCACTGCAACTGCCACCAGACTGGCATCGGTCACACGAGCGCGGTGGGCCTGTTCCCCAGCGGTGATGCGAAGTGTGGCGCGGCGGACATGGCCGGCAATGTCTGGGAATGGTGTGAGAACTGGTATGACGAGAAAGCGAAAACCTCCCGCGTGGTGCGCGGCGGTTCCTGGTTCCTCAGTCCCGGGCGCCTGCGGTCCGCGTTTCGTTTCGGCAACGCGCCCGTCAATCGCGTCCGCAGTCTCGGTTTTCGGTGTGTGTGGGTCGCGGGTTTCTCTCCGTAGGCTGGACTGTGTTCTTAGTTCTTGGTTCCTTGGTTCATAATCCTTAAACCTTGCGCGCGAAGCGCGCGGAGAATTTTTTGAGAATATGCCCCTGTCACGGCCGCCCTTGTTGACCCTGCTGCAAGAGGTGCTGGGCTGGACGTTGGATCGCACGGCGGACCTGCCCAAGAGCGCGCGTTTCACGTTCGGCCAGCGGTTGGACAACCTTGTGCTGGACGCGCTGCTGCTGGTGCAGCGCGCCGCCGTCACCGGCGACCGGGCGCAAAAGGCGAGGCATCTCACTGAAGTCAGCGTGCTGCTCGAGCAGTTGAATTTGTTGTGGGAACTGGTCCACCAGCGCCGCTGGATCAGCCAGCAACAACTGGTTTTTGTGGCGGGCAAGCTGGGCGAGGCCGGATGAGGACTTGCCTTGTCCGGCCAGAGCCAAGAGGTCACCTAACCGCCCGCCCCACGCCCTGGAGTAGCCGGGGAAAAGACGCGGCGGCCGCCGTGGCCGGTAAGCCCCGGCTGAAAGTCACGGCGGCTATTTCCGGAGCGCGGCTGTCCCAGCCGCAGCAACGTGAACAAGCACCAAGCGCCCGAGAAATCCGGCAGTCCCGGGAAACGGCCACCCGGCTGCGGGTGTGACACCCGCGCGCCTATCCACCGGCTTGCGCCTTCGTGTCGACCTGCTTGAGCCAGCCGCCGGTCATGCGCCCAATTCCATCTTCCTTGTCCGTGTGGAACCGTTGGCTTTGGCCTACTTCAGCCCTGCCAGAAGTCCCGCAGCCCACCATGACCTTTGGCCTATTCAAATCGTGACTTCGGGGTCTGTTGGCGAAGCCGCGGAAAGGAGCACACTGGGCGCGCTTGCTGGTACTGGCCGAATGGCTGGCCGCCGAAGCAAGAGAGTGAACTCAATCGCCGCCGCGGCGGCGAACGACAGCGAGAGGACAAAATGAAAAGATGGATTGTGATTGCAGTAGCAGTGGTGGGACTCGGCGTCATGGCTGGAATTTTGGTTAAGAGCAGCAGGCAACCGGTCGCACCTTCCGTCGTCTCTGAACCCAGCGAAGCAGTGATCCCAGACCAACTCAACGACGTTGAGCGATCGAGCGCCTCGGCTGCCACCAGACGTC
This sequence comes from uncultured Verrucomicrobiota bacterium, assembly GCA_964634255.1. Lineage (GTDB taxonomy): Bacteria > Verrucomicrobiota > Verrucomicrobiia > Limisphaerales > MWDV01 > MWDV01. The sequence goes on along the minus strand of CAZWJC010000133.1, from coordinate 8,783 downwards.
GGTTGCAGGCTGAGGCTCAAGGCAACGTCGCCAACCCGGCAAAAACCGTATCGGCGCCGCCGGTTGCGGAGGCAAAGGCCAAAGCACCGCGCTCGGAACCGCCGCTCGTGAGGCAGGCGGTGGACACGCTGGTGTCGCCGCAGGCCAACTTCATTCAGCGGTCGGCGGCGCTGGAGGAGTTGCGCAAGTCCGGCAAGCTGGATCAGGCGATCAGCGACCTGGAGCAGCGCGTGGCGGACAACCCGCAATCGCCGGAGTGTCCGGCGGCGTTGGGCCGGGCGTATCTCCAGAAGTGCGGCACGATTCAGGACGTGCGCGAGCAGGGCATCCTGGCGATGAAGGCAGACCAAGCATTTGACGCGGCGTTGAACCTGGACGGCAACAACTGGGACGCGCGCTTCACCAAGGCGGTGGCGATGTCGTACTGGCCGACGCAGATGAACCGTGGCACAGAAGTCATGCAGCATTTCTCGACGCTCATCGAGCAGCAAGAGGCCCAGTCGCCGCAGCCGCAGTTCGCCCAGAGCTACGTCTGGCTAGGCAAAGAATACGCGAAGTACGGACACGCCCAGGAGGCGCAGGACGTCTGGCAGCGCGGCGCGGCGCTCTTCCCGCAAGACCAGGAACTGCGCTCGAAGTTGTCAGGACAGTGAGCCGCTCCGCTGCACTCCGCGCAGAAAGACCAGCCGAGGACACGTCGTATGATGACAGCACGATACATCGAAGCGCGCCGGCAACAGGCGCAACGCCGGTTGAACGAACTGGAAGTCGCCGTGGGTATCGGGGACACCGCCGATCTGGCCTGGCATATCACCCAGGCCACGCGTAGCGGGGCGGCGCTGCCAGACATACTGGGTGCCATCAAACTGGGGATCAAAATGCGTGGCGAGTCAGGCGATGCTCTGACACAATGCGCTGACGACTTGGCTGAACAAGTCGTCCGGAGCCGGGACGAACCTTGGTCCGACCGGCGCTCGGTCGCCGAAGTGCTGAGCCCATGCTGACGCCACTGTCACCGAAACCGCTCATGAATTCACAATCCAGTTCCGCGGCCCACCAACATTCACCGTTGCCCGGGCTGCAGTTCCGCTGGTTCATCCGGTTTTTCCACGTGGTGTTCATCGGCGGGCTGTGGGTTTCCCTCGTGCTGCGGTGGCGACGCCCCGACTCGGTTTTCGGCGGGACCGACTGGGTGCTCATTACGCTCGTCCTCACGCAGATTGCGCTCTACATCGGGCACTTCGTTATTCCCACGCGCACTGGGCGCTGGCCCGGGATGCAGGGAATGCTGCTCTACTTCACCATCAGCATCGGCATCTATCTGGTCGAATGCCGGCTGGAGCGGTCGTTTCACTGGGCGGTCGGGTTCTACCTGGGCCAACTCCTCGCCTTACCGTGGCGCATCTCGATTCCGGGGACGGTGATGCTTTTCACGGGCTATTTTCTGACCGTGTTCGGATGGCAGGAGCTTTCTCGCTTCAGCGGTTGGAACTGGTTCATCGCCATCAGCGTCGTGTCTGCCTGGACGGGATTCCTTCTGTTCCTCCATCAGGCCCTCGCCACGAGCAGTCAGCGTGGCAAGCTGATTCAGGAACTCGAAGCGGCCAAGCGCGAACTGGAATTGGGCCGGCAACGCGACGCTGAACTCGCCGTCCTGGAGGAACGGGAACGTCTGGCGCGCGACCTCCACGACAGTCTCGGCCATTCACTGGTCACACTCACGGTGCAATTGGAAGCCGCCCAACGCCTCGTCGCGACCGAACCGAGCCGGGCGGCGGCGCTCCTGGCCGAAATGCAAAAGCTTACACGCGCCAGCATGGAGGACTTGCGACGGTCGCTGGCCAACCTGCGCGCGGCCGGGCTGGGCGACCGTCCATTGGCGGAAGCGCTGCGGACGTTGTGCGCCGACGCGAGTCAGCGTGCGGGGATGCACGTCGAATGCACCCTGGCGGAGGAGGCGAATCGATTGCCGCCGCGAGTGGCCGAAGTCATTTGGCGGTTGGCGCAGGAGGGACTGACGAATGCCGAGAAGCATGCCCAGGCCCGGCGTGTCGAGGTGAACTTGAGTATGCAACCCAAAGAAGTCTCCTTGCAGGTGCGCGACGACGGCATCGGCCTGCCGCCGGACGCGGAAAGCAAGCCGGGGCATTACGGCTTGCGAGGTTTGCGCGAGCGCGTGGAAGGCATCGGCGGCACGTTCACGTTGACAACGGTGGAGCCGACGGGAACTCTTCTCGAAGCTCGCGTGCCGTTGATCGGTTGAGCCGCGAGCAGATGCCAACATGAACACGACATTCCCGTGTAGCGGACACGAAACCACCCGCGCGATGGCTTGGTTTCCCCGAATGCTCGACAAGATTCGCCTCCACGCGCGCGGCGAGTTGCCCCCGGACTATGTCCCGTGGCTGGGCAAGGGTTTCGATGGTCGTTGTTGCCGTTTTCTCCGCATTGACTACGAGGCTTTGCAGGTGCGGGTGTTGCAGGGCGGCGTCAACGAGGAAATCCTCGACTGGTGTTTCCAGACCGGCCGGCCGCTTTCGGAAGAAGACATCGAGGTCTGGAGTGCCTTCATCCGCAAACGTGGCTGGCGGGATTCCGCGGCGATCACAGCGGACCTCGAAGACTCGAAGCGGAAGAACGGCCTGGGCAATCGTGCGGACATTGACACCTTCCTCCGCCGCCAGGACGCGGAAGAAGGACGCGAACTTGGTGGCCTGTGAAAACGATCCGAATACTGCTCGCGGAAGACCAGACGCTTATGCGGCAGGGGCTGAAGACGCTCCTGGAAACGGAGTCGGACTTCCGCGTCGTGGGTGAAGCCGAGGACGGCAAGGCTGTTGTGAAACTGGCGTTGCAGGCGAAGCCGGACATCATCCTGATGGACGTGCAAATGCCGCACATGAACGGGGTGGAAGCCACCGCGGCGATCTGCCGTTTGTGGCCAGCAGCCCGTGTTATCATCCTGACCACGTTCGACCGCGATGACTATGTCTTCCAAGGCGTGCGTGCCGGAGCGGTGGGTTACCTACTTAAAGACCTGCCGGCGGAGAGGCTCGTGGAAACCATCCGCCGCGTCCACGCGGGAGAGGTTTTCATTCAGCCGGAGATCGCCTCGCGCACCTTGCGAGCGGCGTTGCACTCCCCGGGTGATCTGATTGAGCCATTGTCCGAACGTGAGCGGGAAGTGCTTGTGATGCTCGCGCAGGGCATTCCCAACAAGGAAATCGCCGGTAGGCTCCACATCGCCGAAGGCACGGTGAAGAATCACGTCACGAACATCCTCGAGAAGCTCCAGGCGCAGAACCGGACCGAGGCCGCCGACATTGCGCGGCGACGGGGATTGGTGTGAGCTGCGAGCCCTGCGGGTTGCGGCGCAGCCGGACGTTCAGCCCAGCGTCTGTCCCGGCAGGAGTCGTGGCAGGAGCCGGTAATCTTGGGGTCGGGCGTTCCCGCCGGAGGTGATTTCGAGCACCACGCGGGAGAGGGTGTGGCCAAAGACAATGGGATCGGTCTGATACCGCGCAATGGACGGCACGGCGTGTTCCAGAAACGAATCGTGGTCGCGCGCGATGAGCACCGCGTCTTTCGGGAAACGCAATCCCCGTTGAATGAGATGGCCTAAGGCGGTCAGCGCGTGGGTGGGGCGGGAGACCAGGAAGGCTGTCGGAGGTTTGGCGCGCGCGAGCAGCCGATCCAGACTCGTGCTGACGCCCGCCACGGTGCCATCGTGCTGGGCAACCACGGTTTCGATGCCGGCTCCCGCCGTGGAACCGGCGTGGCGGAAACCCGCTTCACTCTCCAGATCCCCAGCCGCCACGGATCTCGGATTCAGCAGCGCCAGGCAGCGGTGGCCCTTGGCGAGAAAGCGTCCGACGGCATGCTGGCAGGTGGCGCGGTAGTCCACATCCACCGAAGGCAGCCGCACGCCTTCGTGCCGCGAGCCGGGGATCACCGCCGGCAATCCGCGGGCGAAAAACCACTCCTGCATGGTGTGTGTGGAGAGGTAGAGTAGCCAGACTGCCGGGCGCAGGCGTGCTGCCAGTTCTTCCAATGCCCGTTGCGGGTGTTCCGAATAACAGTTCCGCTGGTCCACGAACGTGAGCCGGTGGTTCTCTTTCGCGAGCGTGTTGCGCAGTTCATCAATCCAGAACAGCACGCGGGGCTCGACGGCATGCAGCGGCACGGGCGAAAGCGCCACGACATCTCGGCTGGCTTTGTCTGGCTGGAGTTGGAGGCCGGGCGTGGAAATCACGCGGCGCTTGCCCTGACCGGAGTGGAGGTGGCCTTCGCGGACGAGTTTGGCCAGCGCGGTCCGCAGCGTGACGCGGCTGACGCCCAACTCGCGACACAACTCGCGTTCGCTTTCCAGCTTCGCCCCGGCAGGACGGGAGGCGAGATGTTCTTTCAGGATCGTGACCGTTTGGGCCACGAGCGACAGGCGTTGGGGCGAGCGCAACATCGCGCCGAGGGTGACGAATCTTCGATCCGTGGTCCACAAATAATACAAGTTCAACTCGCTTGTTGGGAGTGGGGGAGGCGACTTACGGTTGAGCCACTGAAACAAATCCAGCCAAGCCAGACATGAAAACGCACCTCGCCACCGCTCTTGCAACCCTGATCCCCACGCTCGGCGCTCACGCCGCTACGGTTGCCTATTACGAATTCAACGGGACCGGCATCGCTTCCGTTGGCTCCACCATTGCGGACTTGCTCGGTAACCATCCTGGCACGGTTGCGGGCGGAGATTTGTCCTACGGGAGCGATCCGGTGGTCGGCGGGTACCTGAGTTTTGCCGCCGATGCTGGAGCCGGGAACCCGGGCAACCGGGTGGAGATTCCTGGGGCGGCCGATTTCGTGTTCACGCTGGACCAGGCTTACACCTTCGAAGTAGTTTTTCGCACCACGCAAGTCACTACCAACGGCGTCATCTTGTCGAAAGGGTGCGATGTGTCGAATCCGGACTCGCAATGGTGGTTACGGCATCAAGGCAACGGGCAGCTCCGCATGCTTGTCGAAGGCGTGGACAACACCACGGAGGACAATGCCACCAGCGCCACCGGTACGCTCTACAATGACGGCTCGTGGCATAGCGTGGTGGCTGTGTTCGATGGAACGCAAGCGACCAAACGACTGGACATTTATGTGGACGGTGTGCTGAAAGGCTCGGACACGGCCATCGGCACACTGGGTCTGATTGGCGGGGCGGATAGCGACCCGGTCGTTTTTGGCGAATACCTGACGCTGACGGCCAACCGTAGCTTTGAAGGGGATCTCGCGGCGGTTCGGTTTTCGAACACGGCGCTCACGCCGGCGGAGTTTCTGCAAGTGCCCGAACCGACGGTCGCGGCGCTTCTGTCCATCGGACTTCTCGGTGGCTGGACCGTGCGTCGGCAGTTCCGTAAGTAAACCTCAACCTCGCACCTCTCCATGCGCAAGACCCTTGCCCTTTGTCTATCGGCTTGTCTGCTCGGCCCGTCGCTCCACGCGGCGACCGTGGCCCATTACGAGTTTGACGGAGTCGGTGTGGCGGCCGTCGGCAGCACCGTTACCGATTCCAGCGGCAACGCCTACCATGGCGTGGTTGCAGGCACGAACTTGAACTACGGCTCGGATCCACTTGTGGGTGGCTATCTGCATTTCGATGCCGACGCGGGCGCCGGCAATCCCGGGAACCGTGTGACAGTGCCCGGGACGGCCGCCTTCCTCTTTACGCCGGACCAAGCTTACACCATCGAGGTGGTGTTTCGTACCACGCAGATTAGCAGCGCGACCAACGGGGTGCTGGTTTCCAAGGGATGCGATGTTTCCAATCCGGACTCCCAATGGTGGCTGCGTCATCAGGGCAGCGGGCAGATCCGCGCCAACTTTGAAGGTGTGGACAACACGACGGAGGACAATGCCACCAGCGCCGCCGGCGCGGCCTACAACGACGACCAATGGCACAGCGTGGCGGCGGTGTTCGACGGCACGGTGTCGCCGAAGCGGCTGGACGTATACGTGGATGGCATCCTGAAAGGCTCGGACGCGAACATTGGCACCTTAGGGGTCATCGGCGGTACCGATGATGACCCGGTCATCTTTGGCGAGTTTGCTTCCATGGCGGCCAACCGCAGTTTCGCGGGCGACCTTGCAGCAGTTCGCTTCTCAGATGTGGCACTGACGCCGATCGAGTTCCTCCGCGCCGGCCGGACGTATTTCACCGACGTGTTTCCGACCAACGGCGCGAGTTTCCTCCCCGCCAGCACGGTCGCGAGTTTCGTGGTCAACTCTCCGGCGATTGGCGTGTTCGCAACGAACATCCACGCGGCGTTGAATGGCACGGATGTCAGCAGCCAACTGGCGTTTTCGGGCACGGATTTCCAGCGGACGGTCACGTTGCCCGCGCTCAGCGCGAATCTGGTCTATCGCATGGACATCGCGGCGACGGACGTGTTGGGTAATCGTGTCAGCCAGACCATCACGTTCAACACGTTTGCAGACGATCTCTTCTTCGTCGAGGCCGAGGACTACAACTTCGAATCCGGCCAGTTCATTGACAACCCACCGTTGTCCAGCAGTTCCGGCCCGAGTAGTTATCTGGACCGAGTAGGGGTTGAAGGCGTGGATTATCATCAAACCAACGCGCCGACCTCGACCCTCTACCGTATCGGCGATCAGGCGGGCACGGCAGTTAGCACCGATGCTCCTCGTCAGGCGTACCTCGACGCCCAGGTTGCCGATCCCGGCGTGGCGGACTACATGGTGCGGGATCATGCCAACACCGAGTGGCTGAATTACACCCGCACATTCCCCGCGAACACCTACCGCGTCTATGCGCGCGTCGCTAAAGCGGGCACAGTGTCGATCGCGATGCAACTGGATGAAGTGACTGGTGGTCGTACGACTACCACCCAGACCCTCGCTCCCATCGGGTCGTTCCGCCGGTCGCCCACGCTGAGCGCTACGGATTACGACTTCGTGGCGTTAACGGATGCATTGGGCCAGGAGGTCGCCGTTCCGCTGAGCGGGGTGAAGACGCTGCGGCTGACGATGCTTTCCGGAACGGCGGGAATGAACTTCAATTACCTGCTCTTCGTGCCAGTGGCGGTCGGGCAACGTCCGTTCCTTGCCAGCGTTTCACCGGCCTCCGGCGCGGGTAATGAGGCGTCCAATGCGTCTCTCCAAGCCACGATCCGCAACGGCGACACCACGGTATCCTTGGGAACAATCCAGCTCAAGCTGGACGGGACGAGTGTAACGCCCGCGGTCACCTCCACGAGCGTTGGAGCAACCGTCAGCTTCTTGCCTGGTGTGATGTCCACGGGACAGCACACGGCCACGCTGATCTTCACGGATAGTATGGCAACGCGCCTGACCAACCAGTGGCAGTTCCATGTCGCCAACCAGGCCGTGCGCGGGTACTGGAACTTCAACGAACAGACCGTCGGCGGTTACTCCACCACGAACGCAGGTGCGCTCCTGGATGCCAGCGGGAACAGCCGGCACGCAACGGCAAACAGCGAGGCGATGCCTTACGTGGCTGGCAGCGTCAACTACGGCAACACGCGGGCGTTGCGGTTTACCACCGGCGCGGACCGGATCGTGGTGGCCGACGCCTCAGGCAACTTCACCTTCGCCGGATCATTCACGTTTGAGGCCGTCATGCGTACGACGAACGGCTCCAGCACGACGGCCGCGTTGCTGGCCAAGAACGGTACCGGGGATGGCGAGGGCGAATACTGGTGGCGCATTCCTGGCGCGACGGGCGGCAAACAGCGCATTGGCCTCAACAACCAGACGTTTGTCGGCGGCACAACCACGCTATCCGATGGCGCGTGGCATCACGTGGCGGTGGTGTATGACCAAGCCGCGGCGGAAGTGCGCTTGTACGCCGATTACATGCTTGAAACCAATCTGGCGGGCGTCGTGTTCGACAAACCCGTGGGCCGGCCTGCCGATCTGCACATCGGCAGCTTCATCGGCGGCGGCAGCGAGTTCGATGGCGACATTGACTTGATCCGCATCAGTGACGGGGCGCTGACTGCCGACCAGTTTGCGCAACGGACTGTGCCCTTGGCGCCGCTCACGAAGGCTGAGCTTCCATTGGATGGTGCGCGAGCGGTCGCGCCCAGACCCATGATTCAAGCGGAATTCCAGAATCGGGACTTGGCTGTTGAGTTGAGCACGCTCCGGTTGTTCGTGGATGGCGCAGACGTGACCGCGAATGCCAGCAAGTCCGGAGACGGATCGAGTGCCAGGATCAGCTACACGCCCGCAGGAGGGCTGGCGGGCGGCGGACACACCGCCACGACGGTCTTCAGTGATAACGGCACCCCGGCAACTGTTCATACCAACGCCTGGAGCTTCTCGGTCGTGAGTTCGATCCCGGTCGTAGGATTGTACCAATTCAACGAGAAATCGCCTGGTGCTTCGGCCGACACCGCCACCAACGCGATTCCGGATTCCAGCGGCAAGGGCCATCATGCGACGGCCAGCGCTGCGCTGCCTTATGTGGCGGGCGACACGAACTACGGGAGCACTTCCGCGCTCCAGTTTACCGTGGGCGGCGGCAATCTGGCGGTGCCGGATCCTGCCGGCGCATTCAACTTTACGACCACTCAGAGCATCACGTTGGAAGCCGTGATTCGCACGGTCAACATCGGCGAGAACAGCGTGGGGTGCATCGCGGCCAAGCAAGGGACGGCCCCGGGCGAGTGGTGGTGGCGGGTAAAAGCCACCCGGAAACACCAGTTTTTGGTCAAAGACACCACCGGCTCACGCAAATTCGCCGGCACCCTGGTGCG
>CAZWJC010000132.1:0-18747 GCA_964634255.1 uncultured Verrucomicrobiota bacterium | reverse complement strand
CACCCGGCAAAGTAGAAATAGCCCACCACCGCCGGGTCGGAAACGTTTACTCCGCTTGAGAACAACCAGAAGGTGTTGTCCTTCTTATCCCATCCGGGGTTGGAGGGGCAATAGAACATCGGACGTTGCATCCGATACTCCTTCTCCATCATGCTCCGATACGCGCCGCCAATGTAATATGGCGCCCTTTCTCCGTCGTTGGCGAAACGCTCCCGATTGTCACCGGCGTAAAGCAGGGCTGCCAGCGCTTGCTGACGAAGGTTGTTCTTGCAGGACGTGCGCTTGGCCTGCTCTTTGGCACGGGTCAACGCCGGCAGGAGCATCCCAGCCAAAATGGCGATGATGGCGATGACCACAAGAAGTTCGATGAGCGTGAAGCCGTGATGGAAGGCCGACGTGTGGGATGCGGAAACACTCTTGATCATCTGCCTAGGGAGATTGCCTCGTGCGGCAGTGTGCAGGACCTCAGCCCAAGCGGACGGTCCTGAAGTCAATTCGCGCGACTGTTTCATAGTCGCCAGTCTCCCTGAAACACAGGCCAACGGATACAGGCGCTTGCGTCAGAGTGTTTAGAAATTGCGGCGCACAAAAGGCGCAGGACCGTCGCAGACATTCCGTTCGATTTGCTGTTCGCGTCGTGGCGTTTGGGCCAGCAGCCGCCCGCGAACCGGGGCTAGCGGTAACTCCTTGAGGATGACCGGTTCTTCTTCCGGTATTGCAGCGGAGTCAAACCGAGTTGTCGCCGGAAGATGTCCGAAAAGTACGCTTGGGAGCCGAAGCCAGACATTTCGGCGACCTGCGCCATGGGCAGATCGGTGTCGACGAGTAGGCGAATGGCGCGGTCCATGTGTACTCGCCGGATTTCATCTGCCGGAGTGCAGTGCATGACCTCCACGAAGCGTCGTTCCAACACCCGCCGCGAGACTCCGGCGTAGCGGCTAACCTCCCTTACGCGAACCGGCTGGGCCGCGTTCTGTCGCAGGAAACTCAGCGCCCGCACCAGAACGGGGTCCCTCACTGCGAGGGTATCCGTAGACTGCCGCGCCACGATCCCCAAAGGAGCAACCAAGGTGTCTCCTGCCACCTCGCGCCTTCCGCGCATAAGGGCGGCCAGCAATTCCGCGGCACTATGCCCGATGCCTTCACCAGATACCGTAATACCGGAAATCGTCACCAAGGCCGTCTCACACAGCGCCTCGTCATCCGCCTGACTCAAGACCGCCACCTCCTCCGGCACCAGCAAGCCGGCCTCATGGCAGGCAAAGACGATTTCCCGCGCGCTGCTGGCGTTCCAACACACAATCGCCACCGGTTTGGGCAACCCTTTGATCCAGTCGCCCAACTTGGCCAAGTCCAGCCGCCAATCGGGTTCGGCTCCGGAGAGCGGTTTGACCGCCAGGGACGCAAACGATCCGCCTTTTCGCGTAACCACTTCTGCAAACACGTTTCGATGCGTCGTCACGTATCCCAAACCAATCAATCCGAAGTATGCGAAGTGCTGAAAACCGCGCTCGAGAAAGTGTTTGGCGGCCAGCTCGGCTGATGCCTTGAGATCCGTGGTAACCCTGGGGAACTTCCCCCCTTTCACCTCGATCGCTGACACGTTTACAGCCGGAATCCTCAGCGATTTCAACTCCGCCGCCATCTGATCGCTGCCCACCCGAGCGATGACCCCGTGTCCTCGCCAACCTCTCGGGACACTCAGTCGTTCCTCCAATCCTCGCGCCTCCACGAAAATCTCCCACGGGCCATGCTTCAACCGGTAAGCGTTGATGCCACGCAGCACCGCCCGTCCCCACGTGGTGGAGGTGTCCACCAAGACCGCGACACGAAGGGGTTGAGCCGGAGTCATAGTCATGACTAGTTGGATTGCGTTGTGCGCCATCGTGAACCGGCTTCAGGTGCACGTAAAGTTGAAAGCAGCTCGAATCGTCATTCGGCTGCCGGTATCTGCGAATTCCACCTCAGCTGTGGTGTCCGTTGTTTGACCTTCGGTTCGTTCGTGCCGCGATGGGAGATGAGCAATCGCGCCACTCCACACGCATCTCGCTTCAATGGGCCCATGAAGGTCATTGAGGCGAAGGCGACTGTGCACTTTCAGGCCCCCCTTCTTCTCACTGTTCTTTCTCTGCTAGCACCCGAAAATACTGCTTGTTGCGTTCCATCGCTACTGTCTCGCAGTTCTGCGGAGGAGTTGCCACGATCTCCTGGCGGTGGAGGTGGAAGGTGGACAGATCGTCCGAGACCTCGATCCGATAGGTACGGTTGGATGTGCTGGGCCAGATCAAAATGGCCTGGCGTGGCGACGCATCGAGCACGGCGTGCATATCGAAGCGTGACGAAAAATTCAACGGATCGGTGCCGACGAGGTATTCCTGGTAATTGCTCATCCCGTCGCCGTCAGAATCAACATCCCTCGCCGCGCCAACTTCACTCAAAAAATACCAGCGCTCCCACCAGTCGGGTAGCCCGTCAGTATCCCGATCGCCGAGGGCAACCGTACTGGAAGCGTCAACAAACATCACCGCGTCAGCGATGACGTAGCCGGTGGTGTTCGAGTTGGCAACGATGACGCGGGCGAACGCAGGGTCGAAGTCAAAGACGCCAAGCTTGTTCCACTGCGCGCCGTTGGCCTGTTGGTTCACCGTGACCAGAGTCGCCGGCACGTTGCTTCGCGTATGAATGTTCACCGGCGTGTTCGTGGCTCGATTGCCCGAGCTGGTCCAGCGCAAGAACACTTCGTAGCTGCCTGCGTTCGTCAGCACGGGGTGGAAGCAAACCGACTTTTGCCCCTTCCCCGTGTTGCCGTCGTGCAGGTAGTTCGTGCCGATGTAGCCGCTGTCATAGGCCGAGGAATTCCACGCACCCTGAGTGGTGACGCAAGCAACGTTGGTGTTGTCCACGATGACGCCCGCTGTGCGCGGTCGCTCCGGCCAGACGCCGCCGATGCGCGCCTGCAGTTCGAGGGTGCGGTCGGCGCTGCGGTAAATATCCCGCGGCTCGATGCCGTATTGCTTGCACAGCGCCGCCGCGTACCCGACCGCGACGCCCATTTGCGCGGTGGTGTTCATCACGCGTGGGCTGCCGAGGCCGACGTGCGAAACACTGATACAACGGCCAGCCATGAGGAGGTTCGCCACATTGGTGGAGTAAAGGCTGCGGAAGGGATAGTACCACTTGGTCACTGCGGTGGAGGTGTAGGTGGAGAGGTAACTTGTGGAGGTTTCGTAATGCAGGTCAATGCCCCAGGTGGCCGTGCCAACGGCATCTTCGAAGTAAACGCCCTTCTGCACGTCGGGCTGGGTGACAAGGTAGTCGCCCAACAGTCGGCGCGATTCGCGCTTCCCCGCAATGTAGGGCAGGAAACTGAAACTGAGATTGGTGTTGGACGGACTTTGCTTCGCGTTGTAGAAATTGCCGTAGATCGCCCGCAGCAAGTGATCTCGGATCTGTTCCGCGTCCTGAATCGTGTCGAGCTTCATGCCGTATTCCCAGTTCCAATCGCCACCGGTATCAGCGCGGGTGCCGGCAATTTCCGTCGCCCATGCCATGCTCATCGGCACGGCGGGGAACGCCACTGGGCTGCCGGTGTTGGTGGTGGCCCACATGAGCGAATTGCCCATCGTCAGCTTGTCAGCCGCTGTCGGCGCGCGGCCTTCACCAAACTCAGACGCAGCCTCGCGGCCCATCCGGTATTCCGCTCCCGCCCAGTAACCGATCCAGCCGTCGCCGGTGCAGTCAATGAACGTCGTGGCGGCAAAGCGGCGGCGCTCGCCGGTTGAGATGTGCCGCGCGTCCACGTGCGTAATCCGGCCGCTGGTGTTCGTGCCGACACCGTACGCGCGCCAGGGCAGGACCAGGGTGAGGTTCGTCTCCGCCTGCAGCACGCCGGCGCGGCACGCGTCCGCCTCGACGGTGCGGCTATCCCGATTGCCAAGGTTGAAGGTGTCAATCTCGTCCACGATCGAGTTGCGGATCTCGCCGCGCGTGGCCACGCGGATCTCCTGGCTGGCGTTGCCGCCCAACACGGGGCGGTCGTGAATTAGCGCCACCCGCAACCCGGATCGCGCCGCGGCCAGGCTGGCACAGCACCCGGCCATGCCCCCGCCCACCACCACGCAGTCGAACGTGTCCGTCCGCCCCGGTACGGCCGACTCGCCCAGCACGGTGGCCCGCCACGTGGCCAGATTCGCGCTCTCCTGCGGCGGCGGTTCGTCTGCCTCCTTAATGAACGCGATGGAGTCGCAGCGGCCGTCGAAGCCTGTGAGATCATGGAGCGCGAGTGTTGCGTGAGTGGCAGCGATAGTCACGGTGCCGCCATCTTGCCATTGCCACGTGCCGGATTGCGTGCCGAAAACCGCCGCCAGTTCCGTACCATTGATTCGGAGTTTGAACTGCCCGGGGTCGTCCGTATGCGTCGGCACCCAGTCGCGTGTACGCACCCAGATGCGGTACTCGCCCGGTTCGGGAAACTGCACCTCGGTCGAGGCATCGCTAACGGGCTTGCCGCCGCCGTGCGCCAAAAGGAACGGCGAACCCATCTGTTGAACAAACTGCGGATCCACAACCCACCCGCCCTTGATGGTAAAGCTCTCGGCTTCGACGAGCACAGTTACAGAACCGAGCGCCCGCATCGGTGAAAGCGTCAGAATGCAGCCAAGAAATACGACGTTGGTGATGTTTCGTGCGTGCATGTTTCTGCGTGATGAGGCTGAACGGCCCGCGGCCAACCAAAAGCCGCGGGCCAGTTACCGACCAACTACACTCAGCCTTCCGCCGGCTAGAGGCAGGCGGAAATCCCGACCGGCAGGCTACGGGTAAACCAGCCGGAAGAATACGCTGCCCTTGGCAACATCAATCGGCACCGCGACCGGACTGCTGCTACCGCCCGGATAGTCCGCCCAGTTGCCGCTCAAGCCGACATTCAACGTGTTCGTCTGCGCCTGCAGCCGGTAGTTGCCCGTCCAGGAGAACTGCAACGCCGAACCCGTAATCGTGTACTTCAGATCCGTCGGGTTGGGAGTGCTCGTCACCACCCGCAGGCTACCGGAGCCGGCAAGGTAGGTCGGATCCGTGGTGCTGTTGTACACGCCGGCTGGCTTGCTGTCCCCACCAAGGATCAATGCGGCCACGGTGCTGGTTTCTGCGAAGCCCATCTCCAGCACGGCGCCATTGGCCACCGTGACAACAGCGTTCGTCGCGAACGTGGGCAACTGGACATACAGCCGGCCCTCGTTGACGGTTGTGTTGCCTGTGTACTTGTTGGCCATCAGGTTTGCCACCGCGGCGCCGGTCTTCGTGATGGACCCTGCCCCGGTGATGTCGCCAGTCATGTCAAACGGTGAGTTGGCCAGCAGCGTCGCGGAGCCCTGCAGGCTTATCGGGCCGGACCAGTTGTTCATGCCAACGCCTCCAACCGACGAGAAGTAGGTGCTCCCGTTTTCGAGCGCCAGCGTCCAAGCGTTGGGACTCGGGCATGAATAGAAGTTCAAGGTCCCGCCATTTTGCACGGTCACCGTGTTGGCCGCGCTGCCACCGAGATCCGTTGCGAGATGGAGCCCGAGCGTTCCTTGGGCGATGCGGATGTTGCCCGGATTATAGATGGCTGAGCCCACCAGAGCCACGAGATTGGTCCCGGTCTTGGTGAGGGTGAAGCCGCCCATGTCCAGTGTATTGCCTGTGCCGCGGAGGTCCCATCGGGCCGCTGCGCCAAAGGTGGCGTTGCCCAGAAGAACCACTTGTTGCAGCGCATTGATCTGGTCGGTGCCACTGTTGTTCACTATGACCCCGTTACCACCGACACCCGCGCCGGAGACGGACACGACCTCCGCGCCGAGATTCATGCCGCCGACGTCGAGCGTGCCACCATTGGTAACCGTCGTCCCGCCCTCCACCGTGCCGAGCGCGGCGCCGCTCTGCGCGATGAGAGTACCGCCCTTGATGATGGTCTCACCCGTGTAGGAATTCGCCGACGCCATTGTCAGCGAGCCTGAGCCCGTCTTAGTCATACCCCCCGTGCCGGTAATGGCACCGCCCGCAATCGTGTAAGCGTTGGCCGAGTTGTCCACTGTCACACTGGCGGGGCTGACCGACGATCCTTGGATCGAAACGGAGAACGACGTCGCCGAGTCACTAAACATTACATCGTCGCCGTTGAAGAACCGGTCCGATTTGCCCGCGCTGGTCCAGTTGGTGGTGAGGATATCCCAGAAGGTGGGGTTCGTCAGGCTGTCGCCCTTCCACGTCACGGTCGTGGATGTCGGTGAAGCGGTGTACATCAGGTCGCGGTTCCCGTTGGCGAGAGAGAACGAGCCGCCGCGCACGCCAAGCGCCTGGAAGTTCGCCGGGCTGCCGGAGATACTGCTGGAGGACGACAACACCACAACCGGGGTGCCCGCGGGCGGTGCCGTCGGGAAACTCACATAGATCGGTGAACTCGAAGCCGAGATCGTCCTCGCAGTGAACGCGCCCGGGGTCGTCGCATCCACGGACACGATGGAATTGGCATTAAGGGTCAATGTGCCGCTTGTGATGCCCTCGCCGCCTAGTGTGGCGCCGGCCACCACAGTCACGGCCGAGGCCATCGTCCCTACGCCAGCGAGGTTCAATTGTCCACCGCTGACCAGCGTCGTTCCCGAGTAACTCAGCGTCGCGCCGGTGAAGGTTTGGGTGTTCGTCCCCGCTTTGACCACACTGATGCTACCGGTAATGTCGCCCGGGAAGGTCTGATTAGCGGCCGGATTCAGCGTCAAGATCGTGAGGGAAGCGCTGCTGGTCACCACAGGGGGCGTGGTATTGCCGCCGGTGGCCAACGCGAGACCCGCGGAAGTCTGGCTGAATCCTTTCAGGTCCAGCGTGGCGTTGCCGCCGACCAGTAGCAGGCTGTTTGTGGGGAAGGCGTTGTCTGCCCCCAATTGCACCACGCTGCTGGAATCCGTGCCGAAGACCGTGGTGTTGCCTCCCCAGTAGTTACTGACGCCACTGATGACCAGAGTTGAGTTCATGCCAGCACGGAACAGAAGCGGATAGGCACTGCCTTTGTCGGTGATGTTGCCAGACACCGTTAGGTTGCCACCGTCTTCCGTCCCGATGCGCGCTGTTGAGTCTCCGATGATCACGGGCCCCGCCCAGACATTCGCGCCAGCAGTGGTCGCCGCCCCGCGCAGCGCGCCCAACGCGCCACCATAGCCGGATCCGCTGAGGGTCACACTCTCGCCGGTTACCGCAATGCCAGTCCCACCGGTTATCCCAAGCGCCAACGTGCTCGCCGAGCCAAAGACCAGCGTGCCGCCATTCGTCGCGCCAAGCGCCTTCACGTTGTTCGCAGACAAGATCCCACCGCTGACTACAACATCGCCCAAGAAGTCGTTGCTGGTGTCAACCTGAAGCGAGCCAGTTCCCAACTTATCCAAACCTGTCGCACCACTGATGCCCCCCGCACCCGAAAAGACATAAGTCGAATAGTCGCCACTCACGGTGATGGAAGCCGGCGTAACGACCGATGGTATGCTCACGGTCCCGCCGACAGTGTCATCGAAGGTCACGATGTCCCCGGAAGAACCATATTCAAGATACGTGGCAACACCGCCGTTCCAGTTCGCGGCGCCATTCGTCCGCCAGATGCCATCGCCGCCGCTCCAAAGCAGGCTTTGCAGCGAGGCCTTCGTGATATGCAAAACCAGCGCGGAGCCCGTGTCCTCCAGGGTTGCCGTTGCACCCGAGGGCAGGTCACCCAATTTGAACGATCCACTCCCTGTCTTGCTCCCGTAGGTTAGCAGTGTCAGGTCGGTAATGGGAAAACTGTTACCGACAAGATTCACCGTAATCGTTCCCTCCAGATGGAGTACGCCTGCGGAGACGACTGCACTGCTGTAACCCGCAAATATGCCATAGTCGAATCCCAGGTTCATATTCGTCAAACCGAGTGACGGAATGGTCCAAGGGCCAATGTTGTCAGGGATGAAGTTCAGACCCGCACCCAGTCCGACACGGAAATCCGAACTCGTCATGGGTACCTGCACGCCCAAAGTGCCTTGGCTTACGATGGTGGGCCCGGTGTAGGTGCTGCCCAATCCGAGCAGGTTCAACGTGCCGATACCGGTTTTGGTTATGCCGCCGTCGGCGCCCGCGATGCCACTGAAGAATGGCGAGACGACACGCGCGTTAAAACCGGCGGTATCCACAACCACGCCACCCGCGAGAATATTGTTCACAATGTTGCTGCCGATCAGCGGATTCTTGCCTTCGCCAATGGTTTCTGCGGCAAGCACCTTGATCGTGCCGCCGTCGAAATTATTCGTCGCCCTCATGTTGGTAGGGTTGCTGTAGTTCCCAATGTTGCGGATGTGCAAAGTGCCCCCGTGCTGCAGATTCAAAATGCCGGGCAGTCCTGTCCCGATATCACCGCCCGCTCCCGTTCCACCGAAACGAATCCGGTCCGACTTCAAGGTGCTGCCATTGGTCACGGTCACCATGCCCAGCGCGTTGGAGTTGCCACGGAAAGGAATGCTGATCACTCCGTAATTCGTGGCGATGATCGTCAGGTCGCCACCATTCAAAAGAAGATGCCCTTTGCTGGTACTGGAATTGTTAGCGGGCGCTCCCACAATCACGGCATCATTTAGGACCGCCTGAAACGCAACGAGTTTGCCACTGACCACCTCCAGAATTCCCGTTGTGCCAGTCCCGTTTGCGATCGAGATAGCGCGTCCGAACTCTGGCCCTGCTGTGTTGAAGGTACCCAAGCCCGTGGTGAGCGGGGAATCGTACACAACCCGGCAGTTGGAGGTGCCTGCACCAGCGAGGCCGACGTTGATGCGCCCGGGGTAGTTGGTGGCTCCCAATTTCGGGATCGTTCCAAGGCCTGCAGCGGAGTCCGGACGCCAGTTGTTGGTCAGCGTCCAAGCGGTGCTGTTCTGGTTGGTGAAAGTCCAGACCGTGGCTCGAGCGCTGATTGTGCTGAGGATTAAACAACAGGCCATCCAAGGCACACAAAACAGAAACCTGCAAATTGATGAAGAGTCTGATTTCGGAAAGTTGATCATATGGAGTGTTTGGGGCGATGGTTCGTGTCTTGCAGGCGGCTGGATCTCGTTTGCGCCTGCGGGGTTGGGGCATCCGGATCGCATAACACCTCCTGAAGCGTCAACAGCATCTGCAGATGCCGAGAAGGGCGAGAGCTGACATTCATATACGCGGTCACAGAGTTCGCCGTGACGCTAGCACGGGTCTGCTAGGCCGTATTTCGGCTTTGCGGCAATTTTTGTAGCTTTTGCGCCACTGTGCGGGAAGTTACTCTCAACCACGATACTGGCTGAAGGCGGCGGCTCAATCCATGTTAGCTTCTCAGGCGTTGAGGTGTCCTCAGAGATGAAGCGCCCTCACCAACAAACTCCATTGTCACGGTCCTGATTCTACGGGCGATCACTGCGGATTTGATCGCGGAGCGATTGGTATTTCCTCCGCAGCGCCGTCCGAACCAACTCCGCCGGCGGATTGAGACTCAGCACTTTGGACACAGTGTCCATGTTATTCTGCAGCCTGCGCAACGAGTCCTCCAACTGCTGGACCCTGTCATCCTTTATTCTCGCCGCAAGCTCCATCTGGGCGAGGTCGTGCTTGGTGCTACTGGTGGCATTCGACTGAAGAGAGGCCTGACCTCGTCTCTGCTGATCTCGTGCTGGTGTCGTTGAACACGGACTTTTCACTGCAAGGCATGGATGCACAGAGCATAACTGCGCTCGTCTCAGCCTGGCAGACGGGTGGCATCAGTCATGACACGCTGCTCGATTCGCTGCGCAAAGGTGAAGTCATTCCTGATGGACGCAGCAACGCTGAGGAAAAAGCGTTGGCTGCGAAAGGGTTTCGATTTTTGAAGGGGGGGATGGAAGCTGCTCTCGGGAACTCCTCGGGAACATCCAACGCCGAACATCGAACCTCCAACCTCGAATGAGGGAACAACGGACGAAAGGCACAACGATGAAATGGAACAAACTCTGGAAGACGCTCAACCGGGATCAAAAGGCGGCGTGGAAGACCTGGGCGCGGAACAATCCCGTCCGGCTGGAGAACGGTCATGCCCGCCGCGTCTGTGGCGAGAAGGCGTTCACTATCGTCCTGCAGAACCGCGCCATCGCTGGTGAAGCCGCCAATCCAACGGTGGTCCCGGGGACGGTGACTTGGCTCATGAACGTCCTGTCCACTCAGGATGCCGGGCCGTTCACCATCGGCGAGGGCAGCATGCATCTGCGTGGCATCGCGGATGTGCCCACCCCGAGCATTTGGTTGGTGTGGGCCACGGCCCCAACGCTGGCGGCCGAGACGATGCCCCTGCGCTCACTGCGGTTTGTGACGTGCGTGACGCTGCCGTATCTGACCACCGAAACGCTGACCAACAACTTTGCGCCGGAGTATCGGCGGGTGCACGGCTCGTTCAACGGGCCCGGAGTCAACGGCGCCTGGGCGGAGGATCATTACGTGTGGTTTCGCGTGCAGCAATACGCGCACGGGCAGCTCGGGCCGGAGGTGGTGTTGAAGGGCAAGATCCAGGTGGACCTGTAACCGCGGAGGCACAAAGCAACAGAAAGGACATGGCAGGTATGGCACTGAAGTTCAAATACGCGAAGAAGGAAGAGGTCCCGGCGGAACACGCCGCGCTCTACGTGGAGCGCGAAGGTGCGTTCGTGCTGGATGCGGAGGGCGTCACCGACAAGGCGCAGGTGGACGAGTTCCGGAACAACAACGTGGCGGTGAAGAAGGAACTGGAGGAATGGAAACGCCGGTTCGACGGCATCGATCCCGAGGAAGTCCGCCAGTTGAAGGCCGAGAAGCAGCGCCTGGAGGAAGAGCGCCAGATCAAGGCTGGGGAAGCGGAGAAGGTGTTTGAAGGGCGGATCAAGACGCTGAAGAGCGAGTTCGACAAACAGGTGGCGACGCTCACGGGCGAACGCGACTGGCTGAACAGCCGGCTGACGGCGATCCAGATTGATCAAGGCGTCACCACCGCTGCCACCAAGCGCGGCCTGCGACCGACGGCCATCCCGGACATCACGGCGCGGGCACGAACGGTGTTCAAGTTGGTGAACGGCGTGCCGCGCGCTTTCGAGAGCGACGGGCAGACCGTGCGTTATGGCCGGGATGGGGTGAGCCCGATGACTTTGGAGGAGTGGGTGGACACGCAAGTGGCCGACGCTCCTCATCTGTTTGAATCCAACGCTGGTGGCGGGGCTGCCGGCACTCCTGCCGGGGGCGGGACGGGTGCGAACAGGACCGTGAAGAACCCGTTTCGCAAGGAGACGTGGAACATCACGGAGCAAATGCGGCTGCTCAAGAGTGATCCGAGCCTGGCGGCCCGGCTCAAGGCAGCGGCCTGAAGGCAGGAAAGAAATCAACCGCGGATGGACGCCGATGGACACAGATGGGAAGCGAAGGCCGCCTTGGGGTGGTTGCTGATCTGCGTTCATCTGCGTTCATCTGCGGTTAAAGACAGAAAGGACTGAGTTATGGCGAAGACGATGTTGGCAGACATTATCGTGCCGGAGGTGTTCGAGCAGTATGCGATCGAACGGACGGCACAACTGAGCGCGTTTGTGCAGAGCGGGATTGTGGAGCAATCGCCCGAGTTTGACGCACTGGCGACAGGCGGAGGTCTCACGGTGGAGATGCCCTTCTGGAAGGACCTGACGGCGGACCGACAAATCCTCAGCGATAGCGCGTCGCTGGCGATCAACAAGATCACGAGCGACAAGGACATCGCGCGCATCCAGAACGATGCCCAGACCTGGGGCGTGAATCACCTGGCGAAGGTGACGTCGGGGGATGATCCGATGGGCCGGATCGTGGACCTGGTGGCGGGGTATTGGGCGCGGGTGGACCAAGGGATGGTGATCGCGTGCCTCAAGGGCATCTTCAGCTCAGTGACGATGGCGGGGAACAAGTTGGCCATCGCGAGCGAGAGCATCGCCGGCCAGAGCGCGTCCACGCGGCTGAACGGTGCGACGTTCGTGGATGCGACCGTGAAGCTGGGGGATCGCGGGGATCGTTTGACCGCGGTGGCGATGCACTCGGCGACCGAGGCGGCGTTGCGGAAGCAGGACCTGATCGACTTCATCGCGGACAGCGAAGGGAAGGCGCAGATCAAGACGTTCCAAGGGCGGCGGGTGATCGTGGATGACACGTTGCCGGTGCGCGCGGGTACCACGGACGGTCTGGTCTACACGACCTACCTGTTCGGGCCGGGCGCGTTCGCCAAGGGCGCGGCTTCCCTGGGCAGCGAGCCGTTGCAGGGCGGGTTCGGCACGGAGGGCGTGGAGTGGACGCGCGAGGCGTTGGCGAGCGATACGCTCTTCATCAATCGGCGGCGGTACATCCTGCATCCGCGCGGGGTGTCAAGTTCACCAGCGCGAGCGTGGCGGGCAATTCGCCGACCAATGCCGAGCTGGAGACGGGCGCGAACTGGTCGCGCGTGTTCGAGAGCAAGAACGTTCGCATCGTCGCCATCGAACACAACTAGGTGCGAGCCGCACCGGCCACTACGCTGTCGCCAAAGGGCGACAGCGTGGTTCCCGTGATAGCCCAATACTCCATGACTCGACTCTATCCCATCTATCACGGCCTGGTGGCGGCCGCGCCCTGGGGCGTGGCGTGTGAGCGTGCCACGGCACCAAAAGCGGAGTTGCTGATGCTCTGTCGCACAGAGAAGGAAGCGGCACACCTGGCGAACCTCACCGGCCTCGGGCACGGGCTCAAATCCATGCGCGATGCAAAGGTGGCCGAGCGCGAGGGTGCATGCCGCACGGGTCAACAGTGAGAGGAAACGAGGGATGAAACTCTTGAGCGAACTCCGGGACTGGCACGCGGCCAGTGGCGCGTTGGCATTCAATGTCCTGCGCCTCACTGCCGCAGTGCCAGCCGGCAACACCCTCACCATCGGTAATCGCATCTACGAATGCGATGACCAGGTGGCCTCCGCCGTGGCCACAGGCCATGTGCGCGTGCCGGTGTTCAACGGGCACGCGAACGCCACGCTTAACTTCGATGACAGCCAGAACGTGGCCGACGGCAACACGGTGACCGTGGGCACGAAGGTCTACACCTTCAAGACCACGCTCGCGAATGTGGATGGCTATGTGGCTATCGGGCCGACGCTGGAGCGTTCGATTTACAACCTGGTCGCCGCAATGAACGTGGGCAACGCTGATCTCTACGAACCACCCGCCAACTATGGCGCCCTGAATGATGTCGGTGAAGGGGCGGGCGTGGCGTACGCGGCGGCAATGACGCCGAACGCAGCCGGCATCGAAGCGATGTATGGCGGGGACTTCGATCTCCAGATCGCGCATCGGGCGGGCGGCACCGCCGGCAACAGCATCGCGCTGGCCGAGACGTTGGTTGGCTCGGGTGCTTGGGCTGAAGGCAATCAAGTGGACGCGGTGGCGACGCCGACAGCCGATCAATTTGCGACGGCTCTAGTGACGGCGCTGAACAGGGATCCCGGTGGGCCCGTGTGGGCGGAGCGACTGAGTGCCACGGAGGTGCTCGTTTGGTCGCGTCGGCCGGGGGATGTGCGCTCGGTGTGTGAAGCGGCGTTCACGCAGGGCGGGAATGGCTGGGATCAGGCGACGCTGGGCGGTGGGATGCCTGCGCAGGACGCGTTGCGGGCAGTGTGTGGCGTCGTGCGGACGCCCACGGCCCTGGAGATCACGCGGCAACGCCTGCACTTCGTGTTCGGGTTTGAGCCGCATGGTGTGGTCTTGCAGGTCCGTAGTAGCGCCGGAGTGCCGGTGGCGTTTGATGGCGTGGTGACCCTCTCGGGACGGCGGGTGACGGTGACCGCCGCCACCGTGGCCCTCGCGGCCGGCCAGGTGTTTCAGGTGCTGGTGTTCCAGTGAGGTGCGATATGGATGGATTGTTACCCATTATTCGACGCGTTCGCCGGCCCCTCGTGGCCGTCGATACCCCGCCGGTGGTTGCCGGCAGTGTCGAGCCCGTAAACGCAGTGGCCAGTCCGGCGCAGACTGCGCAGACCGCGAAGGCCGCCAAGGAGGCGAAGGCTGAAGACACGCGTTCCAACCAACGAGAAGAGGAAACGGACTGATGGCACGTTCATCTCCAATGCGACGGGTGACGCAGCGCTTCTACCTGACGCACCGCGGCGGCGGAGCGAATCAGGACGCCGGCAACTTCAGTGGTTACTTCGCCGCGGTCCCGGGCGGCAAGGCCGACATCGCCTTCACCGTCGTCAACGGCGTGGTGCATGCCCCCGTCCCACCGAACAACCGCGACTTGGAACCGTTCGATTATACCGTCGGCACTTTCAGCCTGGGCGACGGCGGTTTCGGTTGGGCCGGCCCAGCGGCTGTGACCACACCGCATGTGGCCGTGGCAGGCCTGGAGGCCTTCGCCAGTTACGCCACGGGTGCGGTCACGGGCCTCGACGGCGGATCGGGTTGGGCAGACTCCGCGCTCCTCGTGGTTTACTGAAGAAAGGAACCCTATGGCAATCATCGGCACGCGTGCCTTCAATCTGATCGAAGACAAGTATCTTACCCTCGCCAACGAGGAATACCTGCGCCCACTGAGCATCGGCAATAACTGGTCGAAGCTCCGCCTGGGGCTCATGCTCGCCCTGTCGCCCAACGGCACCAGCAGCCTGACCGGGTGCAGCCTGGTCGTGGGGGTGTGCTCGGCGGCTACGCCTTTCAACACGACCGGCGGTTACGCGGCGGCGAGCACGGGCAACTTCATCGGCGTGGATATCGTGACCGATGGGGGCGGCGCCGGGCCGGGGACGCTGTCCTACAACGCGGGCGCGGGCAATCCTTACTACAGCACGTTGTACTCGGGCGCCCGGCGACGGGTGGGGACGACCGACACGTTTGTGGCGGCCGCGAACTCGACGCATGCGGTGACGCAGAATACCGGCACGTTGCAGCGGCGCACGTTGCTCTATGTGGAGATCACGAAGGGAAGTCCGAACTACACGGTCAAGTACTACGCCGCGAATGGAGCCCTGGCGATGCAGGACTTTTCGGAGCGGGACTTCCTGGACGGGCTGGAGCAGGCCGGGACACCAGTGGTGAACACCCAGACGATGTTCGCGAGCAGCGCGATGGCAGTGGCGTGCGATGAGACGGCGGGGGTATTCGACACGGTGAACCTGTTCTGGAACCGGACGACGTATCCGCTGGAGCTGTATGCCCTGGCGGCGTTCCGGATTGCCTAGGGTCCGAGCCGGACGGGCCACTGGGGAGCAGGGTGAGGAAAGAGAAACATGGCGCTGACACTGATCAAGGAAGACGGGACGGGGAGGCCCGACGCCAACAGCTACGCGAGCGTGGCGGAGGGCGACGCGTATCACGAGGGTCATCTCTACGCCACGGCGTGGACGGCGGCAACGACGGCGAACAAGGAAAAGGCGCTGGTGTTTGCGACCCGACTGATCGATGCCGAGTTCCGGTTTAAGGGGACCAAAGCCAACGCGACGCAAGCGCTGCAATGGCCGCGGGAGGCGTGTCGGGATCCGGATGGCACTGACTATCTGGCCAGCGATGCCGTGCCTACCGCCGTGGTTCAAGCGACCTGTGAGATGGCGCGGGAGCTTCTGGTGAAGGACCGGACTGTGGCGTATCCGGGCGAGGGCTTGAAATATCAGAACGTCGGTTCAACGCAGACGGGTTACGACAAGACCGACACGCCGCCAGTCATCTCCCGGGTTGCCCAGGCGGTGCTGGCGAAGCTCGGCGCGTTGCTGAAGGCGAAGAGCGGCGCAGTGAGTCTCATCCGTGTTTGAGTGCGTGCCGCACGGGCCATTCAAGAAAACAGAGAGGACGTACATGACGAATGTTCTGGCAGGACCCATCTTGGGCATGGCGACGATCGCCGCGGCGGTGATCGCCGGCGATGCGTCGCTCAGCGGTGAGTCCCACGTGAACCTCAGCGAGGTCGTGAGTGTGGGCGTTGCCGTGTGCGGTCTCGTCTGGTGGCTGGGCCGGAAGTTCCAAGCCATTGAGGATGCGTTGGCCGCGCATGGCAAGGCCCTCGAGAAGTTGCCGTGTGTGCAGGGCAGGGCAGGGGACTGCAATCACAGTAAGTCTGGCGATACTGGCAGCCTGGGGGTGATCGCGCTGCTTCTGTTGTCGCTGACGATGACCGGTTGCCTGGGCACGCGGCCTTTGAAAGGCGGCAAGGCGACGATGACGAGCAAGCCAGGTCAGGGCATCGAGCAGACGGTCGTGCAATCTGACAACCCGGCCCAGACCTCCAAGCAGGATCAGGAAACCGTGAAGGTGAAGACCTACACCGTGCCGTCAGGATCGAGACTGGAAGAAACCAAGATCGCGGCGCCGGAGGCTGGCCCGGTGATGACGAATCTGCACGCCCTGGTACTCAGCGCGCCGATGGCCGTGACCGAACGTGAGGAGACGCGAGCCAAGACCGAGCTTGGCGCGGCGCAGAAGGACATGGCGCGCGAGCTGGGAGCGAAGCTGTCGAGTCTGAAGGGGATTGTGTGGGTCGGAGTCGCGTTATTCCTGTTCGGTTTGGCATCTCTCTTTTATCCGCCGCTGAAGCTCTTGATTGGCAGCGTGACGACCAGCGCAGCCATCATTGCTGGCGGCCTGGTGTTGATGGTGTTGCCAACGCTGATCGTGGGCAACGAACTGCTGATCCTGGGCGGTGTTGCTATTGCCGTAGGGGGTTGGTTCCTGGCGCATCGGCATGGCCGGCTGCAGGGTTTCGTGGATGCCAACCAGAATGGCGTGGATGATCGGTTGGAAACGATGGAAAGGGCAGGGGAGCAATGAATCCAGGACGCAAGGAACTTCTCACACTGATCACGTTACCTGCCCGGTTGGGCATCAACGAGGCGGCCTGGTTGCTCGGCTTCAGCGAACACGACATCCCGGTGCTGGTATCTGCCGGCTTGCTCAAACCCTTGGGCCGGCCTCCTGCCAGTGGCTCGAAGTACTTCGCGACGGTGGAACTGCAGGAGTTACGCAGCGACACGCGCTGGCTGGGCAAGGCTTCCGATGTGATTGTCAACTTCTGGCGGAGCAAAAACGCCAGCCGCAGACCCCGTTGTGCGGAGACTGCGGCCATGGCGGCCTAGTTCTGGCACGCGAAGTCAGCAATGTGTTGTCGCCCCAAGACCCGGGCCAGATTCACAGCGGATGGATTTGGAGGCATGGCGCCCTGGAGAACCAGTTTCCCTTGCTGTTGGCCAGGTGGGACGGTTTGGCCGGCTGCTGCGTGCTGCTCGTAAGTCGCCAAGGATGGCAGCGTGACTTGAGCGTGTCTTGCGTACGCGCGATGCACGGCCTTGCTGTTGTGACCCAGAGCCTCCTGCGCGAACCGCTCAGGGTAACCACATTTGCGGGCACGCTCGGCCCATGCATAACGGTATGAGTGCAGGGAGATGCCGGTGATCCCCAGTCCATGACAGCGGCGTCGGAACTCCTTCGCACGGTGCTTCTCCTTCATTCGCGCCAGACGCGGAAATAGGAGTCCGTGGTCTGGCAGCGTGCGGAGAGTTGGCGTCAGTTCTTCGCCAAAGTGAATGAACGCCATGGTGCCCGTTTTCTTCCGAGCGTAGCCGATCACCTGGCTTTCCCAGTCGATATTCTTCGCTTGGAGGCACGCAATGTCAGATTGGGATCCGCCCAGGTGCCAACAGAGTTCGAGGAAGGCACGAGTCTCGGGGTTGTGCTCACGCTCGATGATGCGAAGATGTTCCTGCTGGGTGATTGCGCGCTTGAGGCCGTATCGGATTTTGGGCCATTGGCGCTGGGGAATGATCGGCCAAGGCAGCCAGTTCATTGCAAGGCAGAAGTTGTGTAACTCTCGCAGATGGACATTGGTGCTGACAGTGCCGGCTTTAAGAGTCTTCCAAAGCTGCTCAGGCTGAGTCTCGACAATCACAAGGTGGCGAATCAGGTCGAGGGTGCGGTTCCTGATGGCGCGTTCCCAGCGATCCCGGGTCGGACCGTGCTTGCGTTCAACCATGGCCTCCAACGCATGCTGCCACGTGCGGGTGGACATCTTGGCATCAGTGCCGGAGAGATAGGCTTTGGCGATTTGGCGGTTCAGGGTGGGCTGGCGGAGCGCCTGATTCTTGGCGTCGACAATCTGCTTCGCGGCATCCCGATCCTTCGTGCTCAAGCTGGAGCGCTTTCCCGTCTCGGAATCGACACAGTAGAATTGCCCGCCGCGTTCTCCGCGGTGGATCAAACGGAAACGGTTCTTCATAGGCATGGGGTGCAGCCTACCTGAGAAGTGAACCGAGTCGTTACGGTGTTACCGGCGTGCTGGCAGATGTTCGCCAGAGCTCACACCGGGCACTAATTTAGTGCCCGTTTTAGTGCCCGTTTTGGGTCTCTGCTGCGGTAAAACCTTGACGCCCAAGCGTCTGGGTTTGGTGCCGGTGGTGGGACTCGAACCCACACGGCCGTTTCCAGCCAAGGGATTTTAAGTCCCTTGTGTCTGCCATTTCACCACACCGGCAACCGTGCATACACAGCAACTTGCGAAGCTTGAGGAAATGCAGATTTGACTTTGTGCCACTATTTGTGCCGCTTTGACGGCATGAAAGCAGGAGCAACCGAGAGCAGGAGCAAAATCGAGGCTGGCAGTCGTCACGTTCACCCTGCGAGCTTCTCAAAGGTTCTAGATGGACGCAAGCAGCCGATTCGTGGCCTGTGGGTTCGCCCAGATCCTTACGATGTGATTGGGATTGACTGCGGAAGGCGTCAC
>CAZWJC010000131.1:0-18812 GCA_964634255.1 uncultured Verrucomicrobiota bacterium | reverse complement strand
GCTCGTCTTCGGCGGGCTCGAAGTGGATGTCCGTGGCGCGGTTGCGGTAAGCCTCCCAGATGATCTGGTTGACGAACTTGATGACGCTGGCGTCCTGGTCGCCTTCGGTGATTTCCTTGTCCTCACCCACAATCAGGTCGAGCGGTTCATCCTCGGCGATCTCGTCCAGCGTTTCCGCACCGACGCCGTAGTACTTCTTAAGCGCCTTTTCGATCTCGGCGCGCGGGGCGAGGGCGAACTGGACCGGCCCTTTGGCGTCGAACCGCACGGCGTTCAGCATGGCGGCGTCGAACGGATCGCTGATGGCCACCTGCACCGCGCCGTTATCGAGGCCGGTGGGGATCACGGAGTATTGGAAAGCGACCTTGGTGGAGATCTTATTCCGAGCCTCGGGGACGACCGCGAGCTTGGTCAGGTCGAGGTGTGGCCAGCCCAACGCCTCGGCCAGCAGCTTGAGGAAAACGTCTTCGGCCAGCCCGCGTTCGCGGCAAATGAAGGCGAGCTGGGTTTCCTGCGAGCCGCTGTCCGCGGCGACCCGCCAGGCCCGTTGCCATTCATCCACCTGCTCCGGCGTGACGGTCAACACGCGCGCCAGGAAGCTTTTTAAGGAGGCATACGCCATTCGTCGGTTCCTATCAGCTTTCCCAACACCCGGAAAGCGGGAAAGTTGCGTGAAGCGCGCTGGAACTTGGTTTTCAGGATTGACAGGTGTCTTCCGCATGCGGCGGCCGCGGGGGGCTTGCGCCCGTCCCGGTGGTGGATTCAGGCCGGGCGGGAAGCCTTGGAGGTGTGAAAAGAAAAGAGACCGGACTCGCGTCCGGTCTCGTGTCGGTTTAATGCAGTTCTGTGGCCGACTTAGTTGCTGGCCGCCCGATAGAACCTGGCGCCCGCGGCGCCCGTCGGAATCGTATAAGGGCTGGAAGCACCCGGCACGATTTCGTAGGTGCCATTGACCGTGCTCGAAGCGCGGAGGACGCCGGTGTAGGTGATTTTCCACGCGGTGCCATCCTTGAAGACCTGCAAGGCCGGGGCCGGCAACGCAGTCACTGCGCGGTAGGCCAGGATGGAGCCGGGCGTGCTGGCATCATTGATGATCACGCGGGTGATGGTGTCGTCAGCCAACAGCGTGTTGCCGAAGGTAACGTTGGCCCATTCGAAGCCTGCGCCGCCGCCGCCCTGTTCATACAGAACGTGGATCGGATAGAGACCGGTCTGCGGCACGACGAAGTTGAAGTCCGTCCAACCCATACCCCTGCCCCGGTCATCAATACCGATCTGCAGGTTGGCGTCCGCACCGATGGTGGCGACGAGTCCGTCCTTGGCCCAGAGATTCTGCTCCTCATCGCCAAAACCGCCGACGGTGAGCACGGGAATGGTGATGGGCGTTGGCGGTGTGCTGCCGCCCAGCACGTAGGGCAATCCCCATTGGGCGTCGTTGATGATGATGGCGGCGAGGGCGCCGTTATCCTGTGCCCAAGCGACATACTCGCGGTCATAGCAAGTTGTATTGTTAATGGCCGCGATCTTGCCCGTGAGGTTGGTCGCGGCCATCGGGCAGAGACCGTTATTCGGGAAGTACACCACCGGACCCGTGATCGGCACGATCGGCAGTTGCCCGCCGAAGCCGGCAGGGTTGTTCGTCCAATTGACCACCGCGGCGACATCGCGGTCAATGCCCGGCCCGGTGACATGCAGCACTTGGCGGGTGATGCCGCGGCCTTCGGTAACGCGGAAGCCGTCGTCACTGCTGATGCCCATCCGATAGTAACCGGCGGTCAGCGGCAGATAGCCATCAATCCAGGCAGCGAAGTTGTTTGGGCTTCCCGTCACTCCCGGCAGACCCGGCGGCAACTTGTCATACGTGAAGTCGCCGGCGCTGGTGACGCCGTTGAAGTCCATCACATCGTTCCAGTACCACACGTTGCTGTAGGCCGCGGGCATGCCGCTCGCAGTCCCGGCCGTATCAATGGTGTTGGAGCCAAACATGGGGAAGTACAGCCCTCCGAGCAGCGCATTCATGGAGTCCATCTGATTGGCCAGGCCGTCGTTCTTGCCGGGCCGGGCGATCTCCGGATCAAGCTGTGCAAGCTGGAGGGTGAAACCCGGCTTCGTGGCGTCCGCGGCCGAGAGGGGCGCGCTGATGCTGGGATTGAGCGTCACGTAATTGGCTACGGTGAAGGTCCAGTTGTTTGAGTGTGCGGCGCCGGCGGCGTCGCTCCAAATCAAGGTCGCGGTACGCACGCCCGGGAGCATCATTTTCGCGGGTGCAAAGGTCCCCGTAACGGTTGTCACCGGGCCCACTTTCGACAGCGTCGGGCTGACAGAGGTTCCGTCCACGAGCAGTTGGACGCTCGCAGCATTCAACGCGCTGGCGCCGTCGGTAATCTGGGCGACGAGCCGGTCAGCGCGGCAGCCAGTCCAGCCGGCAGCCGGGAACAGGTGCGACACATAGGCAGGTAGTTGGGGGCCGACATAGTAGGCCGCGACGCCGGTCGTGTTGGTGATCTCCGGATCGTTGACGAGGTATTTCACACCATCTTTGATCGTGAACCACTCCAAGTTCGCGCCATTACCAGACTCACCATTGCCGTTTTCCCAGATCAGTCGCACGGGATAGATGCCCGGACTGTTCACTGCGAAGGTGAATGAGATGTCGCTGGCGCCTTTGCCGCCATCAAACTGTCCAAGTTTCACAGCGAAGCGATCCTTGGGGTTCTTGCCTTCGGTGACCAGGAATCCATCGTCGCTGTTGACGACCATGGTGTAGAGTCCCGCAGCCGGGAACTTGAGGAAGGTGAGCAATTCAATTGCTGAACTCCCATTCAGACCGTTAGCGCCCGGGATGCCGGGGAAAAGGGAGTCCGGATAGCCGGCGTCGGTCTGGAAACTGCCTGCGTCACCCCCGCCGCTGCTGGCTGGCGTGATGTTGAAATTGACCAAACCTGAGAAATTGATGTAGCCACCATTGGTGCAACTCGTGAGGTCCGCCTCGTTGGCGCCACGCAAACCGAGCAATTGCTCTTCTGTCCAGTAGATGCGGTTGGGCTGGCCGGCAGACTGCCACGGCATCAACCGGTAACCGAGTTTGGTGGTATCGACGCCGGTCACAGCATCAGCCGCCGGGACGGTCGCATAGGTCGGGACCGTGAAGGTGCGCGTGGCGTTGACCGGATTCCCATTTCCGTCTTTGCAGGCGAAAACCACTTCATGAGTCGAGCCGGGAGTTAGCAAAGTTGGGAAACCGTGATAGGTGAAAGTCGTTGTCGCTGCCGCCTTCACCGATGACAATGGCGTCACAGTCACACCGTCAAGCTTCACGGAAGCGGCGGCTGTGGCTGGGGTAACGATACTCGACCCCGAGTCGGTTACGTCCAATGCGAATCCATCGGGGAGACCCGTCGCGTTCCCCACTTGGGCCACGGTCGCCGCCACCGTGGTGATGGAGATGTTGTCCACGTCCTGGTTTTGCCACAGGCTGCCCGTGCGGCCCGCGAAGACCAACCGGCCCGGACTGGGCAAGTATGTGGTCTGATAGTCGGTCAAGATTTGCGTGCCCTTCCACCAAACGTTGAGCTTCCCATCCGTGCCAAGCTGCACTTTGAGCCGAGCCCAGCACAGACTCTCGGTTCCCCCCGTACCGGTATAGGGCCCGGTTTGGATCGAAGTCGCGTCTGTGCAATTCGTGGCATTCCGTGAAGGACATGGATATTGGCGAACCAAGATACCATCCACCCGGACGGTGACCGCCGGCACATCGATGCCGATGCTCTGGTCCACCACGTCGCACAACGAACCGGCTGTCCCGCCACTTTGGTAGGCGTCGAAGCCGATGCCGATGCCCGTCTGCGTTCCTTCTTCGGGCAGATTGGCTTCGCAGTTTTGGCCCTGAGCGAACGCGCCTCCGGTCAATACGGGGTCGTTGGCCCGGCAGTAATTGATGCTAAACCCATCAGCCGGCGTTTCCGAACCGTTGCCGATACGCAGATCGCACTCGAAGGTGAAGGCTTGCACGACCGACCCCGCGTCGAAGTCCGAAAAAATGACCCGGGTACCCTGGCCGGTGCCTGATGTAATCTTCAAAAAGCCATCTGAGGTGTTGGTGGCATAACCAACACCGTCATAGGAATACCAAGAGCCCGAGCCGCTGATAGTCATCAACCCGCTGGTGCTGGGGTCGTCGTTGAAGTCGAAGAAGAACGAACCTGCCCGCGCCGAACCGGCGCACAACAGACCCGTCAAGATACTTGCGAACAGAATTTTGCGCATTTGAGTATTCCCTAGTTTGTTCCCGATGATTCTTATGTGGAGGATGGTTGAGAGAGTCGCCCTCATTTTGTCACGACAGAGGCGCACCGCGCGCCACAAAGACGCGACAAGCACAGGTGTCGTTTGGTTGAGGACCGAACACAGTTCGGATTAAGCGCATCTTCCGATTTCCGGCGCAAGTGAAAACCGGTTTTCCGGAGAGTCTTCTCTCCTGTCGCGCTCCGAGGAGTGGCGAATCCGGATGCTGTTCCCCGGGCAGTGGCCGCCGCTCACCATGCGGCCTGCTGTGCTGCGGCGTGAGCTTTTCATGGAAATGTGGTCCGGTTGTTCAGGGGGCTGCCCAGCGTCAAGTTGTTGGCGATTGTCACCGAGAAGATGTCGCTGTTGGTTGGACGTAGCGGTGGACCGGGCGGTCATCTGGCCGCTGAGTTTGACAGGCATCGCGCGATTGGCGGTGGCAGCGGGATCAGCAGCGGCAGCAGAACGCCGAGGGACGATGTTGCCTTCGGCGAGTCATTCCCAGATCGGTGCGGGGGACTTTCAGCTCCGAAAGAGAATCGGCGGCAATGCGAAACGGTGGCCCTCCAACGCGAACACGCAACGCCTCCGGGCAATGGTGCGTGCCCGCGGTTGCTGCCGGGGCGCGACAGCCAAAGCCGCGCGCCCACGTGCCCGGGCTGGCATTGGCGAATCAGCCGGTAACCAGATCTGCGGACCGTGCCGGCACCCCGCGCTCGCAACCGCCCAGCCACGCGTCACCCAACGCCTCCAGCGTCTCGGGATGAAGCACCCGCTCCAAAAACGGAAACACGATCTCCTCCTCACGACGGAAGTGCTCCCGAGTTGCCGCCAGTGCTTTCTTCAACAGGCTTTGCGCCTCTGCCAAGGTGGTCGCCCGGTGGACGCGTTTGAAATGCTCATCAATTTCGTGGTGATCTTGATGCAAGCGATTCAAACGTCCGTCCTCCTGCAGCACATGGTCCAATGCGGAATACGCCAAGTGCTTCTCCGTTTCGGCGTGTTCGCTGAGCAGGCCTTCCACCACCGTCGCCAGCAATTTCACCTCCCGCGCGGATTCCTGCTCCGGGAAGATACGTTCAATCTGATCGAAGACCGCGGTGAAAACCGCGTGCTCCAAGACAAGGGTTTGAGTGATTGCTGCCATGTTGCCTAATTGATCGCACAAGCGCCTGGAATGTTCAATCTCTCCCGGAACTAGTTTCGGAGAACCACAGCGTGTCGGATTGCACCCATCCATGTCGTATGTTCGAAGGCGACGGGACTGGTTCGTTCGCCGGCATCACGGCGCGTGACTTAGGCACGTGCGACGCTTGAACATAGTACTCGTTCCGGCAGACGCTGGTCCGTACCATGTTCTGCGCGGGCTGGCCGGAAGGATGACTGTATCGCGCCAGACGAATGATACGATGCAGAGCAACCCAGAGTCGCCCAAGCACAAACCTGTGACCACACAGTCACCAGATGATCGGCAGCGTAATGCGGTTCGCCAATCGGCGGCCGATTCCGCTACGTCAAACCGCCGCCGGATGGGTTTCATCGTCGGTGCGTTGTCGGCGCTTGGGCCGTTTTCGATCGACACTTACTTCCCCTCCTTTCCGGCACTCGCGGCTCATTTCGGGGTGAGTGAGCTTCAGGTGCAAGCCACGCTCAGCGTTTACCTGGCCGCATTGGCCGGGATGAATTTGTTTCACGGCGCGCTGTCGGATTCGTTTGGCCGGCGGCGGGTCATTCTGATTTCGCTGGCCGTCTATGCGGTCAGCGCTGCTGCGTGCGTGGTTGCGCCGAGCTTTGGCTGGTTGCTTGCTCTTCGCGTGGTCCAGGGACTGGCCGCCGGCGCGGGCATGATCGTGAGCCGGGCGGTGATCCGTGACTGCTACGGGGGCGCGGATGCGCAGCGGCTCATGGCCCAAGTGGCCATGGTGGCAGGGCTGGGCCCGGTGATCGCGCCGATTGTGGGTGGCTGGCTCCACGTCGGGTTCGGTTGGCGGGGCGCATTTGTGTTTCTGGGTTTGCTCGGCGCAACTTTGTGGGCGGTGTGCCACCAAGGGTTGCTGGAGAGTCTGCCGCGGCACCAGCGCCAATCGTTTCACCCGGGACGGTTACTGCGGTCGTACGCCGAAGCGGTCAGTCACCGCACGTTTGTGCTCCTCTGTCTGGCGCTGGCCTTCGGCGGCGGCGGCTTTTTGCTGTACGTGGCGACGGCGCCGGATGTGGCGATCAACATCCTCGGGCTCACCGAGACGCAATTTGGCTGGCTGTTTGTGCCCATCGTGGCAGGGCTGATTTTGGGATCGGCCTTGAGCGGTCGCTTGGCAGGGCGCATCTCGGCGGCTCGTTCGGTGCGCTATGGGTTTGCCCTGATGGGTGCAGGTGCGGTCCTCAATTTGGCGAGCAGCCTGTGGTTGACGCCGCGAGTGCCGTGGGCGGTCCTGCCGCTGAGTGTTTACACGTTCGGTTTCTCACTGGTCGCGCCCATCATCACGATTCAAAGCCTCGACGTCTTTCCGCAACGCAAAGGGCTGGCGTCGTCCCTGCAGGGCTTCGCGCACATCCTGATCTTTGCGCTCATCTCCAGCGTCGCCGCGCCATTTGTGTACCGGTCGGGTCTGAAGCACGCGGTGGGCATGACCATCTTGATGGCGCTAAGCGGGCTGGCCTACCACGGCAGTCAATGGGGCAGTGGGGGATCAGCGGCGGACGGGAGCGGTGCCGGCCACGACGAACTGGCCAGCGCCGAGGCGCGATTGACGACGCTGGCCGAAGAGCTATGAAACCGCAGAACCGGAAACGGTGGCGGGCGCTATCGCCCGCGGTTCACCGTTCTCAACCAGAAATACGCCATCAATGAAGCGCCCGCCGGGCTGGGATGCACGCCGTCGCCGGCCCAGTGTTCCGCCGGGGCGCAGTTGACCGCCTCGTCGAACATGGTCTGGAACGGCACGAACGTGGTGCGGTGCTTTTCGGCGACGCGTTTTGCGGCGGCCCGATACCGATCAAACTCCGGAAACCACTGGGCGGTGACGGCGCCGCAGCGCAGGACGAACGGTTCGCAAAGGACCAGCTTCACTTTCGGCAGCGCCTTCTTCGTGCGTTCAAGTAGCGCCAGATAATCCCGCTCGTAGATTTCCACCGTACCCTTGTAGTTCAGCGCCGGGTTTTGCGTGTGCCAGAAGTCATTCACTCCGATCAGAATGCTCAGGACGTTCGGTTTCAGGTCCAGGCACTCGGCCGCCCAACGCTCAGCAAGTTGGAACACCTTGTTTCCACTGATGCCGCGGTTGAATACCTTCAACCCGTCTTCGGGCCGGCCCACCAGCAGTTCTGCCGCCGCCAGCCACGCGTAACCCGTGCCCAAGCCAGGCTGATTATTTGGGGCCGAAGTCTTGTCCTTGTCCCGACTTCGCCCGGCATCGGTAATCGAGTCGCCTTGAAACAAAACCACATCGCCCTTGGAGATCAGGCTGCGACCGTTTGGCGGCCAGGCATCGGCGGCTTGGGTGGCCAGGGGCAGCGTTGCGAGACTGGCGGCTCCGAGCGTGGCGCCGGAGATCTTAAAAAATCCACGGCGGCTGAGATCGTTCGTGTTAACTGATTGCTCGTTCATAAATGTGCGCCCACGGTAGCAATCTCGATGAATTGAGGAAACCTCGAATCGGCGTTTCCTGAACTACTCTTCGTTTTCATCGGATGCCAGTAACTGTCTCCGGCATCTCCGAACCGTGTCCACTGTGGGAGTGCGGGCGGAACGTTTTACGGTTGAGGGCCCGGCGAATGATCCTGAATGGATCCTGAATGGTCGCTTGCAATTCTATTGGCTTGTGATGTTGAATGAGCCCGGGAAGTGAATGCCGGGCGGCCCCAGGGCTGAGAGAGCTGTGAGCTGCTCGTGCATGCACGGAGCCAGAACCAGTAAGTCAACCAACTCAAACCAAAACCGACTTAACCAGAGTCGAAGAGAGAGTATGAGAAGAAGCATTATCCTTGCTGCTACCTGCTTGTTTAGTTCCCTTGTTGTCGCTGCGCCGCTGCTGCCAGAGCAACTCCAGCTTCGCGTCGCCGTGCAACCCAACATTGATCTGGGCCTCACGGGGAACAGCATGTTCAACCCGCGTTTTTTTGACGGGAAAATTTACGCCAATCAGATCAACACACCGTGTTTCGGGCGCTATCCCTCCGGCGACAGTTCGCCTGAAATGGTCGTCAATAATAGTGGTAACAATACGTTGGAACACCGCATGGTAGCGCCGTTTCGCGGCACCAACGCCACCAAATATGTGCTGGGCTCCAGCAGCGCGATCGCCTCGGCGGCTTACTTCACCCGCTATGATTTCGACGGCAATAACCCGGTGAGTATTGACACCCCCGATTTGCAGCTTGTGGATGCCTTTGACTGGGTGGACGAGAACACCATCATCTTCGCGGACTACACCTCGGGAAACCGGAAGCGGCTCTATCTGGCCACGGTGGTGGCGGAACCGTTCGCGGTGACCAAGAGCACAGCGTGGAACGCCAACGG
Source organism: uncultured Verrucomicrobiota bacterium (assembly GCA_964634255.1). GTDB lineage: Bacteria > Verrucomicrobiota > Verrucomicrobiia > Limisphaerales > MWDV01 > MWDV01. The sequence continues at coordinate 10,009 of CAZWJC010000131.1, read as the reverse complement.
GTACATCACGACCGGCGTGAGCACGCGTATCCGCAACGTGCGCAAGGGCGACGTCTACAGCGGCTACGTCTATTATGGTGACGCTGGAGTGGCGACCGGCAACTTCTACGCCCTGAATCTGGCCACGGGCGCCGAGACGCTGCTGGGGAGCGTGACGGGTTTGACCGGCGCGACGACGAGTTACGGTGTCTGGACGGTGTTGGAGCGGGGCGGGTATCTCTATGTGCAAACCAGTGATAATGGCATCCACGTCTACAACATGTCCAACGCCACCACTCTCGGTGCTTCGTTTGCGACCTACTCCAAGGCGCAACTGGACGCAATAACTGGAGGTTCGGCGCAGTACTTTGGCTTGGATGTGACGCACGACGGCAAGAAGATGCTCGTCGGCGGACTTGCTGGAAACGTGTACGAGCTGGAAGGATTGAGCGTCCCCTACCAGCCTGAACAACTTCAACTCCGGACGACCATCCAGCCCAGCTTCGATCTGGGGATCACTGGAAACAGCATGTTCAACCCACGCTTCTTTGATGGGAAGGTGTATGCCAACCAGATCAACGTTCCCTGTTTTGGGCGGTATGCCTCAGGGTCGATCGTGCCTGAAGTCGCCGTCAACAACAGCAGCGACACCACATGGGAGCATCGGATGGTAGCGCCCTTCCGCGGCAGTAATCGGAAGACTTACCTGCTTGGCTCGAGCAGCGCGTTCACGCCGGCGACCACGACGTTCGCGCGGTACAACTACGATGGCAGCGCACCGGTAACCGTGGACTCTCCGGACACGCTGACGGTAGATGCCTTCGATTGGATAGACGACGACACGGTCATTTATGCCATCTACACTTCCGGCCAGCGGAACAAGCTCTACCTGGCCGATGTGGTTGGCGAGCCGTTTACGGTGACCAAGAGCACCGCTTGGAACGCCAACGGTTACGTTACCACTAGCGCCGGTCGCATCCGGAACGTGCGCAAGGGAGACCTCTATCCGGGGTATGCCTACTACGGCAACGCCGGGGCTGCGACGGCCAACTTCTACGCACTGAATCTGGCCACGGGCGCCGAGACACTGCTGGGGAGTGTGAGCGCTTTGACCGGCGCGACGACCAGCTACGGGCTTTGGACGGTGGTGGAACGCGATGGCTATTTGTACGTGCAGACGACGGACAACGGCGTTTATGTGTACAAACTAACGGATGCCACGACGCTGGGCTCGCTGCACGCGACCTACACCAAGCAGCAGTTGGATGCGCTTACGGGTGGTTCGACACAGTACTTCGGGCTGGATGTTACTCCGAACGGAGGGAAGCTGCTGCTCGGGGGGCTAGAAGGCAAAGTCTACGAATTGGAGGGGCGGCCGACATTGACGATCGCGCGGTCTGGAGCCGACGTTGTGTTGGCTTGGCCCGCGTCCGGCAATGCCATGGTCCTTCAATCCTCGACTGCAATTTCGACGAGCTTCGTGGATATGGACCCGCAACACTCGGTGATCGTCAACGACGGACAGAATACGGTAACGCTTCCGCTCGGATCCGGCAGCACATACTTCCGGCTGCGCAAGGCGCAGTGACCACGGTTGCATGAAGATCTCCCCACCGGCGGATTGTAGTCCGCTGGTGGGAGACTGAATTCAGTGTGATTCAAGGCGTAGGGGAGGTATGTGCCTGCAGTTCTGCTTGCGGGGCGAAAGCTGCGGAAGTCGGGGCGAATCGGCAGGGTGCGGCCCGATCCGCTCGTCCGGTTGTGCGCCTCGCTCAGGTGTTCAGGCTTTCCCGCAAGAAGGCGCTTAGCGCGGCGGGGCTTTGTTCACGGCTAAGGCGGTCGCGGAAATCGTCGTGCATGACTTTGCGGGCCAAGCGCGAGAAGACCTTCATGTGGGTGTCTGCCGGCTCGGTCTCCCGGATGGCCAAAAGGATTAGCACGCGGACGGGTTGTTCGTCCAGCGCGCCCCAGGCGACGGGTTGGCGCAACTTCAGCACGACCATCGAGTGGTTGCTCATCGCACTGCTCTTGCAGTGCGGGATGGCAAACCCGTGCCCGAACCCTGTGGAATAGACCTCCTCCCGTTGCCAGACGGCTTGTTCCACCGCCCGCGGTTCATCGGTCCTGCCCAGCACGTAGAGCCGGTCCACCGCCTCCTTAATGGCCTCAGCCTTGGTGGCACTCTCGGATTCCACCAGCACCAGTTCGGGTTCGATGAGCGGCGCGGGTTCGCCGCTTGCGCTGGAGTTCACGAGTTGCCGCACCTCGTCCGCAGTGCTGCAAGCCACGGCGCGCTGGAGCAGTTCACGGCAAGTCGCAGTCGAGAGACTCTGGAGTCCAGTCTTGAGCGCGGGTAGGGCCGACGGTGAGGCGCTGATCGAGTCGAGGCCCAGCCCCACCAGGAACGGCAGCCATTGCGGTTGTGCGCCGATCTCGCCGCACAAACCGACCCGCCGGCCGCCAGCGTGAACCTCCGCGACGATCTTCTGGAGCAGCCGCAGAAAAGCCGGTTGGTGTGGATCGCAAAATCGGGCGAGCCGCGGATCGGTGCGGTCGGCGGCGGCAAAGGACTGGAGCAGGTCGTTGGACCCGATACTGAAGAAGTCCAGTTCGCCACAGAGCTGGTCCAGCTGAAATGCCGCCGCGGTGATTTCAATCATGGCCCCAACTGGCATTTGGGCGTCGAAGGCAAGTCCTTCCGCGCTGCATTTGGCCTGCTCCTCACGGATGATGCCTTTGATCCAGCGCACCTCTTCGAGAGACGAGATCATGGGCAGCAGTACTTGGAGATGGCCATGTGCGGATGCGCGGATCAGGGCGTGCACTTGGGCGCGGAACAGCGACTCAAATTCCGGATACAGACGAACGGCGCGATAGCCCAGGAACGGATTCTCTTCCGGGGGCAGGTGGAGGTATGGGAGCGGCTTGTCGCCCCCGATGTCGAGCGTGCGGATGGTCGCGGGCCGGGCGTCCGCCGCGGCGAGAACGCGGCGATACTGCTCGAATTGTTCCTCCTCGTCTGGAGCGGCCGTGCGATCGAAGAAAATCATCTCCGTGCGGAACAAGCCGATGCTTTCCGCGCCCACTTCAAACGCCACCGTCGCCTCCTCCGCACTGGTGATGTTGGCGGCGATCTGCACTCGTTGTCCGTCCGCCGTCTGACCAGGCTGCGTGATGAACCGGCGTTGGCGCATCTCCCGCTCGCTCAGTCGGCGCTTTTCACTTTCATAGTAGCGGCGCACCGGGATCGTGAGTTCCGTCACCAGCAGGCCCGCATCCCCATCCACGATGGCTTCGTGTCCCTGCGCGCCAGCTGTGGCAAGGCCGCTAACGCCGGTAAGAGTTGGGATGCCGAAGGAACGCGCCAGGATGACCGTGTGGGAGGTGGTGCCCGCATGCGCCAAAACCAACCCCTTGAGAAACCGTCGGTCCAACCGCAGGAACTGGCTCGGGGTGAGTGTCTCGGCGATGACGACGGCGTCCTCAATGAGTTTTACTTCCGCCGTTATGGTCGCCTCGCCATAGATCTGCCGCATCAGTTGCTGGCAGACGTCTTGAAGGTCCAAGGCACGTTCGCGGAGCAACAGGCTCTCGGAGGTGGCGAGGATGGCGGTGAAATGCGCTTCGGCATCGGCTATGGCGCCAGCGGCGGTGTGCGCCTCACGACGCAATGCGGCGTGCAGGTGTGTCCGGAACTCGGGGTCGCGGAGGATCGCACGGTGGGTCTTGATCAGGCCGCGCTCCAACTGGGACGCGGGGTGGGCGAGACGCTCCTCGTAGTTCGACGTGAGTGCGGTGAGAGCCGTGTCCAGCCGCCGGAGTTCCGCGGCGAAATCGGTTGCGCCGCGGATGGAGATTGAGTCTGGAATGCGCAACCGGCTGAATTGAACAACGCGCCCGTGGCCGATGCCCCGAACGACCGGAGTCCCGCGCAGGATGCTGGCGGCGATGGAGCGCAGGCTTGGAGGCAGGGGTGCGTGGCCATTGGGGTTGGCGATGGCTGGCAACGCGTCGTCACAACGGGGGAATTCTCGCTCGACGAACTTGGACAGGGCGGCGTGCGCGTCGGCCTCATCCGGTCCGGAGATGCTCAACCGGCACACATCGCCCTGGCGAGTGTCCGTGCCGACGATCGACAGGACACTCTTGGCGTTCGCGATGCGTTGCGTGCGGATGTTGAGAAGCCCAATCTCCGAGCCGAAGCAAGCCGCGACTTCCTCCAATGCACTCGCCGGACGGGCGTGGATGCCGTTGGGCAGCGGACAAGCGAACTGGAATTCCAGCGGCATCTGTCAGGTCGCGCCGGACAAGGCTTTTTGAAAAACCGCTTCCGCGTCCTTGAGGGCAGCTTGAACCGGGACGTGAACCTTGCGGATGCGCTCGAAGCGTTCGGGTTGTTCGACGGCGATATCGGCGGCGAAGATGGCGACCTCGGCGGCAGCGACGTCTGCCGGGCTGAGTTCGTTCTCGATGCCCATGGCGCCCTGGGTTTCCACCTTGATGCTGTGCCCGAGTTTCTTGGCCGTCTTCTCCAGTTGCTCGGCGGCCATGTAGGTATGCGCGATGCCCGTGGGGCAGGCGGTGACTGCGACAATTCTCATAATTTGCCTTCTGCCGGCGCGGCGGCCGGTGTCTCGGAGAGTCTTTTCACGATGTTAATAGTCAACGCGGTGACGACCATGCCCGCGAGGATCGCGATGACGAACATCACGCGGTTGTCCACCACAGGGAGTACGATAGGCCCACCATGCGGGGCGTGGTCACCGACGCCGCCCAGCATGGCGACAGTGGCAGCGACCATGGAGCCAAACATGATGGACGGAATGACACGGAACGGATCGGCGGCTGCAAACGGGATTGCGCCCTCCGTGATACCAATCAAGCCCATGCCCAGCGCAGCGAGGCCGGACTCGCGCTGTTCTTCGGTCCAGCGCGACCTTTCGATGAGCGTGGCCAAGCCCAAGCCGAGCGGCGGCGTGCAAATGGCGGCGGCGCAGGCGCCCATGATGGTGTAGTTGCCCTGCTGGATCATCGCCGCGCCAAAGAAGAACGCCGCCTTGTTGACCGGCCCCCCCATGTCGAACGCGATCATCGCGCCCAAGATCATCGCGAGGACGACTTGCGAGCCGCTCTGCAGGCCTTCAAGGAAGTGACCTAATCCGACCATGACTCTTGCCAGGGGTACGTTCAGGGCCAGCATCAACAACCCGACGGCCAGCGCCGAAAGGATCGGCAGAATGATGATGGGCATCACGGGCCGGACGAATTTTGAAACCGGCAGCTTCTTTAAGAGGTTGACCACGTGCCCGGCCACCAAGCCGATGACCAGCGCCCCAAGAAAGCCGGCGCTGGTTTGCTTGTCGCCGACCGTTTGGGGCATGCCCGCGATGAAGCCACCTACAAAGCCCGGCACCAGACCAGGCCGGCCAGCCATTCCGAATGCGATGAACCCAGCGAGCACCGCCGGAAACAGCTCAAACGCTTTGCTCCCAATCGTGAGCATGTGCTGGACAAGCACCGGCGCGGTTGAGAGATCGGGTGCGCCGTTGGCGTCGACGTGACCGAACTGGAAGGCGTAGGCGAGGGAAAGGGCGATCAGAATGCCGCCACACGCGATGAAGGGAACGACGTGCGATACCCCGGTCAGGAGGTACTGCTTGTGTTTCTGTAAGGCTTCGTTCATGCCGCGTTCCGCTTGAGCCAGACGATGGAAGACTTGATTGCATTCGATCATCCTTTTGGGGTGTGCCGGTAGCAACGGGAAAGATGTAGCTTTTGTGGGATTTTTGTAACTATCGTGCTGGGGTGACGCTATCAGGCAGCAGTTGGTGGCCAGAACGCTTGTTGCACAAACATCCGTTGACCCGGCTGTATGTGTGCGGTCGGAGGCTTGAGCCGCCGCTGCTGAGCCATGTCGTGAATTTCCCACGGCTGGAGGTCGCCTTGAGCGGCTATTACGAGACGCAGATCGAGTTGGACGGACGGATCTCGTCCGTGCAACTCACTCCCGGAGCCGCCCTGTTCGCGCCGCCGAACTGTTGGAATCTCCCACTCTGGAGGTGCCGCGGGCAGTTGATGTCGATCTTGTTTGGGAAGAAACAAATCGGCATCAGTGTCGTCAATGTGGCGGGAGACGCGGGAGATCACCTGACGGCAAAGAAATTCACGTTACCCCGGCCGCTGACGGGACCACTGGCGCGGGTGTTGGATGCGATGGTGGAGTTGGAGGTCGCCGGCAGCCCGCAGGAGGCGTTTCCCGAGTTGGCTCGGGCGCTCTTGTGGTGCGTCCAAGCCGCCGTTCAGCGGCCACCACTGCCGCCGGCCAACCGCGCCAAAACCCTGCTGGAGGAAGTCTGCGTCTATTTGCAGAACCAGTATCAATACAACGTCACCCGGGAATCCGTGGCCCGGCAGTTCGGCGTCTCTCCTAACCATCTATCCCGCATCTTTCAGCAACAGGGGCAGATGACCTTCAGCAACTACCTGATCCACGTGCGCACCGACCGGGCCAAACATCTCCTGCGTAGCTATGACCTGAAACTGGACGAGGTGGCTGCCCGGTGTGGCTACCGGGAGACCGCTTATTTCTGCCGGGTCTTCAAGAAAGTAGCGAAGATGACCCCCACGGAATACCGCTCCCGGCAGCGGTTGGTGGCCGCACCCGGGAGCTAACGCGGTCCGAGTCGCAGGTCCGGCCGCCTTTGGGGTTACAAAAATCCCAGAGAAGCTACATTTTTTCAGTTGAGCGGGGAGGGGCTTATGTGGAGGATGGACAGCACAAACACCAGCCGTATAGTTAAGCCGTGGATGCGGACGAGCATGCAGTCAAAATGTTTCAGCACCGTGACCGAAGTGGTTACCGGTCGCTGGCCCATCAGACGGGTTCCCCGCGTCGCACAACCCAACGGTATTCCGATATGAACCACCAACCCACCACCAAAGACCGAGGCTTCACTCTGATCGAACTGCTCGTGGTCATTGCCATCATCGCCATCCTCGCCGGCATGTTGCTGCCTGCGCTGAGCAAGGCGAAGGCGAAAGCGCAAGGCATCATGTGCATGAACAACGGCAAGCAAATGATGATTGCCTGGAAGTTGTACGCTACGGATTTCTACAACCTACTGCCACCGAACGAGGACGACTCCGGTGCTCCGGCTGGCCACGTTTGGATCACCGGACATGCAGGCGCGATGAGTACCGTGTCGGGTGGAGGGAAGACTATGACCGGCACCGCGACGAACGTACTCTTGCTGATGGACCCCGATTTCAACGTCCTGTCTCCTTACACTGGCAAGAACTACACGATATACAAGTGCCCGGCGGATCCAGGGGCATCCGCGCTTGGAGCGTTGCGGTCGCGAGCCGTTCGCAGCTTCGCCATGAACCAAGCCGTAGGCACGATTTGTGCCGGATTCAGGGGCGGCGGTGGTCACAGTGGGAAACCGGTTTACACGAGCAACGGGCCGTGGCTGGACGGAAGCCATGGCCACACTTTGGGACGAACCTATCGCACGTATGGGAAGGACAGCGATTTAGTCAACGCAGCTATGACTTGGGTGTTCGTTGACGAAAACCCCGAAAGTATCAACGATGCAGGTTTTGGACATCCCGGACCGCCGCCAGGATCAACGGTCCGGTGGGTGGATTACCCTGCCATCTACCACGGCGGGGCGGGTGGCCTCTCGTTTGCGGACGGTCATTCGGAGGTCAAACGGTGGAAGGGCTTGGTTTATCCGGCCAACACGCTTCCCAACAATACGGTTGAGGCCGGGGAACGTGCCTCTTGGGACTGGCTGGCGGAACGCACAACCCAGCGGATTCGGTAAGTGGCTGCTTGGGCTGCTCGAACCACTGCGTACCCAAGCAGACGAGGGAACGATTGCGGCATGGACGGGGCTGACCCCGGCCTCGCTCTTGGCGGTTCGCCTTCTCTGCAGATGTCGTGGTCGGGCTTGTGACGTCCGGGGAAGGCGGGGAGGCGTCTCACCTTTTTTGCACTTCGCTGCGTGGAAGTTGGCTCAAACCACCCGCTTGGATACCGCAGATACACCTGTTCGGCCGGAAGGCGGTGATGTGGGGCTCTGTTACCGATCCGGATGGCCTTTCAGAGGGCTGCAACAACTTCCCTCTTGCCAAGTGTAACAAGGGCATTGATGGGAACAGCCAGCTACATTAATTACAGGCATCTGCGCCTCAACCAGCAACACTCAGCGATAACATCTCATGACCCTGTTCGTGTCCTATTCCTATCGGTTCGCCTTTTGCCGCAGCTTCCTAGCTGCGGCGCTGCTCGCCAACCCTGCGACCGGGGTGTTCGCCGGTATCCAGACGGCAACCAGCCACCAAGAAGAAGGAACAGCCGAATTCACGTCAGGAGCAGTTCCCGCCCCTTCTAAGAACGACGCGGCAACGGTGGCTAGCTTCTCGATCATGGAGGGCCAGGTAGATCCCAACAGCGGCGGCATCGAGACGCTTCACGATGGCAAGTTGCCGTCCGGCGCGGACGAACCGGACGCGAATTTCTTCTTCGCAGTCGGTACTACGCGCGGGCGCGTTCTCGTGGATCTGACGCGCATTGTGGAAATCAGACAGATCAACACCTATTCCTGGCATCCCTCTGCGCGCGGGCCGCAGATGTATCAGGTTTATGCCAGTGACGGCGCTGCGCAGGGCTTCAACGCCCAGCCGAAGCAGAGTGACGATCTGGAGAAGTCAGGCTGGAAGTTCGTGGCCCGGGTGGATACGCGTGCCCGAGGCGGCGGGCAGCACGGCGTAAGCGTGTTCGAGCCCGATGGCATCATCGGTAAATACCGATATCTACTGTTCGACATTGAGCGCACCGAGGACCAAGACCGATTCGCCAATACGTTCTACAGCGAGATTGACGTGGTGGAGAAGGGGACGCCGGTAGAGCCGATCCTGGCTGCCGGCACGCCTCCGCTGGTCATCAAATCGGCTGACGGCGCTTGCGAGATCGCCATTGACACATCACAAGCGGCGGACCTTTCGGCTTGGGCCGAGCAGAAACTCGCGCCCGTCTTGGCCGCGTGGTATCCCAAGATCGTTGCGATGTTGCCCAGCGACGGATTTGAGCCGCCGAAGCGATTCAGCGTCGTCATTCGCCCCGAAAAGGGCGTCGCGGCGACCAGCGGAACGCGGATCACAGCGAACTCGGATTGGCTCAAAAGCGAATTAAACGGTGAAGCGTTGGGGGCGCTGGTGCATGAAGTGGTGCATGTCCTTCAGCAGTATCGTGGTGGCCGGCGCAACAATCCTGACGCCGTGCGCCCGCCCGGCTGGCTGGTCGAGGGTATTCCCGATTACATTCGCTGGTTCCTCTACGAGCCGGAGAGTCATGGCGCCGATTTCGTGTGGCTCCGTGCGCAGCGCAATCCGTCCCTGCACTACGATGGCGGCTATCGTATATCCGCCAACTTCCTCAATTATGTGGTCGAGCACCATGATTCGCAGCGACAGCTGATCAGGAAGTTGAACGCGGCCTGTCGGCAGTCCAAATCTACTGACCCATTGTGGCAAGAATGCACCGGCAAGCCGCTGCCGGAGCTGGTCGAGGCATGGAAGGCCGCAGCGCAGCAGCAGCTAAAAGCGCCTGCGCCTGCGGCGCCCAAGTGATTTAGGAGGATTGAGCGGCGGCAGTGCGGAGAACGACTGGCCCAAGTTAGAACCGGCATCTTGCCTTGACGGTGGAGGTTTGCGGCTGCAACCGAGTCCCAGGATGCAGACACATGCCAGTGCAAGAACTTCACACTGGGCCGCCAAAGCTTGCGTAGTCGTCCAGATCCAACAGATCAAACCACGTGGCGATGTCCGTCCGGTTGGGAGCAACCTTGCTGTGAACATCGTTGAAGAAAGCGCGGGATTCCGGATTGTCTGAGGTGCGTTGCTCCTGATGGGCGGACCACGCAGCGATCTCGGACGCCGTCCGCGCAGGCTTCGCGTTTTTGGCAACCCATTCTAGTGTGGTGAGCGATTAGTGCGTGCAATAAAGAGTGTGACCTGTGAATATGGG
>CAZWJC010000130.1:0-18857 GCA_964634255.1 uncultured Verrucomicrobiota bacterium | reverse complement strand
CCCGGGCGCGGCGAAGTTCCGCGCCGGCATCGAAACCCGTGAAGTCATCGTCCGCCACATACGCGGCTCCATCCACAGCGAACTTGGCGCCGAGCTTCCCGGCCATGCGGGTCTCCTCCAAATGAACAGCGCGGATGTTGGTAACACCGGTCGCTTCGTGTCCGAGAAAGGTCTTTCGATCCAAGGTGAAATGCAGTCCGTCCCAGCCCTTCCAAGCCGCGCTCCAGTCAAACTTCTTCCGTGGCGCGTTGGTGGTGGCGACCGTCAGCGGCGCATTGGTTTCCAGCGTTAGGTGCGAGCTGGCTTTCAAGCGGGCGGGCCCTTCAACAACTTCACCAGTGGTCGCAGGCAGGTCAGCCAAGACCGGTTCGTTTGCGCTCGCACTCAATGCGGACGCAATCAGCAAGGCCGCCATCAAGGCGAATACGTTCCCCCTTGGTGTCTCTTTCGAAGTCATGAGGACTTTGCCGCCACCCGGCCCAGTCGCCGATAGACCACGCCACAGCCAAACGTCATCAGGATCAAGCCCACCCCGAGAAGAAAGGCGTGGTTCAGCACGGACTTCGCGTCGGCTTTGGCCTGGCCGGAGACCTTGTTCAAGTCGGCAATCCGCTTGTCCAGCGCCGGGGAATCCAACGTGCTGTTCGCGTTCTTGATCAGAGCATCGAGTTGCTGGGCCATGGCGGCAATCTGTTCGGCGGTCTTTGCGTAATCCAGAATGTTGAACGGCGGCGAGTTTGTTTCCGGCGGTCCGCTCACAGGTTCGCCGACGCCGAAGCGCTTCATCAGCGCATCGAACGTGGTCAGCGTCGTGTTCAGCGAGGTGGACATCTTCTCGCCAGAGGCGAGCGTCCGGCCTACTTCGCCTGAGAGCTCTCGCAGCTTGCCTTCCTGGACCTCCATCGCATCGAGGATGGCTTTGCGCTCGGTGCTGAAGCGATCGGGCAGCAATGCTGCCGTCTGGCTCAGGGATTCCGCCGCGCGGCTCAGGCGGTCTGCGTTCTCCGTCAAGCGGGTCATGTTGGTCAGCGCGGTCGAAGCTTCGTCGCCTTGCAGGAGCTGCTCGGTCAACAACTCGATCTGCCAGCGCAACAGAAACGGCATGCGTTGCGCGGTGAACATGGCGCGTTCGGCAAACAACCGCGTTCGCGTGACTTCGCGCACAGCCGGATCAAGCCCCGCGGTCGGATCCAAACCCACCAACGCAAATACGCTTCCTGGGGATGCGGCTTGCTGACCGGTCTGGCGGATGAGCGAGCTGAACTCCTGCGGGCGGACGAAGAACGTGGCGCGCGTCCCGATGTTCGACTGCCACCAATTCTGAATGCCGTCCCGCAGTTCAGACTGCTGGTCGGTGGAGAAAATTCCATCCGCCAACCGCCAGGCTTCCTTCTCCAGGGAACGACTGGTTTCAAGCCACGGCTGGAAAGCTTGCCCCTCGGCGGACTTGGACCATTCCTCCTCCAGCGCGACGCGGGTGATCGTGGCCAGGGAAAGGAAGTCGAGCAGGTTCGCAGTGGGGTTCGGTCCACTGGCGATACTCACGGCGGCTGAACTGACACTGACTTTCCATGTCAGCGCTTGGCTTCGGGCCTCGGGAGTGCCAGCAATGCGTGCATATTCTTCGATCGCCGCCACCGTCCGGGCCATGAACTCGTCCGCGTAGCGCTGCAATTCCGTCTGGAGCGCGGCTGGCTCCGGCTGCCCGGATTTAGAGACCGGCACCACCGCCGCCATCGCTTTGACTGGAAACCTGGCGGTTTCCTCCACGACTTGGCATCCGCTCAGCGCTAGCCCCGCTACCAATAGCAACAAGAAGGCGGGGCGGATTTGGCTTCGGAGACTCTGCTGCACACGCAGCCTGAATAGAATGCTCGGGTTAGTGCGCACGAATGACGGGAGCGTAGAAAACCACTGCCGCCCGGAAAAGAGAAAAGCTGCCTACCACGCGAGCCACAAACACAGGCCCAACTTGGGCTAAGGCATGTCACCTGAGTAATCGACATCCGCAGAATTCACGGAGGGTCGTCGTTGTCGCCGAAGCCCTCGTCGGTGATCGAGTGTCCGTTGCCGCCAATCAGAGCCTGCGGCTTGCCGCCTTCGGACGCGATGATGGGTTTGCCGTGTTTTAGCCCGACGCTGGCGATGTACTGCAGCGCGAGTGGCTTTGTTGATTCCCTGCCCAGCGCGTTGAGCCGCTCCTGCATCGCGGCCACCTTGTCGGGATGCGCGGTGGCGACGGTGGTTTTCTCATGGGGGTCTTCGGCAAGGTTGTAGAGCTCAACGCTAGTGGGAATCAGCGTGCGCCAGATGAGCTTCCAATCGCCTTGCCGCACCGCTCCGCGGAACGGCTCAACGTTGTAGATGAGTTCGGTGCGCGGGGAGCGTTTGCCCTCGGCGATGACGTCCCAGACGTTCACGCCGTCGAGCGGTTTGCACTTGGCGGTGGACGCGTCAGCCAACGCGGCGAGCGTGGGATAAAGGTCCACGGCGTGAATCATCCCGTCCACAACACCAGGCTTGATGCGGCCGGGCCAGTTGGCAATAGCGGCGACGCGGCAGCCACCTTCGTAGAGCGAGCCCTTGCCGTCGCGGTAGGGGCCGTTGTCGCAAGGAATCTTGATCTTTGAGACATCAGCCATCTGGCCGGCGAACATGGCGTTGCGCGTGCCGCCGTTGTCGCTGTGGAAAAGGATGATCGTGTTGTCCCGGAGGCCTTGCGTGTCGAGCGCGGCGACGACTTTGCCGATGTTCTCATCGAGGCAATCCACCATGGCGGCGTAAGTGCGGCGCGTGGGGTCGGCGATGCTGGAATACTTCGCGATGAATTCCTTCGGCGCTTGATACGGTGTGTGCGGGGCATTGAAGGCGAGGTAAAGATAGAACGGTTTGTTCGGGACCTGCTTGTTGATGTATTTGACCGCGTCGTCGCCGAGGAGCGTGGTGGTGTAGCCCTTTTCGTGGACGGGCTTGTTGTTGCGGAACCAGTCGAGCACGCCGGCATCGCCGTGGGTGTAATAATCCAACTCGCCGATCGTCGCACCGTAGGCGTAATCGAAGCCGCGCTGCTTGGGCCAGTACTTCAAATCCGCGTGGCCGAGATGCCACTTGCCGATGAGAGCGGTCTGGTAGCCCGCGTCCTTGAGGCACTGCGGCAGCAGCCACTCGCTGGTATCGAGGCCGTAGCCCGCAGTGCCGGGGATGACCATCGTTTGCAGGCCGTAGCGCCAGGGATAACGGCCCGTCATCAGCGCCGCGCGTGTGGGCGTACACATCGGCTGCACGTAGAACTGGGTGAACTTCGCACCGGTAGCGGCAAGCTTGTCCAAGTTCGGCGTTTTGATGTCGGTGGCGCCGTTGAAGCCGACGTCTTTCCAGCCGAGATCGTCGGCAACGATGTGGAGGATGTTCGGTTTTCGATCCGCCGCGTGCGTGGCGACCGCGATCAAAACGGCGCCCAACGCTGCGGAGCAGCGGAGAAGCGATTTTCTGTTCATGGTTTGCAGATGCGTATATTTGTCCACGTTCCGAGGCTCTGCAACCTTCAACAAAAAGGGCCGCTCCTGCCTGGGAGCGGCCTGTGTGGTTCGCAATCGTGCTGGCGCTTATTGTCGTCCGAGCGCGGCGTTGATGGCGTCCTCGGGCTTGATCAGGTGATCCGAGTTGTTGGGATCGTCCTTGATCGAGAGCAACGCCCCGCGGACTTCGCCATTGAAGCCGTTGCCTACCGGACCGTAATCCGGCGACACCGGCGCGCCGGAGTCTTCACCCACGTCGGCACCGTCGTCGGCGGAGAAGATCATGGCTTGCGTCATGGGAATCTCGCCCGCCCCGACCTGCTTGCCGTCCACCAACAGGGTGACTTTGCCGCCCTTGCCCAAGCCGCCACCAGCGTAGGCGAATTCCATGCGGACCTGATGCTGACCCGCGGGAAGGGCATCCTTGGACTCGACGAAGAAATGCTTCACGCCAGCGACGTTGTAGCAGTACTTCAGCTTGCCGCCCTTGGCGTAGAGGGTCCAGCCGCCGATGTTCGCGCCCTGACACACGATCACGCCTTCGGCGCCGGACTTCGGCACTTCAATCTCGGCGGTGACGGAGTGCGATTTGTTCTTGAGGTTGAGCACGCAGTTTTCGCTCAAGCGTCCCATGCCGCCGAAGAGGAGTTGTTCCTTGCCGCGGACGAGCACGGGCCGGCCCGCGGTGTCGGGGTTCATCCGCTCAACCACCCGATCATCCAGCGGGAGCACTTTGTAGCGGGTGCCCTCGATGATGAACTGCCGCTGCAATTCGCGAAGCTTGTCTGGCATCTCCTTGGCGAGGTCCTTGGATTGGCTCCAGTCCTGGTCCGAATAGAGTTCCCAAACGTCGTCATCGAAGGGCACGGTCTTGCGGCCAACCAGAATCCATGGCGTCGCGTGTTTGGTCACCGCCGTCCACCCCTTGTGGTAGAGGGCGCGGTTGCCGAAAATCTCGAAATACTGGGTCTCGTGCCGCTCCGCCGCTTTCGCATCGTTGAACGCGTAGGCCATGCTGACGCCCTCGATGGGGTCCTGCTGGATGCCGTTCACGTATTCCGGCTGCGGCAATCCAGCGACTTCGAGAATCGTAGGAGCGACGTCAATGACGTGGGAGAACTGCGAACGGATTTCGCCCTTGGCCTTGATGCCCCTGGGCCAATGAACCACCGTGCCGTTGCGCGTGCCGCCCCAGTGCGAGGCGATTTGCTTGGTCCATTGGTAAGGCGTGTCCATCGCCCAGGCCCAGCCGACGGCGAAGTGGTTGTAGGAATCGGGCCCGCCCAGCTTGTCCATCCGGGCCGTCAAGAACTCCGGCGTTTCGAGCGCCGCGAGGCCGTTGAAGTTGGCCATCTCGTTGTAAGCGCCATTCAACGTGCCCTCGGCGGAAGCGCCGTTGTCGCCGCAGATGTAATAGATCAGCGTGTCGTCGAGGATTTTCAGTTTGTCGAGAAAGTCCACGATCCGGCCAACGTTGTGATCGGTGAATTCCATGAAACCGGCGTACACCTCCATCTGCCGGCGCAAGACGGGCTTCATCGCCTCGGGCATTTCGTCCCACGAAGGAATTTCCTTCGGCCGTGGGGTGAGCGCGCAATCCGCCGGGATGACACCCAATTGCTTCTGCCGCGCGAACGAGGCCTCGCGCTGCTGGTCCCAGCCTTGATCGAATTTGCCTTTGTATTTGTCGGCCCACTCCTTCGCGACGTGGTGCGGCGCGTGCGTGGCGCCCGGCGCAAAATAGATGAAGAAGGGTTGGTCCGGAGCGAGCGCCTTCTGCTGCCCGATCCATTTGATGGCCTTGTCGGTCATGTCCGTCACGAGGTGATAACCTTGCTCGGGCGTTTTCTTCAACTCGACCGGCGTCGTGCCCTCGTAAAGTGTCGGGTACCATTGGTTCGCCTCACCGCCGATGAAACCGTAGAAGTATTGGAAGCCGCCGCCACCTGTGGGCCAGGAGTCATACGGCCCGGCGGGGCTGGTCTGCCAGACGGGGACTTCGTGGCACTTGCCGAACTGCGCGGTGGAATAGCCATTGAGCACGAGCGTCCGGGCCAGCGGCGACATCGAGTTCGGGAGCTGCGAGCAGTAGCCGGGCGCACCGCTGGCCAATTCCGTGATGTTGCCCATGCCGGCGGAATGGTGATTGCGACCGGTGAGCAACGCCTGTCGCGTCGGCGAGCAAAGCGCAGTGGTGTGGAAGCGATTATACTTCAATCCGCCGGCGGCGAGCTTTTCCATCGTCGGCGTCTGGCACGGGCCGCCGAACGCGCTGGACGCACCGAACCCCGCGTCGTCAATCAGCACGATCAGCACGTTCGGCGCGCCCTTGGGTGGGCGGAGTTGCTCGATGGGCGGAAACTTCGCGTCCGGACTCTTGGCGTCGTAGACGACCGAACTGGGCCGGATCGTGTTCGGCATTGGCAGATTCGCGCGGTTCTTGAATTCGGCGGGACTGGTGGTTGGCTGACCGTTGGCGGACAGCGTGAAAGCCGCGCCTAGCGCAAGGCTGAAAGCGGCGAGGATTAGGCTTGGTTTCATGTTGGTGAGATGACGACTTTGCGAGTGGATTCGTTACGATTGATAGAACTCTGCTTAGAACTTCCAGGTCAAGTTGACGTTCGCGAAAGAAAGCCAGGCATCGTCGTAGGAACCCGACACGCGACCACGCAGCGACACATTCGTGCCTTGATCCACCGACATGTCACCGCACCAGGCGAAAGTCCAGGCGGCGCCGATGTTTACCGACTGGCTGAGCTGGTATTGCGCCCCCAGCCCGAAACGCCACGTCTGGCCCATCGGCAACGTCACGGTGCGATTCTCATTCTCCACGGCCGAGCTGTCGAAGGCCACGCCGCCAGAGAACAGCCACTTTTCTGACGCGCGATATTGTGCTCCGACTGCACCATGCCAGGTGTCCTGGTATTTGAGGTCGAGTGTGGTGGAGCCTCCGGCCTCCACGCCGGCCTGCACATAGCCGAACTCACTCCAATCCTGCCAGCCAAAGTCCGCCATGACCGCCCACTTGTCACTCAGCGCGTGATAGACACCCGCCATCGCCGACTGGGGTACGGTCATGCCAAGATCCAACTGCCGCGGGTCAGCCAGGATGACGCTCAAGCCAGCCCCCAACCCGGTGAAGCTCGGTTTGTCGCTGAAGTCCAAGTCCACAGCGGAGAGATACGTGACGCCCAATCGCGTCTTCTCGCCGACTTTGATCAGCACCCCCACATTGGCCCCGAAGCCCCAAGCGCGATCCTTCAACGACATCTGTCCGTCGGGTCCAATGATGTTATTCACAGCCATGTCCGTATTCAGATAGCCGTACATGGCGTTCAACCCGGCCCCCAGGGAAAGCCAGTCATTCACCTCGAAGCTCACGGTAGGCATCACGCTCATGCCGAGGAGCGCGCCCTTCTGCACGTAGTAACGCCCCACCCAATCATCGCCGTAGTCTTCGGCCAAGCCGAAGTAGGACAACCCGCCCAACCCGACGCGCCATTTCTCGCCCAGCGGCATGACGACGAAAAAGCTGCCTCCCGGCAGCCAGCCCATCGCGTTGCCGCCGTCGTCGGCACCGAGGCGGGCCGATGTATGGTCATCGGCGTTGAAGGAGACGCTGCCATACAACGCTTGCAGTCCGCCTTGGAGCTGGACTCCTTCCAAGCGGCCCATGCCGGCGGGATTCTTGAAGAGCGTGGAGGCATCGTCCGCCCGGGCGGCATAGCCGGCGGAAGCGAGGCCAACATCCGGAGTGGCGATTTCGTATAGGGCAATGCCGCCGGCTTGGACGGTTTGGATGACCGCAGCGCAGCAGGCAAGTGCGCCGCCGAGAAGAGCAGGCCTTGTGTTGTGTTTCATACTTCTGAGTGTTGCGATAAAAGCCATTTGTGGCAAGCGAGTCGTTCAGGTCACTGTGGCGGCATCGGTCGAACCGACTCCGCCGCGCATCCAGGTTGATTCAATCTGCGCTTCCCTGCTACGCCTGCTTCAGCAAAGCCGCGACCTGGGCCGCCAGATCGCGGTACGCAGCGGGTCTGAGTTTACTTGGCCTCCGAAGAGAGCGCTTTTTCCATCTTCTGCATTTCTTTCAGGGCCGCCTTGATGGCGCTGTCCACATATTGGTGATTCCAATTGGCGCTCCTGACGGTGCTCTTGATCGCCTTGACGCCACCGGCAGTGATGTCTGTCGCCAGGAATTTCTGGATGTCGGCCAGGTCGGTGAGGAAGGGCTTGAACTTGTCGCCCGCCAGCTTGAGCGAGACTTCCACTTTGTCGTAGCTGGCCTGGACCGCATTCAGCCGCTTCTGCGCCTTCTTCCGCAAGGAATCGCTGGCGATGCCGTTGATGGTGGTCTGCCAGTCCTTGAAATACTGGCGGCCATCCTTGGCCATCCATTCCGTCCGCACTCGGGTCCAGTTCGCCGCCGCTTCAGTTTTGGGCAGTTCCGTGCAGAAGGTGTTATAGGCGGGACGAAGGTCACCCTTCTTCTGAGCGGTGAGTGCGTTCAACGCGGCGAGCGTGGCCTTGAGCTGGGCATCGGTCCGGGTAGTTTCAACCTGGGTGTCCCGAATGCTGGTGGCGAGTTGTTGCTGACTGGCCTGCGTGGCCGTAACCAACAAGGTCGCAAGGCCGACTACCAACAGGGTCTTGTTCTTCATAATCTTCGTTGCTGCTTTTCAGTTTGTTCGTTGTTCTCATCACCGCTCCCGGCTCCGGTCTTCCCGGGGTCGGAATGGCGGCAAATCTTCGCGTATTCGGACGGCGGGCCTGCCCGCTCCAAGTCCTGTTTGCTGGTAACTCCTGTAATAGACCACGTTGGTCGCGTGGTTTCAGGTCATTCTTTCGCCGAGTCACTTTGGCGCCCTCGGTTAAGCCGGCGCGACAGCCGCCGCACTGGACCTCGAATCACGACATACGGCACAACGGCGCACCCGATGGCGACGATCAGCAACTGCCCTGGATAAAACGCCCGCAGAACCAAGAGCTGGTAGGTGGTGTCCAGCAGCACCGCCACGATGAAAATCCGGCCCACGTCCCTCACCGCCGAGCGAAGTAGCTGCCGCCGCTCCGCTGGATGCGTCAGGATCGCCCACAAGAACGCGGGCTGCCCTTCCCGGGCGTCCTTCAGGCCGGCCCGGGCTGCAAGAGTCGTCACCACAAGCGGCATGATCAGCAGCCGGAAATGCAGCGGTCCGCCCACCCTCCCCAGCAGTTGCTCCACTCCCCGATTGACCAGCTGAAGTAGGGATTCCATGACTCACGTTTTCGGACATCCAGCATCATGCGCTGGGATGTCCGGCAAGCCCGACTCTTGGGCGGCGCTAGGGTTTTGCCACTTCGATGGCCAACGCCTCGGTGATACGAAGGACCACTTTGTCACCGATCTTTCGTCTGCCCAGATTCACGTCCGGCCTCACGGCGATGGTTCGAATCGAACCATCCTCGAACTGGAGCGTGGCCTTGCGGCGTTCCACGTCTATGGCGGCAATCCTAGCCGTGACCTGGGTCGTCCCAGCCATGACGACGCCCGGCTTGGCACCCACGGGGGACAGGGCCACCAGCCCGGCAGCGCGATCGCTGGGAGTTTCGCCTTCGCCGGCCACATACACCACGAGTTCCTCGGTCGCCACGACTTTGACTTGGTCGCCAACGCGGATCTGATCAAAGTTGACGGCCTCCGGCCCCACCTTGATGGTCTGCTTGATCCCGTCTGCACTGAGGAGCGTCAACTTGCGGCTCGCCATGTCAATCGCCGCGACCGTGGCCGCCAAAACATGAGTCTGAACGACCGCGCCCCCCGGAACACCTTCAGCGAGGATGGCAACGCCAGTCGCCTCGCCGGTCAGGCGGCCTTCGATCGGTGTCAAGGGGATGCCTGAGGCCAGTTGCAGGCGCAGCATCAAATCCATCCGGTTCTCCAGTTGCGCCAATCGGAGTGCCTTGGCCGCCGGCAGAATCCTCGCAAACTTCTTCAGATAGGACGCGCGCTGGTCCGCCAGTTTCTTCTCCAGCCTGGTATAGTCTTTGAGCAACTCGCGGGCTCGGGCCTCGGGCACCTCCGGATAAACGTCCGCATACTCCAGCACCAGCTTGATGAGTTCATCGCCAAGCTTTTCCCGCTCCGCCCGATACTGGCGGTAGAGCGGCCAGAAGGTGGGACTCTCGCTGTCCGTAAGCTGCAAGTTCTCCTTCAGGAACGCCTGCCGATCTGCCGAGTATGCGCTACGGGCAACGGTGACTGCGTCCGTTGGAGTTTCCACGGCACCCAGACGAGCGACGGCGAGGGTTAGGGTCGTCAAGACCGTGATCAGTATTCCAGTGCGGGAGATAAACGAGTTTTTCATAGGAGTTGTTGCTTGAAGTGAACGTCGGGTCGAATGCACAAAGGCTAGCGCGGCACGGTCACTGTAACCGGTTGCTCCAGCTTAAACTCGAGGAGTGAGCCGGGATTGACTCCCACGCTTTGGCCCTTCTTCAGGCCCGAGGCCACAGCACCGATGGCGGCGCCTTTGCCGGCGCCATCCCCGCCGTCGGCAATCGCGCCGATGGCGGCGCCGGCGGCAGCCCCCTTTGCCGTCTTGCCCATGGATTTGTCGCCCGCCGCGGTATGGCCGCTGGTGACAATCGGTACCAGGCTCGGGCCAATCGCCATCTCGCTCAGACGCAGGTCCAGTTTGCTCTGGCCAGCATAGCGCCTGGCCTTTTGCGCGCTCTGCACACGCCCGTAAACCTTCGTGCCGGCCTTGGCCACCACCACGCCGTTTGCCACCAAGTCCGCTTCTAGTGTCGTGGTAAAGCGCTTGCCTTGCGGATCGCTCGACGAAACCGCGTCCACCATCCGCACCAGCAAGGTCGTGCCGGCGTTGACCGTAACGCCGCTTGGCGCCGCGGCAACGGGTGCGGCGGCGGCCGCAGTCGACGCCCCAGCCGATGGGCCTGCTCCGGTGAACGTCAACGCCAGCGCCTGGCCAGTTTCGATCACCTCCAAGCCGCTGCCCGTCTCAAAACGAATCGTGCCCGCGGTACCGCCAGCGTATTTCCCGTTGAGCGTCTTGCCGTTCTTGAGTTCCAGCACGTCGGCTTGACCCGAAAGCGTCGTCAGCAGGGCGATCGTAGTGCTAAACAAACAGAGGAGTTTCATAGTGTGGTATTGGTGAATGGTTATTTGAAAATCTGGCGTCTGAGCAGAGACTTCATTACAACTCAGCCCGGCAAACCACCCCGCGCAATCCAGCACACGCGGAACGCAAGGTAGCACACGAGCCTGCTACCACGGTGGCAACCTGTAGCAGATGGAAACGACACATGATGGGCTTGAGTCTATCTCAGACCAGCCGGGCTGTAACCTCGTAAAGTCCCTAGGGTCAGGAACCGAAGGATCGCGGGTGACATTCCCGCAGGGATAGAGGCGGGAAGTCGGCGTCACCACGACCGCGGCCTTGAGTTTCTAGCCCAGCCAAACCCTCTGTAAGCCGCCCCGCATGCGAATTCATCCCGGTTCACACAAGCGCCAGCCACAGCGCGATGCAGACGATGTGGAAGGTCTGATCGAGCCAAATTGCGATCGTGCCCACGTCCGGCGCCCGCCCGCACTTCTTGAAGACGCGCATCCACCAATCCACCGGCACGCGGGTATCAATCAACAGGTGGATGAAGCCCAACACCAGCCCGGCCAGCCAACCCAGGGCAAGGCCCAGGCAAACTGCATGAATGGCGGCATGCGTCCAAGCAGCGGGATGCCGCAGCCGCGTCTTGTTCAGCGCCATCCAATCGTTTTGCAGAATCCAGTCTGCCACCAGATGCGCTACCAAGGCTTTCTCGAAGGGAGTCATGGTTTGGTCACCGCCGTTTCCTAACCGCGCCGCGCCGGGTTGTCGAGGTCGATATTCCAGTGTTTCAACTTGCTGCCGCCGGCGCGGCAGCCAACTGGGCCGCCGTTTGTTGCAGCCAAGCCTTGAGTTCCGGAGAAACCGAGGTGAAGCGGATGCGGGTCTGGGCAGAATCCCCGGTCACGGGTCCGATCACCTTCGCGTAGATTTCGCCACCGGGATTCGCGCCGGCCACCGGTTCGAGTTGAATCTTGAGGTTGCTCAAGGGAACGAGCGTCAGTTCGCAAACAACGCCCGCCTCGAAGTCGGACACGGCTACAAGTCTGCCCCCATGCACCGTGCGTCCGACAAATTTCTCCTCCAGCACGGTGAAGTGAATCGGTACCGGCTGCGGGAGGGGAACCAGCGGCTTGGACTTGGAAGGCAGCGAAAGGTTGAACGGTTCACCAATGCCACCCACTTCATGCAATTGCAGTTTCTCCTTTGCGCCTTTGGGTTCCACCTGGAACTGCGCGTCCAGCCGCAGCGGCGATTGGATTCTCTCCCGCACGCTCTCCGAAATCAGAATCTGGCCACCGGTCGTGAACGATTCAATGCGTCCGGCGAGGTTCACGTTGGAGCCAACCGCGGCGTATTTCGTCCGCCGCAGCGAACCGATATTTCCCACGATGACCCGTCCGGTGTGAACGCCGATGCCCATTTCGAGTTCCGCGGCACCTTTGGCCGTGAGACGCTGGTTGACTTCCTGCATGGCGAGCTGCATCGCCAGACCACACGCGACCGCTTTCGCGGCATGATCCTCGCAGGCCAGCGGAGCCCCGAAGATGACGAGGATGGCGTCGCCGATGATCTCGTCGATCGTGCCCTCATACCGGCTGATGACGTCCACCATTGCCTCCAGGTAGAGGTTGAGGAACTCAATGACCTCGCGTGGAGCCAAGCGGGCGGCCAGCGCCGTGAAGCCGCGCAGATCGGACATCAGGATCGTGATCTCGCGTTCCTCGCCCCCGAGCTCGAGGCCCTCAGGCGACTTAAGGATGCTCGCCGCCACTTCCTCCGACACGTAACGACCGAAGGCGCGCCGGACCAACTCATGCGCCCGCGCCAGTTCCGCGTTCTTGGTCGCGAGACTGCGCCGCAATTCATCCATCGTCAGGTGTGTGTTCACCCGCGCCAGAAGCTCGTGCGCATTGAAGGGCTTGGCCACGTAGTCCACCGCGCCCAACTCGAAACCCTGCACGATGTCGGTGGTCTCCGTTTTGGCCGTGAGGAAAATGACCGGGATGTGGCGCCATTGCTCCGAGGCTTTGATCCGCCGACAGGTTTCAAAGCCATCCATCTCCGGCATCATCACGTCGAGCAGGATGAGATCCGGCTGCACCCGGGCCAACACGTCGAGCGCCTGCCTGCCATTGGTGGCGACGCTGATCTGGTAACCCTTTTCCTTCAGGATGGCCGCCAGCGACTGGATGTTGGCCGGGGTGTCGTCAACGACGAGGATGCGATTACTCATGATGAGGGGCGCCCAGCCGGCGCAGGGCTGGCGCCGGTGGTTGCGCGCGGGCTATTCGTTTTCCAGATGCTTGCGCTGTCGCGCCGCCAGGTAACGATCCATCTCGGCGGCGTCCTTGAATACGGCCACCCCGGGCAGCGACTTCATGATCTCAAAAACCTCCTGGATTTGGGACTGCATGTGGATGAAAGACGCCTGACCGCCACGTTCCTTGAGGGTTTTGCGCGTGGTTGAAAACACACGCAAGCCCGCGCTGCTAATGAATTTCAAATGCTCCAGGTCAAACACGACATCTTTCACGGCCCCGCCCAGAATCGGCGCAAGCTGGCGTTCTAATTCCGGTGCGGTGGATGTGTCGAGGCTGCCGGTCAGTTTCACCGTAATCGCACCGCTGTCCTGCGGGCCGACGGCTTTCAGAATTTGGATTTGAAGTGGCATACTGATTTCTTGGTTTAGTGTGCGGGGTCCATTCCACGTCAGCAAACTGAATTCGAGCCCGCCGGGTTACCGAGCCGCCGGGTCAGACGCAGGACGTTTTCGTCACCCACGCGCTCGTAGCAGATCTCGTCCACATAGCGACGAACAAGCTGGATACCCCAGCCGCCGGGTGGTCGATGGTCGTCCTCCGCGGCCGGCTTCCTGACGGGGGCTTGCGTTGGATCGAACATCGGGCCACGATCGCGCAGCTCGATGACGAATGACTCGCCGGTGCGTTCGAGGCCCACCTGGAAAGTCTGCGACGCGTCACGCTGCAAGGCGTGGTTGACGATGTTGCTGCCGCACTCTTCCAGCGCCAGGGCGAGACCGGAGGTGATGTTTTCCGGGACACCCTGCGCCGGCGCAAACTGCTGCAACGTTTCCACGGCGCGCATAACCTCCTCCGGAGAGGCGTGCAACTCCAAAGTCATGGAACCGCCCTCCTTTCCGGAGACTCTCTGAACAGGAGATAACGGAGATTCGGAAGGGATTCCCTCGCTTGCCACTGATTTCTCACATTGAACCTTCAGCGTGAGGATGGCGATGTCGTCGGATTGCGGCGCCGCTCCCGCAAAGCTGCGAACCTTGGCGAGCAATCCGTTCGTGATGGCGCTGGCGGAATGGCCGGCCAACGCTCCCACGTCCGCCAGCAGACGTTCGTTCCCGTAGCACTCCTCCTGCGGACTGAACGCCTCGCTCACGCCGTCGGTGTAAAACACCAAAGCGTCGCTCTCGCGGAGGGTCAGTTCCGTCCGCTCAAATTCAAGGCCCGATTCAAAGCCGAGAGCGGTGCCGAGATTCCTGACCGCCCAGCCTGGAGGTTCGCCGGGGCGGAGCAGCACCGGACGGCAATGGCCGGCATTGGCCACCGTGAGCCGGTGCAAGCCTGGCTCGAAAACGGCGCACAGAAAGGTCACGAACATGCCGGAGGGATTATCCGTCGCGAGTTCGTCGTTCAGGCGCGCAAGAATACGCTCCGGCTCGGTGATCTCCCGCGCCAAGAGCCGCGCCAGGCTGATCGCCCGCACCATGAACATGGAAGCGGGAATGCCCTTGCCCGAAACATCACCGAGAAACAACACCAACCGGTCGGGGCCGGCGGCGCACACGCCGTAGAGGTCGCCGCCCACCTCACGCGCCGGTTCGAGCACGGCGCCAACGCGGACACCATAGACCTGTTCCACGGCCGTGAAGTTGTGGGGCAACATACCCATCTGAATTTCGCGGGCGACGCGTAGCTCGCTGGCGATTTGTTCCTTCACGGCGTCGCTGTATGCCTTGGCCTTGAGCAGCGACCGCACGCGCGCCTTCACCTCCAGCATCTCGAA
The DNA here is from genome assembly GCA_964634255.1 of uncultured Verrucomicrobiota bacterium. Classification (GTDB taxonomy): domain Bacteria; phylum Verrucomicrobiota; class Verrucomicrobiia; order Limisphaerales; family MWDV01; genus MWDV01. The sequence continues at coordinate 4,189 of CAZWJC010000130.1, read as the reverse complement.
GGGCTTGGTGAGATAATCGTTGGCGCCCACCTCGAAACCGCGCGTCTTGTCCTGCACTTCTTCAAGTGAGGAAAGAAACATGATCGGGACTTCGGCGGTCTCCGGCATCTGGCGCATGCGACGGCAGACTTCGTAGCCATCCAAGCCGGGCATCCTGATGTCGAGCAACACGAGGTCGGGCGGCGTGCGGGCGGCGACCTGCAGCGCCATCTCTCCATTCAGCGCAAGACTGAGCTTATGATCCAGCTTCAGGCCCTCGACGAGAATGTCGAGATTGGCCTTGGCGTCGTCCACCAGCAGGACGCGGCATTCGGAGAGCTGCTTCATGGCTGGCGTTTATCGGCGATGGACACTGACAACGTCAAGCCGGAGGCTAGAGAGAAAACGGAAAGGCGGGATGGGCACGACAGGAGTGACCGGCAGTCAGCGATCCGGGTCGTTGCCTTTGGCTGTGGCTGCAATCGGAGCATCGGTTTCCGGTCGGCCAGACGGCATTCGACGTTGGTTACATGCTCACGACTGACCATGCCTGAAATTGCGCTTTGTCCGAGTGCTTGTCCAGCCGACGTATATGCGGGGAGGGATGGTTTCATCCTGGCCTGATGGCTGCGGTCTGGCGCTGGCTCCGGGCCCACGCAGCCCATGCGTCGCGGCGTCGGGGTTCTGGGGCGACGCACGGTGTCGGCTTTGCGGGCGGAGGTGGCGCGGTGCAGCATGCAGGATTCACGTGGGAGGAGTCTGAGTGGGAATAGGAAGAACTAGCAGGGGAACATCCAACGTCCAACATCGAACGCCCAACATCCAAAGAGGGGATGCCGGAAGGGGCGAGAGACGAAGTCGCCGAAGGGAGGCTCACAGCAGGACAAAGCTCAACAGAAGTAGTCGCTGAGAGGGCTGTGCCATTTGAAGCCGGGGAGTCGGCCAGCGGCGGGGCCTTCCCCGCCGATTCCGCATCCGAAGATGGGCGGGAGTGCCGTGGTTTGGCTTCGGGCGGAGGCGAGTTTGCGGAGGAGGCTGAGCCATAGATCTTCTCGAGCGCCTCCTCGACGGACGGGCCGGTCCAATAGCCGGGAGCGTCCTCCCTGCCGGGACGGCGACGGGGTTCCTCGCCGGTGGGCATTCCAGCAGCGAGACGCCCCAGCCTGGTAGCGAGGTCCATCACGCGGCAAACCTGACCGAGCGCCACCTTGCGACGGTGCGGGTCCGAGGCCAATTGGAGCCAGCGGCGCGCTTCGTGGAGAACACGCTGGGCGAGCTGGAATTCGGCCTCGCGCAGCCGTTCGGAGTCGGCAGCGGTACAGGTGGAGGTGGCTCGCACGAGCAGGTCCAACGCGTCCTGTGAGGCGTCGGCAAGCCGCGCCTCGAAGGCGGCGACGCGGGAGGGCCAGTTGGACTTGGCGGAGAGGCGACGGATCGCGCCGAGCGAACGACCCGTTTGCGCGGCGACGGCGCGATGCGAGCGGCGTCCTTTGAGGCGCAGGTAGGAGACGAAGGCCGTAAAATCGGCCGGAGCTTCACCGGGTTGACGTTGCCAAGGATACATAGACTTGTGAGCTGAGCGAGAATCAGTGATGCAGAGGATGGAAGGGTTTCGGCGAGACGCCGAACCCAACCCGCGGGACGCGGGTGCTCCATGCGATCCCCAAAGACTTTACCGTTTCTTTACCGTTTCGAGGCATTTCTTCAGCGGTCAATAAACCCTAGAATGCGTTTCGACACTTCCCCATCACCTGTCCTTCGGCCCCTCTCTCCCCCGCATGCGGGGGCGCGACACGGTCCAAGGGTTCAAAGGGCGAATTGAGACCCGGGCAATTCTCACCCTGCCCTCCCTCCGATCGAGGCGAAGAGGGTGATGCCGGCAAGGGGACGGTATCCTCCTGATTGGCGGGGTGGTAGGCCCGATTGATGGCGGTCTCCCATTCGAGGTCAAAGGCGGCGGCATGCACGAGACTGCGCGCGCAGCCTGACGGCGGAGGGAACCAATCGGGGTGCGCCTCATGAAGCCGAACCAAGGCGCGCAAGGCCGCGGCCAAGCCGGTGAGCGGATGGGGCCGGCACCGGGCGAGCGGGCCCGGACGGGAACCAGAACGGACGCCAGGACGCCAGCTCAAGCGCGATGCCCTACGGCTTCCAGACCTGAATGCGGTCGGCATACTCCTCCTCAGGGATGACATCCACGCTGGAGACAAACTGGATGGGGCCGGCCTCGCGGCGCACCTGCCGACGGAGACTCTCCACGTGTGTGAGGAGTCGGCCGGTGGAGAGGGCAGACAGGTCGCGCTTGGCCAGTTCTGCCTCTGCAGCGCGGAGCTCGGCGGCGAGCTGGCCCAAGCGCTCCTCGGAAGTGGCCAGGAGTTGATTGAGACGCTCCTCGCGCTCAATGGCGACAAGGTTGGCGATGGTGTGCTGGTGTTTGCGACTCCACGCAATGAGCGTGGGTCTGGAGACGTTGAGTTCCTGGGCAATCCGGGCAAACGACCACCCCTGGACGCGGAGGTCAATGAAACGCTGAACGGTTTTGTCGTCGTGCATACGGTCCTTTCCAAGCCGGGCTTGAAGTTGCGACACGGCCGAAAAAACGACGCGCACCGCAATCAACGAAGACCGACTATTGTTATGGGTCCGCCCAGCCAGCAGCGGACCTGATGGTTACAGGTCACAGTCCGGAGATGCACAAGGCACACCGGACTCACACCCTTCTCCACCGGAGAAGGACCAAAGAAGCTTTGGAAGCAGCCATACGTCCCGACCCGCAAGCCCCGCCCGCAGATCCCGTGAGCCCCGCCCACGGTCGGCCGTATATTTGCCGGTCAAGCACCACCGCCCCGCGATGGGATTGACGAGGAAAGATTACGAAAGGGGAAAAGGAGAGTCAACGGCGGCGACAACTGCGGCAGCCATCCGGCGGAAAGGCACCAACCCGTTGCAGACGCACGCCCGGGTTCCTCAACCCGAAGAAGAACCGATCCGTTCACGTTCAGAAAGAAACGGCGAGAGCAGAAAGAGATCGCGTCACCACGAATCACACGAATCGACACGAATGGGGAGACTGCCGCGCGCGCGGGGGTCGCTGATTCCGGCAGGGCCCAACCGCATCTGGGGCGGGAAGATATACAGCGTGCGCACCCGCGACGTGAAGAGCCGCGTGGCCGAGGCCTTGCGCCTGGCGGCGCAAAGCCTCTGGCAGGCCAAGAATTACTTTGGAGAACTCTACCGCCGCTGGAAGGCGCGACTGGGCAACCCCAAGGCCATCACGGCCATGGCGCACAAACTGGCGCGCATCCTCTGGCATCTGCTCAAATACAAGCAAGCCTTCAACCCCGAAGTGTTCGCCAAAGAAGACGCCACAATGAAACGCCGCAAGCTCGCCCGTCTCCAGAACCTCGCCACCTCCCTCAATTACCGCCTCGTTCCAAACCAATGACTTGCACCGCTAGTTGCTCAGGAGGCCGCGCGAATCTGTGGATTCTTACCATATTTTTGCATGAACCCGCACTTGTCGCATGTCAGGACGAATGCCCAACTGAACAGACTCGGCGGAGTAATCAGAAACTGGTCGCCACTGCACTGTGGGCAACGAATGGCGTGACCGCCTGACTCATAAGCAGCCGGTGTGGGCTGCTCGGGCACAACGCCCTCTCTGTAACCCTTGACTGCTGCTTTCCAAGCACGAGTGAATCGGTTCATAAAGTCAGTAGCGTGTGATGTGGCCTAACGCTTGTGCTCAGGCAGGGCGGGGCGAGTGCGCTCAGCATGCAACAGAGACGGAATCCCGCCCTTGCCTGAAGCACATTTGTTAGCAAGAAGTGTCATCATTTCTGTGACAGCAACCAGGCTGACGCGAGTGCCACCATCAGAACGAAAAGCGCCCCACTAGTGACCCGTATAAACCTGCGTCTTCGGTCTGCGTCTAGCCCGGTGCCCCTCACGAGTTTGTGTGCGCCCAGGAAGTACAGGGCAAAGAAACAGATCGAGCACAAGAAAGGCCATAAACCCGTCGGTATTTTCATAAGGGACATTCTGCTAACGCCAGCTCAGCGACGGTGGCCACGAGACGCAATGATTGCAATCCCGATAATCAACATCGGGACTCGCAGACTCGCCGCGACGCTCACGCCGGGTTCGCTGCAGCGCATGGTTAGGTGACGTCATCATGTGAACAAATCTCCCAGCCAACGAACCATGCCCT
>CAZWJC010000129.1:0-19040 GCA_964634255.1 uncultured Verrucomicrobiota bacterium | reverse complement strand
TGCCGAGGCCGTCCTTCATCAGGTGGTAGGCTTCGCAGATGAGCTGCATGTCGCCGTATTCGATGCCGTTGTGGGTCATCTTCACGTAATGGCCGGCCCCGCCTTCGCCCACCCAGTCGCAACAGGGAATGTTCTCACCCACTTTGGCCGAGATGGCTTGGAGGATCGGTTTCACGTGCGGCCACGCTGCCGGGCTGCCACCGGGCATGATGCTCGGTCCGCGCCGCGCGCCCTCTTCGCCGCCGCTCACGCCCGTGCCGATGTACAGCAGGCCCTTGCTCTCGACGTACTTCGTGCGGCGGATGGTGTCCTCAAAGAGAGAGTTGCCGCCGTCCAGAATGATGTCGCCGGGTTCGAGCACGCCGAGCAACTGCTCGATGAACTCGTCCACGGCCGCGCCGGCCTTGACCATGAGCATCACGCGGCGCGGGCGCTTGAGCAGCCCGGCCAGCTCCTGGAGCGAGTGCGCACCGAGGATGTTCGTGCCCTTGGCTTCGTTGGCGAGGAAATCATCCACCTTCGAGGTGGTGCGGTTGTAGGCCACGACGGTGAAGCCGTGGTCGTTCATGTTCAGAATCAGGTTCTGGCCCATCACGGCCAGCCCAATCACAGCAATGTCAGCTTTTGGTTCCATAGATCGTTTTCGTCTTTCGTGTTGTTCAAACGGCGGACCATCGTCCGCCTAAATCTGCTTTCGGCGTAGCGGCGTTCGGCAGAACGCCGCTGGGCTTACGTTTTCTTTATGGATGACTTCTTGTGCTGTTCGAGCCAAGCCTTCGCCCGCTGCTTCCCTTCCTCAAGTTCTTCTGGCGACAGCAGCAACTGAAGCATGGAGGCATTGCGCTTGGCTTTGGCGTCCCCTTGCGCGTCCGCGAGCAGATAGCATTTGTAGGCCTCGACGTCCCATTTCGCCACGCCGTCTCCGCGCTCGTAGCAAAGTCCCAGGTTACACTGCGCCGCGGCGAGATTCTGTTCGGCAGCCCGGCGAAACCACTTCACTGCCTCGACAGGATTTCTGACTGCTCTCTGCTTACCCGCATAGAAGACCTCGCCCAACTCATTCTGCGCCTTGGCATCGCCAGCTTCCGCTTTCACCAGGAGTTCGGACGGAATCTGGCCAAAGTCGGCTGGTTGGACGTCCTGTAATGGAGCCGCCTGCGGCTTGAAATCGCCAGCGCGTGTCTGTCCCTCAACCAATTGCTCCCGGGTCAACTGATGTTCCAGAGCCAGCATGTTTTGCCTGGCCGAGGCATGTCCTTGTGCCGCGGCCAGAAGCCACCACTTGTAGGCTTCGATCGCATCCTTTCTCACTCCCTGCCCCAAACCATAGCAGATCCCTAGATTCATTAGGGCGCTGGGTTCATTCTGCTCGGCGGCTTGTCGGAACCACTTCACCGCCTGAGTATAGTTCACCTCGACGCCGCGGCCTTCGAGGTAACAAATACCCAATTCGTTTTGAGCCGGGGCATGGCGCTGCTCGGCGGCTCGGCGAAACCAGTTCGCGGCTTCCACGTCGTTGGCCACCACGCCTTGACCGTCGCGGTAGCAAACGCCCAGATTATGTTGAGCCTCGGCGAGATTCTGTTCGGCGGCTTTGCGATACCACTTTACGGCTTCCACAAAATTCGTGGCAACACCGCAGCCAGTGTCATAGCAGACTCCCAGATTGTGCTGCGCTTCGGGGAGGTTCTGTTCCGCGGCTTTACGCAACCACCTCACTGCTTCCACGCCATTGGATGCCACGCCAGCTCCTTCGCGGTAGCAAACGCCCAGATTGTATTGGGCCTTGGCGAGATTCTGTTCCGCGGCTTTGCGATACCACTTCACCGCTTCGGCAGGATTCCTTGCCAGGCCATGCTTGCCCCAAGCCAAGGCAAGACCCAACTGCAGCTGGAACTCGGCATTGCCTCCTTCTGCTCCGGCGCGGAGTTGGGCCAGCACCTGGTGGTCCGCTTCGCTTTGCTGGGCTTGCAGCGGCTGCCCGACGAGCACCAAGCACAGGGCTAGATTCAACAGTGAAATACGCGATTTCGTAAATAGCTTGTGTGTTGTTTGTCTATAGCTTCCGCACCGATCTTGCGGTCAGAGGGATGTCATTTTCTCCGCTCCACGTTTGAGTGCGGTGCTCTGCCGAGCCGCCGCTACGTTGGCTTTCACCGTTGCACCCGCGCGGAGCCGCCTTTGGCGAAGGCTTTGACCTGTTCCACCGTGGCCATCGTGGTGTCGCCCGGGAACGTGGTCAGCAACGCGCCGTGCGCCCAGCCGAGTTTCACGCATTCCTCCGGCGTCGCGCCGTTCAACATTCCGTAGAACAGGCCCGAGGCGAAGCCGTCGCCGCCGCCGATGCGGTCATAGACGTCCAGTTCGCACGTCGGCGAGGAGTAGGTCTTGCCGTCCACCCAGGCCACCGCGCCCCAACTGTGCCGGTTCGTCGAATGCACCTCGCGCAGCGTCGTGGCCACGACTTTGACCTTCGGGTAGTTCTTCACCACCTCGTCCATCATCCCGACGAACACGCTGGAATCGAGTTTGTTCTTGGCGTGCACATCCGGGCCTTTCAGGCCAAGGCCCTTCTGCAAATCCTCTTCGTTGCCGACCAGCACGTCCACGTGTTCGACGATGCGTTTGTTCACCGAGAGCGCCTTGTCCGCACCGCCCCAGATGTCCCAGAGCTTCTGCCGGAAGTTCAGGTCGAACGACGTGATCGCGCCCGCCGCCTTTGCCGCCTTCATGCCTTCGATGATCAGTTCGCCAGTCGTCTCCGACAGCGCCGCGAAGATGCCGCCGCTGTGGAACCAGCGCGTGCCCTGGCCGAAAATCTCCGCCCAATTAAAGTCCCCGGGCTTGAGCAGGCCGCCCGCTTCGTTCGAGCGATTGTAAAAGACCACTGGGGCGCGCACGCCGTAGCCCTGGTCGCTATAGACCGTGGCGTGGTTCGGGCCGCGGACGCCGTCGTGCTTGAAGACCTTGTAGAACGGCTTCACGCCCATCGCCTTCACGCGCTCGGCGATCAGGTCGCCGATGGGATACTCGACGCGCGCCGTGGCGATGCCGGTGTCCATGCGGAAGCAATCCGCGAGATTCGCCGCGCAGTTGAACTCGCCGCCGCTGACGTGGATGCGGCACTCAGTTGCCTTGCGGAACGGGATGATGCCCGGGTCGAGGCGATGCACCAGCGCGCCGAGCGAGACGAAATCCAAGCCACCTGCCGGTTTGATGTTCAGTCCGTAATTCATAGTCAATGTCGTGTTAGCGTTGATCTGTTAAGTCAAAATGGTCTCCGCGCGTTGCAGCCGTGATGGGACGTTTGGCTGGCGCTACTAGTCGTGCGACCAGTCTGCCGCAAAAGTGCGCCCGGCTCAATCCGTTTCCCGCGGGGCCCACCGCGACGGGCCGGCGCTCAGCCCAGAAACACCGGCTTGATGTGCCGCTCGTAAAGGTTGTGCGTCACGTTCCGGGCGACGACTTCGTGGTTCTGGCGAACCAAACTTAGGTAGCGGTCGCCCAGCTTGGCGGCGATCTTGAAGCCCACGTGGATCAGTTGCCGCAGGCTCGGGTTGAAACTCTTGCAGTTCGGGTCGTGCCGAAGCGCGTTGACGAACTGCCCTGGACTCCAGTTCGCCACCGCAGCGGCGGTGGGCAGCTTGGCGCGGTCAATGTCGATCACCGTGGCGTAAGGCGCGCAAAGCTCGTCCATGTGCGCAAGGGCCGACGCGTAAATCTCTTTGGCCAACGCCAAACCATCGCCGCCCGCTTCCGCCAAACCGATAACTTCTTCTAGCCAGGTCGTGCCGGCGGTCTTCAGGTGAAGTCCGGCGTTGTGCTTGACGATGGCGCGGTGAATCGGCGCATAGATCGAAAACTTGTCGCTGCCGGAGTGGACGCTGAGCTTCAGGTTGTCGGGCAGGCCATACTTCTGGATGCCGAAGCGGATGACGCAGAGATCATCATTGAACTCCCGCTCGAACTGCGCCACGTCGCCGACGTAGTCCACACCCTTGTTGAACCGTCCGGTGAACTTCGGGGCGATGGTTTGAGCCGGCACGCGTTCGTCGGCCAGCGCGGCGAGGATGACCAGCAGCTCCATCGGCGTTTGCGGCTTGTCGGTTTCGTCCATCGAAACTTCGGCGATGAACCGGCCCGGGCCCTTCGCCTTTTCAACGTGACGATAGATTGCTGCCGCATCCTGCGCGGCGAAGAGATACTTGTTGGCGATGGTCTCCACGTCGGTGCGCGAAGTCTGCACGCCAACCGCGATTCCCGGAATTTCCAGCCGGCCCACCAGCTCGGGATGCTTGTCCACGAACCGCTTCACGTCCTCGGGCTTGGCGGCCTTGCCGATCGAATCCGCCACGTCAATTGTGTAGAAATCGCAATGCGAAATGAAACGATCCACCGTTTCGAGACGGATGTGGTCAGCATCCACGTGCCAGCCGTGCGTCCACCCGGCCTTTTCGACGACCGTGCTGGCCGCGGCCCGCACCGACCCTGGCTCCGAACCGATGATCGTGTGCTCGCGGTTGGACTTGTTCCAGACCGGCACGACGGTGACACCCTGGCGGGTCGCCAGTTCGCAAGCGCGGAGCTGGGCTTGCGCCTCTTGCGCAAACCGGTCGCCAACGCCAATCGAATACTTCGCGAGTTTCAGTGGACTGCTCATTGAGCTTTGCGGGCCAGCCTAACAGAGCGGCCCGCTGACTGCGGCATGATTTTGTGCAATGCCCGTTGATAATTCTGCATTGGGCCCTCGCCAGCTGTGATCGGTGCACAAAACTCATTCAGGACTGCACAAACGGCTGTCCTGCCGGACACCCAAACCGGCTAGGCTGACCGCAGAAAGAGTTCGTGCGGATTGTGCGGACTCGGGGTAAAACAATTGCGCACCATGAAAAAGACTCAAAGCCTGCTGATCGCAACCGCCCTTACCGCCCTGCCCGCGTTGGCATCTGCCGCAGACATGACCGTAACCGCCGTCAACAAGCTCCAGTTGGCCCGCCCCAGTCAGACCATCGAACTGACGGCCAAGCAACTCGAACCGCTCGGCGCGAAGGAACTCAACACGATCCACGTCAGGGATGCCGTTCTCCTCAAGGAACTCCTTTGTCAAGCGGTGGACACAGACTTCGATGCCTATCACAAGGCGGACATCGTGATCTTCCAGGCGGACTTCGCGCCCGGCGAGACGAAGACTTTCACGGTGACGACCGGCGCAAAGCAGGTTTACACCAAGGATCAGTTCAAGGCCCACGGGCGGTTCGTCCGCGAACGTTTCGACGACTTCGCCTGGGAGAACGACCGCATCGCGCATCGCACCTACGGGAAGGGCCTCGAAACCTGGGCTGGCGAACCGCTCACCAGCAGCACGATGGATATCTGGTCCAAGCGTACGCCGCGCATGGTGGTGGACGAGTGGTACATGGTGGACAATTACCACGCGGACACCGGCGATGGCGCCGACTTTTACTCCGCCGGTCCGAGCCGCGGTTGCGGCGGCAACGGCCTCTGGGCCGGGGACAGACTCTGGACCTCGAAGAACTTCGTCACCTCGCGTGTGCTCGCCAACGGCCCGATCCGCGTGTTGTTCGAGCTCGAATACGAGGCGTTCGACGTCAACGGTGCGAAGGTCAGCGAAGTGAAGCGCATCTCCCTCGACGCCGGCAGCCAACTGGATCGTTTCCAGAGCTTCTACAAGCCTGAACCAGCCGGCCCGCTGACCAGCGGCATCGGCATCAAGAAGTCCAGTGGCGCGGAGAAGGCCTTCGACGCAGTGACCGGCGCGCTGACGGTTTGGGAGAAGATGGCCAAGAACGGTGGCATGCAAGGCATCGCCGTGGTGGTGAATCCCAAGTCGCTGGAGAAGGAGGCCGAAGACAAGCTGAACTACCTGTTGCTGGCCAAGTGCGGTGCGGACAACGCGGCGACCTATTGGGCGGGTTTCTGCTGGGACAAGGCTGGCCACTTCACCGGCGCGGAGGCTTGGAAGAAATACGTGACGGAGTATGCGCAAGGCTTGGCGTCGCCGATTGAGGTGAGAGTGGACGTGGCGAAATAGACTGCGGATACATAGACCGGTAAGGGCGACATCAAATGGAGAGCGAAAAGGCAAAGCAACTCCTGGCGCGTCAAATCGAGGCAACACAAGCGCTCGATGGCAAGCGGGAATCGTCGCCAGAGTTTCAGAAATGGAGGCGCGATACGGAGATCATCATTGAGAAGATCTTCGGCCGCTCAGGCCGTCATTTGCCCGACTTGGCCAAGATTTCTTTTTCGCCCGGCGGGTACTATTCTGGCATGCCTTCAAATGCCGGCGAGAACAGGTGCCGCGCTGGTTTGGCTGAAGCCCGTCAGATTCTCCAGTCAATGATTGAGGAAGTCACCGAATTCGGATCGAGCATCTCTGCAGATTTGGAGCGGGACATTCTCGCCCTGGTTAGTGGTCTCTGCGAGAGGTTTCACCTTGTTGCGCGACAGTTTCGCCACCGACGTGAAGGTCGAGCCACGCTGGATGTCGAAGACGAATACGACGCCCAGGATCTGCTTCATGCACTCCTTCTCCTGCATTTCGACGACATCCGACCCGAGGAATGGACGCCAACCTACGCCGGAGCAGCATCTCGGATGGACTTCCTGCTCAAGCAAGAGAAGACTGTGATAGAGGTGAAGAAGGCCCGCAAGGGATTGGGGGCAAGAGAAGTCGGTGAGCAACTGATCATTGATATCGAAAAATACAAGACTCATCCGGATTGCCGAACGCTGATCTGTTTTGTCTATGATCCCGATGGGCGCATAGCAAACCCTCGTGGTCTGGAGAATGATTTGAATCAAGATAGCGGAGAATTGAGGGTGCGCGTCCTGATCACTCCAAAGGGAACGTGACCCACCTATGAAGCCGATGACTTCCATGTTTGTTTGGCTCGTGGTGTTGATCTTGGCGGCATCCGCAACAGCCCAGCCCAAGCCCTCCGCCCAGTTCTCAAACTGGCCCACTGGCGCTTCGCCCGCCGAGGTTGGCAAGCGCGTGGCGGAGAACTTCGTTCCGCGCAAGTTCCGCTACGAGACCGACGCCAAGAAGGCGCATCTCGGTGTCATCTACCCGGAGGTTTGTACCTGGTATGGCGCGCTCACGGTGGCGCAGTTGACCGGCGACACGAATCTCACCGCCCGGTTGATCGCCAAGTTCGAGCCGCTGCTCACCGAAGCCGGCGCGAAATACGTCAACCAAAGCGCCCACGTGGATTTCCGCGTCTTCGGCGTCGTCCCGTTGGAGATCTACCTTCAGACAAAAGACAAGCACTGCCTGGACCTCGGCTTGAGGCTGGCCGACGCCCAGTGGGCCAAGATCACGCCCGACGGCATCACCGCCGAGGCGCGTTACTGGATCGATGACATGTACATGATCCCGGCGGTGCAGGTGCAGGCGTTCCGCGCCACAGGCGACGGGAAATACCTCGACCGCGCCGCGCTGGCGATGGCGGCCTACTTCGACCGGTTGCAGCAGCCGAACGGCCTCTTCTTCCACGGCACGAACGCCCCGTTCTATTGGGGGCGCGGCAACGGCTGGATGGCCGCGGGCTCGGCGGAATTGCTGCGATCGCTGCCGGAGAAGCATCCGCAACGCGAACGCATCCTCGGCGGCTACCGTCGCATGATGGCGACGCTGCTCAAGACCCAACGCGACGACGGCCTCTGGCGTCAACTAATCGACCATCCCGAGGCGTGGGCCGAGACTTCCGGCACGGGCATGTTCGCCTTCGCGATGGTCACCGGTGTGAAGGCTGGTTGGCTTGACGAAAAGACCTACGGCCCGGCAGCGCGCAAGGCGTGGCTGGCGCTGGTGGGTTATCTCGACAAGGACGCGAACATCCGCGAAGTCTGCGCCGGCACCAACAAAGCCGACAACGAGCAATTCTACCTCGACCGTCCGCGGAACGTCGGCGATCTCCACGGCCAAGCGCCCATGCTGTGGGCGGCAAGCGCGCTCCTGAGGTAAGCGACGCCTGTACGGGGACGCATCTTGACATCCATAATGTCTGACCCACACTGCCCGCCCATATGAGTGCAGGAATCGTTGCAGACGGAGCGGCGAGATGGCGCCAAAGTCCCGAATTCCAAGCGCGGTTGCGCAGGTTGGAGGAGTCCATCAGGGCAAGGCACGCTGCAGAGTGGGCCCAGGCCGGTTTCATTCGCCGCCTTTTCCTGCAATTCCGCATCACCGTCGAACTCCGACGGGAACGGCGGCAGATCGAACCGTCACGGCAGTCGCTTTACAGCAACCGAGCCACGGCCGGAGGAGACTGAACCACCAGAGGTAAAGCTCCTCCCAACGCCTGGAGCCGCGCCACGACTCATCCTCACCAACGGTGAATGGTCGTCGGGCTTCATCTCCCAACGGCGCGCTGGTAGGCTTGAATGCCTGACACGACGGCCTTTGCGATTTCACGCCGGTAGGCCGAGTCGAAAACCTTCCGCCCCTCTGCTGGGTGCGACATGAAACCGGCTTCGATGAGGATGGCCGGCATGGTGGCATCTCGCAGCACGGCCATGCGCCCCCGGCGCACACCGCGATCCTCCGTGCCGAGTTTCTGCAGCAGCGTCTTCTGCACTTGGTAAGCCAGCAGCATGTTGTGCGCGTCGTTGCGGTTTCCGGGATACGCCCCGGCCGTGGGACCATCACTGCCGCCCGCGGTCGAACTGGCACCCGCGGGAGTCAGGCAATACACCTCCGTACCGCGAGCCTCGCTGCGCACCCCAGCGGTGGCGTTGAAGTGAAGGCTCACAAACAGGTCTGCGCCCGCCTTGCGTGCCACGGCCGGGCGCACGGGCAAATCCACATAGGTGTCGCGCGTTCGCGTGAGGGTGACTTTGAAACCGGCACGCGCCAGTTGGTCCTTGAGTTCAAAGGCCAATGCCAGCGTGTACCGCTGTTCTTCCTGCGACCCCACGCAGTTACCTGGATCCTTGCCGCCGTGACCGGGATCGAGGCAGATGCGGCGAATCTTCGCACCCGTGACATTGCGCGGCGGGTTGAGCAACGGATAAAGCGTGGCGTCCAGATCCAATTGGGAGAGGTAGCCGGCGCCGTTCTGATACTCGACCGGCTTGACCAGCCACACCTGAACGCCGTTGAACTGGGCTTCGCGCGAGTTTGCGTTCAGCACGAGTCGGGTATCGCCTTTAGTGAGCTGGAGAACTTCATCCGTCTTAAGCCACTGGACTTGGAACCCGTTGGCCTTCGCCCAATCCCGGACGCGGACGGTGGCCGGGGCAGAGCGGCCACGGGAAAGCGTCTGCCCGGCGGCGGCCCAACCACGCAGCGCGAAGGCCGCCAGTGCGACCAGCACCACCCGTCGGTTGCATCCCGAGCCGTTCATGCGCGCGCACTGTGCCCGGCAGGCCGGGCCGGTTCAACCCGAAAACGCCAGCCGGAGGCAGCACAGTCCGGATTCCGAAAGCAAAACGGGCTTTGGTCCCCTGCCCGAGGCAAGGCCAAGGCCCGTTCGCACTCAACACCCCTCCCGCACTACCGGACGCGGAAGAACAGATTACCCGTCGGGGCGGTCACGACGTACGGGTGCGCCGCACCGGAGATCGTGGACCAGGTCCCCGTCAAGCTCGTCGCGCTTTGGAGCGTCGTGCCGGTCCACTCGATGACGACGTTGTTTCCAGAGCGGGTGGCCTTGAGCGCGCCAGGAATCTTGGCTGCCGTGGGTACACCCAATGCCGCAATTGCTTCCGGCGACATCGTCCCGCTGCGAATCTGCACGCTGCTGACATACACCGGCGCGACCTCGCCATCCTCGTCGGCGAAGAGTAGAGCCGTCAGACCGAGCGAAAAACGCCCATCAACGCCCGAACTCAGGTACTGCATCAAGTTTGTGCCCAGCGGACTACTGCCCACCGGCTCGGTCACCACGTTCACACCATCCACGTACTTGCCCAGTTCGCGCTCCACCAAGTCGAAGGTAAACACGACGCGATGCCAGATATCGCCACTGACATCGCCCTGGTATTGGGAGGAGATTCCGATGCCGTTGCTCCCATTGACGAAAAGGTCGCCATCGTTGGCGCCAGACGCGTCTGTTTGCCAAAGCGAACGGTATCCGGTGCTGGTGGAGGGATACAGCACGTCCATGATGAGGGAATATTGATTAACATACGCGCCCATGGCATTCGGCGCCATGCCATGGGTCATGATGTAGCCGTACCAGTTCTTCGGGGCTTCACTGGGTACAGTCGGATTGCAGTACATCACCTTCGCCGGCTGGCCATCAATGTCGGCAATGCCAAACGAAGTCGTGGTGCCAAACGTCGTGTCGGTCTGCACCTGCGCGTTGAAGTATTGAAGGTCCTGCCCGACGGTGGCGCGCAAATCGCCCTGGTTGAAATCCCACTGGCCCGTGACGAGAACGGGGGCGGCGGACGGTTTGGTGGTGAATGGCCAAGTGTTGGTCTTGGCACCTGCGACGCTGTCCGTGTAACGCACCGCGGCGAGGTGAGAAGAACTGCCCGGCAGCGGGCTGGTCACGTTAGCCGTCGCGGTGATCTTATCTCCCAAAACCGTCACGGTGGTCACCAAGTCCGCGCCGTCGAGCGAGAGCTTGACCGTTCCGGAGTTGATCGTCGTGGTCCCTCGGTTGATCACGGCGGAGATGGTGGGACTATATACGACACCGACGGCGTTGCTGGCAGGAGTTAGCTGCTCGACGAAGGAAGGCACGGCCAGAATGCTGGTGGGAATGCCCGCGGCGGACGGCCCGCCAAGCACCCCCATCTCACCCGAGTTCAGAGCCCGATCCCGCAGTTGAATGCTGTTGACGAAACCCGCGGCGGTTTCACCGTCCTCATCGGCAAAGAGGGCCGCGGTGACACCCGGCGTCAACGCCCAACGCCCATCAACTGCGACGGCCATGGTGCCCACCAGAGCGCCGTCAATGTACTTGCGCATGACCGCGTTGGTGGAGTCAATCACAAGGCCCACCCGATGCCAGGTGTTCGACAGCAGTTGGCCATGATACTGGCCGGAAATGCCGATGCCGTTGCCGGTGTTGACGAAAAAGTCCCCGTCACCGCCGCCGTCTGTCTGAAGCAGTGCACGCCAAGTATTCATGGAAGCGTTGGGAAAGAGCAGGTCCATGATGAAGGTGTAGTCGTTGACCATGGCGGATCCCTCCGGTCCGTTTGCCGTCGGTGGCGTGGGCATCAGGTAACCCATGCCCGGAGCGCAGGCGGGGAATCCCATGACGGCCGCAGCCACACCGTTGATATTGGGAAGGCCCAGGGCGGTGGTGGTGCCGAAGGTGGTTTGTTGCTGGGTGGTGGCGCCCTCGCCGTCGAAGTAGGTCAACGGCTGATCGCCACTCGAGGCGTTGAGGTTGCCGGTGTTGAAATCCCATTGGTAGATGGTTTCGGCCGAGGTTTGGCTCACCAACGCAAGCGCGGACGCGCAGGCGAGTGATTTGAGGAGGAGTCTGCAGGGTGTTTTCATGGGGAGACTGAACTGGATCTGTCGGAGTTGTTCTTGTGTGGTACTTGTGGAAGGAAAGAGGGTTTGCTATTTCGTCGAACGATTTTCGTCCTGCGCGCGTTCGTAACCTAACACGAAATCCCGCGCTTTGACGTATTCAACATGTCCGTCACAACAGAGCACTTGCTCGCCACCGGCGCCGTGATTATCAATCGCATCCGGATAGTTGTTGAACGCACCCACGAAAGCGATGTCCTGCTCGCGGATCAGCCAGATGTAGGAGGGACCAAAAACCTGCCCCTGCAAGCCGAAGGCACGATTCATGTGGGTATAGCGGGCTGTCGTCTTCTCGGATTTGAGCACGCCGTCACGCTTCTTGCCGAAGGTCACGGTGCGTTCGCCAGTAATTGGGGTACCATCGCAGTTCATGTACCCAAACAGCTCATAACTGGGGCCGGGGCCGGCTTTCGTGCCTGCCTGCACCTTGAGATCGTTAAGTGTGGTGTCGTTGCCATGCAGCCGCTCAATGTACTCCGCCGAGGTCTCCTTCGTCTTCAGCCGCTCGTCGGTACGGATGAAATTGTTCGCCGCCGGACAAGTAAACACGCCCACGTTCTTGATATAGTTCGGATAGAGCCAGTTTAAGTCGTCGTCGGCATCGGTGGCCGCACCCGAAAACGCACCGTATTGATCGTCTTGCGCGTAAAGTTGACTGCCGAGGCCCATCTGCTTCTGGTTGCTCAGGCATCCCGTCCGCTTGGCCGCGTGTTTCGCCTTGGACAATGCGGGCAATAGCATCCCAGCCAGGATGGCGATAATGGCAATGACCACGAGCAGTTCGATCAAGGTGAAACCGGCGACGCTTCGTGCCAGGAAGATATTCCCCCGCAGCGAGAGGTGTGCGTTGCGTCGCCCGTGAAGTAACCGATGCGTTATCATGGGTGCTACTATGCGCATTCCCGTCACAAGCCAACAATGGCTACTTCAGGTCAGCCCCACCGCACGTGTCCACGCGCGTGAGACGCAATCGTAACCGAATGGTCACACCCAGGCGGCCTGCTCGTTCTTCGGCGGCGCGACACCGACGGCGCTGAGGAGAACCAAGGACTGTGTTGACCGCGAGCGAAAGGTGTCCTCCCACACTGACGGACAAGGCGGTTGACGCTCCGAGTCTCAATCGCGAGGGCGCGATCCTTCTACCCACAGTCCTCACTTCCGGCCCTTGCCGTTACCCAGGCTCCTGGTTGACATCTAGTCGGCGGCCTGTTAGGGAAAGTGGGCGTATGTCCAAGCGTCGTCCAAGCCGAAACGACGAAGGCGCGTCCCCTGCCCTTCGTCGAAACGCAATCCAACCAGCACCGGCCGCTTGGCTGCGGCGAGTGTTTCGCAACTCGTTCACGCGCGGCGGCCGCAGTTTCACCGTGAAGCGGTGGGCCTTCAAAGTGCAATTCCAGGGACGCCGGCGGACCTTCTCGCTCAGCAGCCGCACCCGCACCGAAGCCGCGCGCGAGGCGCAGCAGCTTTATGAATTGCTGGTCACACAAGGCTGGGAGGCGGCCCTCCACTCGCACGGCGCCGCCCGGCGACCTGACCAGGTGACCTCGCTGGCCATGGCGACATCCCTGGCTTGGAAGGGCGATGTCGCCTATTGGGAGCAACGGCTGATTCAACGTCGTTACCGCGAAGCGCGCCTGGGCAGTGGCGACGAACTCTCCGTCCGGATCGAGCACGAGGACATGGCTGCTTACTTTCCGCTTGGATCGGCGATGCCAAGGCTCGCCGCCGCCCAAGCCGAGCAGATCTACCAAACCGTCATCACGCACGGCTGGTTAGCGGCATGGGAACGCTTTGACCGCGAAATCACCCTGGCGGTTTCGTGGGCCGAGAATCCACTGGCAGTGACCTACGCTACACTCTTTACTTTCGCGAGCCGACCGGCCCCCCCGCCGCCAAACGTCGCGGTGGGTGACCGATTGCGGAAACGGATTGTGGTCATCGAACCCGACGCCACAGTGCACGGTTGCCTCCGGTACTGGCTTGATCAGCAAGCTGGATTCGCCTGCGCGGCGCTCTTCCGCACAGCGGAGGAAACATGGAATCGCCTCGAACAAGAGCGAGCCGCCGTGGTACTCGCCAACCGCGCAACGCCGGGCTTGGCCGAGTTCACGCGAACCCTGAAAGCCCAACGTCCTGAGCTACCCCTGTTCACCCATCAGATTCACGAAGACAGCGATCGCATCTGGACCTCCATCTACGGAGTGAGTGGGGGCTACATCCTGCGGCGGCGGCGGCCGGACGCGCTCTTCGATCCCCTGCAACCGGCCGCACGCACACGGTCGCTGCCCGCCTCCGAAGCACGCCGGCTGGTGGAAAACTACTTTCAGAGTTTCTTCGGCCAGTCCACGCCCCACCTGGAGACGACGGGGGCGGTCTTGTTGACCAGCCGCGAGCAAGAAATCCTAAGCCACGTTAGCAAGGGACTCCTCGACAAGGAAATCGCCCACCTGCTTAACATCAGCATCTGGACCGTTCACAACCATGTGAAGAACATCTACGAGAAGCTCGGAGTCCATAATCGCACGGAAGCTGCACTCAAGCTCCTCCAGAAGTAACCACTGTCCCGGAATACTTGTCCGGGCTGGCGGGTAGCCGGAAATAGCTAGCAGTCCGGATTTGCGGCTTCGCCGAAACCTGTCAGGCTGGACGTACGGATGGGAGCGTAAGTCTGTCCTCTTGGCGGTGGGCCAAGTGAGACACGTTCCTCCGCAACTTGATTATGCGCTACCTTCTTTCGATCCGCACGGTGGGGCTGACGGCACTGGTCGTCAGCATTGCGGCGTTTTCCTTAACGGGCTGCAAGAAATCCGTCGCTGAGCAAGCCAGTGAATCCGATTCGAACGGGTACGTTTGCGCCGCGGGTCACAAATTTTACACCGACCGTTCGGTGTTCGCCGACCAATGCCCCGTGTGTCAGGCCGTCGCCATTACCCCGGTGTATGGGTTCGTCTGCGAGAAATCCGCTGACGGCAAGACCGGCTGCGGCGAAATCACGCTGGCGCCCCGCGGCAAGTCCACCAAGTGTCACAAGTGCGGGCACACCGTCTCGGCCATCTCGCTGCCTTCTGGAAAAACCCTGGGCGCATGGGGTGCCACCAAGGCCTCCCGGCAGCAGGTTAGCCTCAAGTAATTCTCGCAGCCGTCCTTCTTAACTTGGGTTTCGTCGGGTAAGTTTCAACCTCACATGAAGTCGTTTTGTCGTCTGGTTCTGGCCCTTCTCCCCGGCCTGACCGTTCACGCCACCATTACCGGTCAATGGGACTTTGAAAGCGGCGACCTCTCCGCCACCGTCGGTTCAGCGATGCAGTTCCGCGGCACGACCGCCAGCCAGACGCAGTTCGGCACCACGACTTCGTTTGGCATCGCGAACATCAACGGGCAAGTCGCACGCGTCATGCGTTTCCCGGCCACGACGTCCACGGAGGGATACATTTTGCCGCACGGCGCCGCCCCCAACGGCGGCGGCGCGAAGGTGAATCAATACACGTTGATTCTGGACGTGCTGTTTCCGTCCAGCAGCACGGGCTACCGCGCCTTTTGGCAGACCGACACGAACAACGCCAGCGACGGCGAGTTGTTCGTCAACGGCAGCCAAGGGATCGGCATCAGCGGCAGCTACCAAGGCAGCCTGACGCCGGATGTTTGGCATCGCGTGGCATTCACGTTCGACCTAACCCAGCGCGAACTCGGCAAATTCATCGACGGCACGAACGTTCTTGCTACGCCTGCAGGGGCAGCGCCGCTGGGTACAAACCCGGTGCAATACTTGGACGCGAGCACCGGCGGCGTAGATGGTCGCTGGGCTCTGGAGCCGATCGCCCTGCTCCTTGCCGACGAAGATGCCGAAACCGGCGTGGGCTACTTAAGCAGCGTTCAGTTTCACGACCGCGTTCTGACACCGGCCGAAATCGCCGCATTGGGCGGGCCCAATGCCGCCGGCACGCCAACGTGGTCGTCCGGCGGAGTCGCGCAATGGGACTTCAATGGTAATCTCGCCTCCTCGACTGCCGGAGCAAACCTCACCGCAGCAGCCGCAACGCCGGCCTCCGCGCCGGAAGTCACTTTCACCACCGCCACCATCAACGGTGAAACCGCGCAAGTGGCTTCCTTCACGCGCGGCACTTACTTCCAAATGATCCACGGGTTGGACGACAACGGTGGCGGCAGTTTTGTGAACCAATACACCTTGATGATGGACGTGATGTTCCCGTCGCGTCCGGGCGGCTGGGCCGTACTGTGGCAGACCAGTGCCGCCAACGCCAACGACGGCGACTGGTTCATCAACCCCAGCGGCGGGCTGGGCATCTCCAGCGTCTATGGCGGCAGTGTCGCCGACGGCACGTGGAACCGCATCGCGCTGGTGGTGGATAGTGCCGCCGGCACTCTCACCAGCTTCTTGAATGGAACCCAGGTTCAGCAGGTCTCCGGCCCGAGCTTGGACGGTCGCTGGTCGCTGGACTCGACCGCGCTCTTGTTTGCGGATGAGAACCAGGAGAACGCCGGCGGTTTCGTGAACAGCGTGCAACTGCGTGGGCGCGCGATGACCGCCGCGGACATTGCCGCGCTGGGAGGCGCGCAAGCCGCGGGTATTCCGCTCCCGCAGCTCCCCACCGACTTGCACCTGCTGAGCCCGAACGGCGGCGAGACGTTCACGGCCGGCAGCACCCAAACGGTCGCTTGGGCCGTCAACGATCCCAGCGGCTTGCTGCAAGTTGACCTCCTCGTCGGCAGCCTGGTCTATCGGAGTCTGGGACAGGTGATGATGAGCCAAAGCAACTTCGCATGGGCGATTGACTCCAAGCTGGGCGACACAAACAACTACTTCATCCGGCTCACCTCGCTCGATTTCCCTGCCGTGCAGGACGCTTCCGACGCCGCCTTTTCGGTGACAGGCTCGGGGACTCCGCCTAATTTGCTCTTCGGCCAACCGCTCCAACTCAACGGTGGGTTTGAATCCGGGCTGACGAACTGGCAGGTCATCGCTGGCCATCCGACGACGTTCGCCGCTACCGATGGCGAAGGCACGGCAAACACCGGCTTGCGCTTTCTCCATGGTGGACGCAGCCCAGCCGGCGACATGCGCGTGCGCCAGGACATTGATCTGCTGGCTCTCGGGTTCACCGCTAACGACCTCGATACCCGCACGATGGTGGAAGCCGACGCCTGGCTGCGGAATGCGAACGGCACATGGACGTTCGACGATCAGGTCTATCTCCGCGTCGCATGCCTGGATTCACAAGATCAAGAGTCTGCGAGCTTCCGCAGCCTGATCGCGGGCAACAACGCGTGGACCAAACGTTCACTGACCGGCACTATCCCCGCCGGCACGCGCAAGTTGCGCCTGGAGGTCATCGGCAAACACCGCCGCGACGCCGATAACGACAGCATGGCCGATGACGTGGTCGTGCGGCTGCAACGACTGGTCTCGCCTGCCAACCCGCAGATCACTAAGCTGCCGATGCTGCAGGACTATCGGCAGGACGCCATGACGTTACTCTGGGAAACCGACGGCAACCTCGTATCGCACGTTGTGGACTGGGGCCGCAGCAACGTCACCGAGCACACGCTAGCTCAAGTGGAAACGTTGCAGATTGATGCGTCGCACTTCGTCCACCGCGCGACGCTCACGGGGCTTGCGCCAGAAACACGCTATGTGTATCGCGTCCGCAGCGGCGGCACCCAGACCGCCACCTATTCGTTCCGCACCGCGCCGTTCCGCGACACGCCCTTTGCCGTGGCCTGGTGGGCCGACAGTCAAACCGGCCCGACCGTGCTCCACCAGCTAATCCCCAGCATGCTCGCGCGCGGCGTCGATTGGATGGGCGTGGCCGGCGATCTGGCCTCCAGCGGCGGCTCGCTCTACGACTGGCACAACTACTGGTTCCGGGCATTGGAGCACCAGAACATGTCCCAGACCCACCCCGCCCTGTTTGCCCGTGGCAACCATGACGGGGAGCATCCTTACAGCTACGCCTATAGTGCGCTGCCCGGCAATGAAGCCTGGTACGCCTTCGACTATGGCAACTCACGCTTCATCTTCCTCGACAGCGAAGCGTACACCGGCATCTCACCGGAGCAGTATGCCTGGCTCGTCAGTGAATTGACCCGGCCTGAGACCCAAAACGCAGTGTTCCGCGTCGTCTGCTTCCACAAGCTGCCGTGGGCCAATCTGTGGAACGGCGGCGGCTATACCGGCGAGGGTTGGGTGCAGAACGACTGGGTGCCCCTATTCCGGAAGCATAACGTGGACGTGGTCATCAACGGCCACGCGCACAACTACAATCGCGGCGTCACGAACGGCGTGACCTACACCGTTGTGGGTGGTGGTGGCGGCGCGCTGGACACCGAACGCGTCGCCTACTGGCCGCTATTCACCGTCGAACACTCACTCTACCACTACGCCCTGATGCAGGTGTCCGGGCGGGCAATGACGTGGACGGCCCTCGGCACTTCGGACCAGGTGCTCGATAACTTCACGCTGCCGAGCCGCGTGCCTCAAGTGGCGATGCAAGCCCCAGCCGCAGGCGCAAACGTAGCCGCGCTCATCCTCGCTGGAAAACCAGGCGTCACTTACGCCCTGGAAAGCTCAACGACACTCGGGGGCTGGACTGCCTTCAGCACCAACACCGTGCCCGCCGATGGACCGGCCGTGATCACGAATCTCGTGTCCGTTGACGCCACCCCGCGTTTCTTCCGGGGCCGGGCGCTGCCGTAAGCAGCGTCGCCCTATCAAGCCAGATCATGTGGAGAAGCCCGGCTGAGCCAGGGCCCGCCCGATTCTCGTTAGCGTCTTCTCCTTCCCCAACACTTCCATGAGGTGATAGAGGCTCGGGCCGGCGGGGTTGCCAGTGCAGGCAAGGCGGATGGGATGCACGAGCACGCCCGCTTTTACGCCCAGTTCGGTGGCGGTGGCTTTTAACGCGGCTTCGAGGTTTGCGGCGTTGAACGGATCGGCTTTCGCGAAAGCGTCGCGGAGTTTCTCCACTCGCGGTTTGTTCTCAGGCACGAAGGATTTCTTCGCCGCCTCGGCGTCGTAATCGAACGAATCCTTGAAGTAGAACCCGCCGTAAGCCGGCAGTTCGCTGAAGAGCTTGAACTTGCCTTTGCAGGTGCTCAGCGCAGCCTTTACGAAGTCGAGCGGAAAGCTGTTGGTATCGAGCCCGGCGTTCCCTAGTGCATGCACCGCGAGTTCGAAGAAGCGGTCATCGCTGAGTTCGCGGGTGTATTCGCCTTGCAGCCAAATCAGCTTGTCGTGATCGAAGCGCGCGTTGTGCCGGAGGATCTGGGGGAGATCAAAACGCTCGACGACCTCATCCAGGGCCAGTTTCTCGCGGTTGTCTTTCGGCGACCAGCCAAGGAGGCAGAGATAGTTGTTCACGGCTTCCGGCAGGAACCCGCCCTGCATGTAGTAAGTCATCGAGGCGCCCTGATCCCGCTTGCTCATCTTCGAACCATCGCCGTTCAAGATGAGCGGGATGTGGCCGTAGTGCGGCGGTTGCACGCCGAACGCGCGGAAGAG
>CAZWJC010000128.1:0-19070 GCA_964634255.1 uncultured Verrucomicrobiota bacterium | reverse complement strand
TCTGACCGCAGTTCGTCGCCACGGCGATGTCCGCAATGGTCGCGTCCTCGGTTTCGCCGGAGCGATGGCTGAGGACGGCGGTGTAGCCGTTGGTCTGCGCGAGTTCCACGGCGTCCAGCGTCTCGGTGAGCGAGCCGATTTGGTTCACCTTCACGAGAATCGAGTTCGCCGTGCCGGTCTCAATGCCCTTCTGGAGGAACTTCACGTTCGTCACGAACAAGTCGTCACCCACGAGCTGGACCTTGTCGCCGATCTTGTCGGTGAGCAGCTTCCAGTGCTTCCAATCACCCTCGGCGCAGCCGTCCTCGATGCTGACGATCGGATACTTGGCGCACAGCTCGGCGTAAAAGTCCACGAGTTGCGCGCCGGTGATCGTCTTGCCAGTGCTCTTCTTGAAGGTGTAGGTGCCGTCTTTGTTGTAGAACTCGCTGCTGGCAACGTCGAGGGCCAGGAAGATCTGCTTGCCGGCCTTGTAGCCCGCGTCCTTCGTCGCCTGGAGGATGGACTCGATGGCGTCCTCGACGCTGTCGAGCTTGGGCGCGAAACCGCCTTCGTCGCCGACGGCGGTGCTGAGGCCGCGCTTCTTGAGCACGGACTTGAGCGCATGGAAAATCTCCGTGATCGCGCGCAGGCCTTCGCTGAACGTCGGCAGGCCGTGCGGCATGACCATGAATTCCTGGAAATCAATCGGGGCATCGGAGTGCGCGCCGCCATTGATTACGTTCGCCATCGGAACGGGCAACACCTTCGCGTTCGGTCCGCCGATGTATTTGTAGAGCGGCTGGCCGAGGCACTGGGCGGCGGCCTTCGCGTTGGCGAGGGAGACGGCGAGGATGGCGTTCGCGCCGAGCTTGGACTTCGTTTCGGTACCGTCCAGCTTGAGCATCGTGGCGTCCACGGTCAGCTGATCGAGCGCGTCCACGCCCTGGAGTTCTTTGGCGATCTTGCTGTTCACGTTCGCCACGGCCTTGCTGACGCCCTTGCCGAGATAACGCTTCTTGTCTCCGTCACGGAGTTCGATGGCTTCATGTTCGCCGGTGCTCGCGCCGGAGGGCACGGCCGCGCGGCCCACGGTGCCGCAGCACAGGGTCACGTCCACTTCGACGGTGGGGTTGCCGCGTGAATCAAGAATCTCACGCGCCTGGATGTTCTGGATGTTTGTCATAAATCAATTTCGCTTTCGGTAACGCCTCAAAAGGCGCGCGCATGATAGGCGCGGACGCCGTTGCGCCAAGTCTTTTGTTTGCCGTGCCGCACCGGCCGGGGCAGGCCGGTTAACTGGCGCTTCCGTTGATTTCGGTCAATCTCCGGCGGCGACGAAGTGTGGTAACCTGTCGCCATGAGTGAATTGCCATTGATCACCCTGGACCGCGAGCAAATCGTGTCGCTGGCGAAGGAAACCCAGTTTGCGCCGAACGGCATCGTCAGCCGCACGCTATTGCGTGCGCCCAACGGACGGGTGGTGCTGTTTGGTTTCGCCGAGGGCCAGGAATTGACCGAGCACACCTCGACGCAACAAGCCCTGGTTCAGGTGCTGTCCGGGGAATGCGAGTTCTCGCTGTCGGGGAAGCCGCACCTGCTGAAAGCTGGGGACCTGCTTTACATGCCGCCCGGTCTGCCGCACGCCGTCAAAGCCACGCGGCCGTTCTCCATGCTCTTGACGCTGCTCAAGCCGGCCTGAGCGGTTGCGACACCTGCGTTGACCAGCGCGGCGAGGAGGCTTGGCGCGCCAAGCCAGCCGGCGTGGTGACTATTTGCGCGGCGCGTTGGTCTGCGCGGAGCGAGATTGCTGACCGCCTAGCAGGCCGCCGAGGTTTTGGAGGAGATTGCCCACCGGCGTCGTAACGGAGCCATTGGTGACAGCCGGGGCGTTGGTTGTGCTCGCGGCGGGTGTTGTGCCACCGCCGAGCAAGCTGCCCACGGCATTCAATATACTGCCCGCTTGGTCGCCCGTCGCACTGCCGAGGTTCTTCGCTACGCCGGCGCCCGTGGTCGCGGCCAAACCGACCAGCGCCAGCTTGTTGATGTCCGCCTTTGGCACGCCCAGCGTGCCCTTGACCTTGAGGAAGTCGGGCAGGGCCACGTAAACCTGGTTCGTGGGCGTGGAGGCGTTGACCAAGCCGATCTTGTCGCCTAACGCCCGGCTCAGGGACACCTTGACAGGGAACAGGATCGTCGAGTTGGTGAGCACGCGGTCGAGGCCGATGCTCCCAGCAGCCGTGGCCTGAAATGCAGCGCTGCGAACTTCAGCGGTCTGTAAGTCCACACGCCCGCTCCCTGCCACGCCGCGCAGGTCAATGACACTGATCGGCGAGGCGGTAAGCTGATCGGCCCAACCGCTGCGTGGGCGACTTGCGCCGCTCAAGCTGCCAAAGAGATTGCCGACGATTGCCGCGGGATTCCGAATCAGCTCCGGAACGCCGATAATAACGTTGACGATCGTATTCATCAGCGGGCTGCGCAGGTTTGCGATGGACAGGTCCATGTTCGTGGCGAGCATGCTGAACTGGCCGGTCAGGTTTTTCTGGAGGTTTGCGCCCGTCACGCCCGCGCCCTTGAGTTGGGCGCTGGTGGTCGTGGTGCCGGCGACCTGCCCTTTGCGGTCGGGCACGAAACTGTTCACGAGTGGAGCCAGCGGGACTTTGTCAGCGCTGAATGCGAGATCATATTTGAAGCCCGGCACGCCGAGGTCGGCGTCCGCCGTGGCGTTGACCGGCGCGCCGTTGAGCACCAACTGGCAGGGCTTCACCAGCACGTGACCGCCATCAAGCTTCACCGTCGTCAGCAAGTTCGTGATGGCCACCTCACGCAGGTAGAACCGCCCGATGTTGGCCTCGAACGTGAAGTTGCGCAGCGGGAGCGTCACGGCGTCGGGTTCCTTGTTCGGATCCGCAGCGGTGGTGGCGGGCGCAGGCTTCGCTGTCGCCTTGGCGTCGCCGGCGAACAAATCGTAGTAGCGCGTCACGTCGAGCGACTCGGCGGCGAGCTTGAGGTTGCCGGTGATGGCGTTGCTCTTCGAGAAATCCACCGTGCCGGTCAGCCCGAGTTGATTCGTGCCGCGAGCGGTAGGGGTGAGTGAAAGCTGAAGCTGGCGGACCTGGGCCACGTTTTTGGCAACGCCAGCGTCCGCCTGCACGCGTACTTCGAGTGGCGTGGATGGGATCGTGCCTTTCGGATCGTTCACGACGAGGTTGGCGACCTGAAGGTCTGCCTTGGCGGTGGCGTCTCCATTCGCAGCCAGGCTGGCAGAGACGGTGGAGTTGATCGCCACCGAAACCAGCTTCTTGTCGCCCAGCGCCGACGCGAGGAACGGGGCGAGCGTATTCTGGTTGATTCCTAAAAGCTTCAGCTTCACGTCCCCGGCGCTGGTGGCCAGATCGTAACCGCCCGTCGCGTCAAACTCACCCCCGACTTTCTCGTCGCTGGTGAGCTTGCCGGTCGCCTTGCGGATTTGAACCTTCTGGCCAGTCTTCAGCACGTCGAGATCGGTTTCCAGACCGAGATTTGCCAGCTTCGTCGTTGCGAAGTTGCCGCTGAAGCCACGGAGCAAGACCTTGCCCACGACGGCGTCGCTGTTCGTGGTGTGTGCCAGTTTCGTGTTTAGCTCGACGGTCCCTGCAGAGGCTACAATGTCAGGAATGGCGACCAACCGCACCACCGCGGGCAGCGTGACGAGCACTTTCGCGTCGGCGTTGGCGGCTTGCGTCCCCAGATCATAGTCGCCCGTGCCCTCAGCGGAGAGCAGCGGCTGGCCATTTTGAGTAAATCGCGCGCTGTAGCTGGCGAGCTTGAACC
Source organism: uncultured Verrucomicrobiota bacterium (assembly GCA_964634255.1). Lineage (GTDB taxonomy): Bacteria > Verrucomicrobiota > Verrucomicrobiia > Limisphaerales > MWDV01 > MWDV01. The sequence goes on along the minus strand of CAZWJC010000128.1, from coordinate 15,275 downwards.
TGCTGAGGTCACTGGCTTGCCCGCGGGCTTCGACGTTTGCTCCCAAGCCGGCGTAGCGGTTCGTGCCCGCCACGACGAGCAAGTCGGCCACGGTCGTCTTCGCCTCGAACTGAAGTTGCTTCCCCGCCTGTTGCGACAGTAGTTTGGCGCTCACGTCCACTTTGCCGGCAGGCGCGACATCCCCGATGAACGGTTTCCAATCCGCCAGGTCGAGACCGGTCACCGCGAGATTGAGCGCGGAATCGCCCACGGCGTTCGCGGTCTGTCCCCAGGCGACGGTCATTGGTGCGGTGAGTTGCGCTTTGAGCAACTGGCGTTGCCCCTGCAGGCCCGTGACATCGAGCGTTTTGAGGACGGCGGATTCGGCGGCGCTGTCTACGGCGACGCTGTAGTCGCACTGCAAGTCGAGCGTTGGCGTGGTTTGACCCTGCCGTGTCACTTGAAACCGCGCAACCTTCAACTGGCCACTGGCGGCCATTTGGCCGCCTGCCTTGGTGAGTTCGAGGTCCGTCGTGAGGCCGACGGTCGTGCTGCCAAAATCCAGTCCGAACGGCGTCCCGGCAACGTTTAGGAGTTTACGGTCCACGCCGGTCAACGCGACCTTGAGTTTACCTTCGAGCTTCACCGCATCAAAGGGACCGCTGATGCGTAACTCGCCGAGCGACTCGGCGCCCCTGCTGAAGCGCATCGCCAGTTGCTTGATTTCCGTGGGCGAGGCGTCGGCGTCGAGCTTGACGGCCAGAGAGGAGGCATCCGCGAAAGCACCCGTGGCCTTGCCAACGGTCAGCGTGAGGTCGCCCTTGACGGCACCGGGCATAAGATCTTTGGTGAGATCGAGCGTGAATCCACCGCCCACCTTGGCGCTTAAGGACGCCGCCGGCGAATTGGTTTTCGCAGACTGGTCCACGGCCAGCGCGGCGGTGAGTTCCAGCTTGGCGGCTTGGGCATTCTTCAGGCCGCTGAGAGTGAGATTGAGATCGGAGATTTCGACCACGTCGCGCCCGCCGCCCTTGAGATTCTTCGTCTGACGCACGGTGGCGTTGCTCAGTTTCACTGACTTGATGTCGAGCGAAAGCGTTGCGGAAGAGTCTGAAGGCGGCGTGGATTTCGTCGTCTCAGCCTTCTGCTGCGACTTGAGAATGGGATCCAGGTTGCTCGTGCCGTCCGCATTCTCCACGAGAGTAATGGTCGGGTTCACGATGGCCACTTCGTCCACGGTAATCGTGCCGCCCAAGATCGCCATGAGACTGTAGCGGGCGCGGACTTCGCCCGCGGTGAGCAGTGGTTCCGCGCCCTTGGGGACGACCTTGAGATCACGCAGCACGACTTGCGAGAAGGGGCTCAGGCTGATATCCGCCGCCGTGACGTCGGCGTTTATCGCCGCGCCGACCTTGGGCAGGACGACGGCCTTGATGAACGCGCCGCTCGTGACCACGAACCACGCCACCACCAGCAGCACCACCAGCACACCGGCGATCCAAACCAACTTCCGCAACCAGCCGCCGCGTTTGGGCGACGGGGAATTCAACTTCGTCTCAGTCATAAAATCAATGGGCTCACAAAGGCCGGGCACCGCGATTGGGGTTTCGAGGCGCAACCACCCGGCAAAGCATAGACTAATCTGCCTCGGGCGGACTTCAAACCAGAATTCTGTTCGCCGTTGGGGCGAGGAATCGTTGAGGCCTCGCGCACCAGGCGGGATTGCGCTTTGCAGGCGGCGGTTTGTGCCCTAGCTTTTCGCGCCATCGTCCGGAAATGCCGAGCGTTTACATTAAGACATACGGTTGCCAGATGAACGAGCGTGACAGCGAGGCGGTCGCGGCGCAGCTCGTGGCGAAAGGCTACACCCTCGCGGCAACAGAAGCCGTGGCGGACGTGGTCCTGCTCAACACCTGCAGCGTGCGCGACAATGCCGAGCAAACCGCCTTGGGGAAGATGACGGCGGTCATTGGCAGCGCCCGGAAGCGCCGGCCCGGCCAGATCTTCGGTTTCATGGGGTGCATGGCCCAGAGCCGGGGACGGGAGTTGCTGGATCGGCTGCCGGATGTGGACCTGGTTCTTGGCACGCAGAAGTTTCATCGAGCGGCGGAATACCTGGACGAATTGCTGACCGGCCGGCGCGAAGCAATTGTGGACGTGGCGACAGAGCAGGGGAGTGAGGCGGCCATCCGGGAACATCTGCTGGCCGGGAAAGCCGCCAAGGCAGTCACGGCCTTTGTCAGCATCATGCAAGGCTGCAACCAGTACTGCACCTTTTGCATCGTGCCGTACACCCGCGGCGAGGAGCGCAGCCGGAGCATCGCAGATATTGTGGCGGAGTGCGGCCACCTTGCGACCCAGGGCGTGAAGGAGATCACGTTGCTCGGGCAGATTGTGACGAGCTACGGCAAACGCGAGATGCCGAAGCAAAATGGCAAATCGGCGTTCGTGCAACTGCTTGAAGCCGTGCATGCGATTGAGGGGTTGGAGCGCATCCGCCTCACCTCGCCGCATCCGAAAGGTTACGGTGACGATTTGGTTGAGGCGTATGGCCGGTTACCGAAGCTGGTGGAGAGTGCGCACCTGCCCGTCCAAAGCGGCAGCGACCGCGTGCTCAGGCTCATGCATCGCGGCTACACCCGCGCGCGTTTTCTGGAACTCATTCACAAACTGCGGGCGGTTCAGCCGGGCATGGGCATCACCACCGATCTTATCGTCGGTTTCCCGGGAGAGACGGAGGAGGATTTTGAGGAGACACTGTCACTCTGTCGCGAGGTGGAGTTCGACAACGCCTTTCTCTTCAAGTACTCGCCGCGCAAGGACACGCCGGCAGTGGCCATGCCGGGGCAGTTGGCCCTGGAAGTCATCGAAGAACGGCACGGCCGGCTGCTCCAACTCGTCAACGAGATTGGTCGGCGAAGATACCAGGCGCTCGTGGGGCAGACGGTGCAAATCCTGGTTGAAGGGCCGAGCAAGAAGAACCCAGCGCGCATGATGGGGCGGACGCGCTGCAACCGGATCGTGTTGTTCGAGGGTTCGGCGCGGCATCACGGGCAGCTCATGAATGTGCGGGTGACGCGGGTGGGCTCGTTCACGCTCTACGGCGATCCGGCCGTGGTTAATTTGTAGGCGACCCGAGACAGTAGCCAGACCAGCCGGCGCGTTAGCACCGCGAGATTCCGCGCTCAGTGACGCCTCCGGGGGGCAACTCAGCCCGCCGACGTATATTCTTCGTCGGTGATCAGGTCTAGCCCCATCAGGACGTAATCGTGCGGCCGGTACTTCATGTCGCGCAGGTAGTCGCGCAGGCGGACCAATTCGCGGAAGCCCAATTGCATGAGCGCGCGGATGGCGATCTTGCGCTCGCCGTTGAGTTCGGCCTCCAGCTTCTTCAAACCGCAGTACGGTGCCACATGCACGATTTCCTGCACCAGCAAGCGAGAGACATCGAGCCCGCGGTATTCCAAGTGGGTCAAGAGCGTGACCAGCCCGATATGGCGTTTCCAGCCGCCGGGGCGCTGATGAAGCGTGGCTTCGCCGATGATCTTGCCGCGGTTGAGCATGATGAGCGGCAGGTTCACCTCATAGTCGATCTTCCCACACCAGTCGCGCAGGACGCGCTTGTCGGCGATGGGGCGTTTGATAAAGAGGCGTTCCTCTTCGGGCACGGCCTCGAAAAACTTGCGCAACCGCGCTTCGTCCTGGCGTTGCAGAGGGCGAATGGTGCATTCCGAGCCGTCGCGCAGGCGAACCTCCACCGGATACTTGTCGAGTGCGAATTCGAGTGACATAAAGTGAACAGGATTCATGTCCCTGAACTCGCGTCTGGCGTCAACTGAAATCTGGCTCAGACGATGACTATTTTAGCTGGCAAACGGGACATATGCGCCGGTAATCTCGCGGAACCGAGCCAGGCGGCCCGGTGCCGAGGGGACGAACTAGCGGCAAAGCCGAGACTCGCCAGATTTGACGGTTGTTTGCCGGCGCCAAAACTGCTTTGCTCGCGGGAGTTGAACGATTGATATGACTCTCGACGACGCAAATCGGCTGATCAAGGGCACGGCCCTCAAGATGAATGAGCTGTATGGCAAGGTCGTGTTCGACGAACTGGCCATCGTCTCCTTGGCGCACCAGAAGGCGCGTGTACTGGCCTACAGCGGCCCGCGCAATGATGTGTTCTTGCAGAACTTCGCCAAGGACCTCGGCGCGCTCCGGGCGCAGTTGCTCGGAGGCGGCTACGGCGTCGGCGATTTTGAGTTTTCCCGGCACGGGGCGGGGACAAGCCTGGAGGTGTTTCTGGTGCTGGGCGAGGGGATTTATCTCTTCTGCAACAACACCCAACGCACGATGGACGAGATTGCTAAGGATGCGCGTTGGCTGAATGCCCAAGTGCCGTTCGCGGAACTGGGGGATGCGCTGCGCGCCAGTCCGCTGACGCATTCCCTGTGAGTCACTGCGGCAAGCCGAGGACGAGGAACACCCCGTAGCCGGCCACCAACGCCCAACCCATCCACCGGGGTAACCGTCCCAGCGCCGCCACGAAAACGAAGTGGACCAGGGTGGCGCCCGCGAGGATGAGGACTCCCGTCTCGAAGAATGCAGGCACTTTGAGCGGGCGAAAAAGTGCGTAGATTCCAACGCACAGCGGGATGCAGATGTGCCCGTCGCCGACTTGGGAAGTATAGACCACCTCGGGGTTGCCGCGTCGGCCGTAATACAGCGCCAACAGCGCATTCGGCAGCACCATCAACCAACCGCTCAGCCAGCCGAGGTGCTTCGCGCTGAAGAAGCCAGTTTTGATCGCGGAGAGCCAATTCACCAACCAATCAATGCTCACGTAGGTCGCCCACGCACCCACGCCGAGCAAGGCTAGGTCTACCCACAGCATCACGCTCAGTGTCTTGCCCTGGCGCACGTTGCTCTTCAGGACCTCGAAGACGTGGAAGCATTGCCAGAAAAGGAACAAGCCCACGAGCACCAGCCCGTCGGTGAAGCCGAGTTGGCCGTTTCGCTGCGCCAGCGCCCAAACCGCTCCCGTGAAGAACAGCACGGCGACAAGGGTCATGAGCAGCGCGAGCCGGTTCAATTCGTGCGCCGGACTGGGCTTCGTCGCTTTTGGCTTCTTGCCGGGCTTCGCGGTGTTTTTCGCCGGCAGCACGCCCATGCCCCAGAAGATGGCGGGCAAGCCGATGAGCAGCGTCATGTTGGTCACGTTGTTGACCAGCGCGTTGGTCATGACCTCGCTCCCTGGCCCGCCGTGGCGGGCGAGAATGAAGACGAACAACAGGTTGCCAATGCCCGAGCAATAGGGCATGACAAGCGTGCCCAGAACCGTGCCCTCGACGCCCCGGGCGCTCATGGCTTCGAGCCGCCAGATCAATAGCACCGAGGCCGCACCAAACAAAACGACAAACAGCCACGGCGACCATGCGCCGGTGCTTTCGATCCATGTGATGAGCCCGTTCACCGCGTCGAGTTAATCAAGCCGCCGCGGCAATGGCAAACCGCAGACGGCTTGGTTCGAGTTTTGAACGGTCCGAAAACGGAACGCCCGCAAGATCAGCTCAAAGGATCAGGGGTAGTGACCTCTCCTGGTCGCAACCACCCCTCGCCGCGTCTGATCGCTGGCAGCGGTGAGTATGGCCGATACGGGGCCAGCTTATTCGCCAGCACCGAGAATCTTCTCCACGTGGCGATCCAGGTCGAGCAGGCTGCCAGCGCAGGTGGCGGCTTGGACGCGTCCCACGATTTCAGCGGTCCACGCCTCTTCCTCCACCTGTTCGTTGATGAACCAGTGCATCAGTACCTGGGCGGGATAGTCCTTGGCGGCGAGGGCGGCTTCATAGACGGCGTTGATGCCGCGCGTGTTCGCCTGTTCCATGGTTTGCGCCTGCTCCACCACGTCCAACAGTTTCCGGAAATCCTGTTTGGGCGCGGCTACGGCGGCGAGTTCCGGGGTCGCACCGCGATCCAGCAGGTGCTTGCCAATCTTCTCGGCGTGCTCGCGTTCTTCGCTGGATTGCTTCGCAAAGAAGCCGGCGAAGCCTTTGAAGTTCTGGGCGGCGCACCAAACGGACATGGCGAGGTAGGCGTGCGCGGCGCCGAGTTCGTAGTTGAACTGGCGGTTGAGTTCCGTCAGCACTTTTGGGGCAATGGTGGTCTTAGCCATAAAAATCAATTCGTTGCGCTCTTTATGCCGCAGGTTGATCGCGGGGGCAAGCGCCCAGTCGTTGGGCGCCCACGGACGGGGTGCCCACTCGTTGGGCAGTTGCCGCCCGTGGCTTGGCCAGGTTTTGCGCCTGCGGGGCCTTGCTGATGGGATGGCTCGGCAAGGGAATCATGGTTGGAGTCGCTCGATGGCCCAGCCGCCTTCGCCCTCCCGCCGATAGCGGAATCGATCGTGTAGGCGGTCTTGGCGGCCCTGCCAGAACTCGAACTCCATCGGGCGTACCCGGAAACCGCCCCAGAATGACGGCAATGGCACTTGTCCCGCAGCGAACTTGCGCTTCATTTCATCCCACTTCGCCTCCAAGAGCGAGCGGGAGGTGATGACGCTACTTTGGTGCGACACCCACGCGCCAAGCTGGCTGCCGCGCGGGCGCGTCATGAAATAAGCCATCGCCTCGGCGGTGGAGACGCGTTCGGCCTGGCCCGTGATGATGATTTGTCGACTCAACGGCATCCAGCAGAATAGCAGGGAAACGCGGGGGTTCTGGCCGATTTCACGTGCTTTGCGGCTTTCCAGGTTGGTGAAGAAGACAAAGCCTTTCGGATCGAAGCTCTTCAGCAGCACCATGCGCGAGGACGGCTGCCCATCCGGTCCGACCGTGGATACGCACATGGCATTCGGGTCCAGTTCGACGACCTTTCGCGCTTCCTCGAACCATTTCTCAAACTGAAGGAACGGGTCGGCATTCAGTTCAGTGCGGCTCAACGACCGGCCCTCGTACTCGCGACGCAGTTCAAAAATGTTCATGCGTGGAGTGTGACGCGTCGCAAGGACTTCGACAACCTCGCATGCGGACTCGGGTCGCCAAGGAAACTGGGCAGGTGTTCGATCGGACGCAGAAGGCCGGTGTCGGTCAGAGTTGGCCAACGGTGTGGGCGGGCTTGGCTTTTAACATGCTACCTGTGGGTCGTGTTGACGCGGTACAACAGGCTATTCAGATTCCGGGGCGCGGATTGTGATAAACATTCCGGGCAAGGAATCGTACTCCATGACTTTCGCGGATATCGAATGCGTTCCCCAGCCACACGTAGTTTCATTCCAACTCAGCTACGCAGTCTCATGAGAACCCTCCATCTCCGAAGCCTCAGCCTCCTGTGTCTCCTCGCGGTGTGTTGCCTGGCGGTTGTCCGTGCCGACGGTACCCCCCAGCAGTTGCGGATCACCGGGCTGCGCTCCTATTACTCCGCGCCGTATCTGTTGGACTTCAACTTCTCCGTGCGGGATGAGAGCAACCGCGTGGTCGTGGTCAACCCCTCGGAGTTCACTTTGGTCTGCAAGGAGAATGGCACGGCGATCAGCGCTTCGGAAACCGGCTTCCGCCTCCTGGCCGACAACAAGCAACTCAAGTGTCTCCTGGTGCTGGATTATACCTTGGGCATGTTGGATCCGGTCCTCAACGGGGACACTGATGGTGACTATGTTTCAGATTCTGCCGAGGCGATGGAGGCGGGTGCCAAGGCACTGCTCGGGGCCTTATCCAAAGATGCGGAGACCGCGTTATTTGAGTTCCACCGGGCCGATGCCGGTTATCCTTCGCAGAAGTTGGCTGGCCTCACGCGCGACAAGGGTTACCTGACCAACCAGATCAACCAAATCTGGAACCGCGTTGTCTGGACGAGCGGTTCGACCCGCTGCTGGGACGCCCTCCAACTGGCGCTGAGCGAGTTGCCCACCGAGAACCCGGCCGATGATCAGCGCTTTCTGGTCTTTGTCAGTGACGGCAAGGATGAATCCAGTACCTACACCCCTAGCCAGGTCATCGCGCTGGCTCTGGTGAAGGGCGTGAAAATCTACTGCGTGGGCTACGGTCAAGGACTCACCACGGCCCCGTTGCTGAGCATCACGGAACAGACCGGTGGACAGTATTACGGCGCGGGCAGCGCGGCTGAGATAACGCAGAGGTTTCAAAGAATCGCGCAGGAGCTGCGCTCGCAGTACATTCTCCGCTGGGCCACGCTCAAGCGGTCCAGTTCCGCTTTCACTCCGTCGTTCGAATTGACCTATTCGGGCATTAAGACCGGGGCGACGCCCAATGCCTACTACCCACCGTCCTACGTGGGCGATGAACTGCAAGGCCACCTGCGGTTCGACGCCTCGTTGAGCCCCAGCAACGTGGCGTCGCTGGTCTTGCGAGCGGCATACATCCCTCGGGGGATCACGCGACTGCGACTGAACTTTGCCACCACTTGGCCCTTCACGGTAAAGCGGGTTCCGTTTGCCGAAGGCGGCGTCTGCCCCACCAACTGGACGTTCACCGTGAACCAATCCGGAGGGATTGGCTATCTGGAGTTCCAGAGTTCCGCCCCGGCGAATCCGTTCACGGCACTTCCGTACGCCACGTTGGGCAAATTGGTCGAGTTCGAGTTTCAGGGGGTGACCCAACTGACCAACTGCTTTTATGACCTGGGAATGGACAACACCGTCTACGCCCAACCTGGCGGCCCGTCGTTCGTAATCGACAATTCCACCAACGTGTCGAGCATGTCGGTCATCTTGCCCCACGGCACGCCGGCTTGGTGGTTGAACCAGTACGGGTTTACCAGTGGCTTGGTCTTGGCGGAAATCACCGATCACGACGGAGATGGTGCTTTGACGTGGCAGGAGTATCTCGCCGGCACGAATCCGACGAACGCGGCATCGGTCTTCCGCCTGCGGCACGCCATTCCTGGCTCCAATGGTCGGCAGTTCACCTTCAATACCGAAAAGGACCGCGCCTACCGCGTGGACTACTCGGAAACACTCACGTCGTGGAGCGTTCTGCAGACGGGCATCGTCGGCGATGGGAATCCGCGCACGGTCGTGGATCCCACGGTGCGTGCGCGCCGCTTCTACCGAGCGGTGATGACCGGTGTGGCCGCGCCGTCCGGCATGGCGGCGATTCCCGCCGGTTCGTTCACGATGGGGGACACGTTCAACGACGGGGCCAGCGCGGAGCGGCCCGCGCACGCGGTGGAGGTCCGGGCGTTTTACTTGGACAGATACGAGGTGACCAAGGCGCTTTGGGATGCGGTGAAGGTGTGGGCCGATGCGAACAGCTACGGCTTCGACAACCTCGGGTGGGGTAAGGCAACGAACCATCCCGTCCACACAGTGAATTGGTACGATGTCGTGAAGTGGTGCAACGCGCGCTCGGCACAGGAGGGGTTGACGCTGTGCTACTACACCGACGCGGCGTTGACGATTCCCTACAAAACGGGACAGGTGGCTCCCTATGTTAAATGGGATGCCAACGGATACCGCCTGCCCACCGAGGCCGAATGGGAAAAGGCGGCGCGTGGCGGGGTGGTGGGGCGGCGGTTCCCGTGGAGTGACGCCGACACCATCACGCACAGCCGCGCGAACTACTTTAGTTCGACGGACTACGTCTACGACGTCAGCCTGACACGTGGCTACCACCCGAGTTTCCAAACCGGTGCCACGCCGTACACCAGCCCGGTCGGCTACTTCGCGCCGAACGGTTACGATCTGTACGACATGGCGGGTAACGTCTATGAGTGGTGTTGGGATTGGTATGATGCGAGTTGGTATTCAAATGCCGGTGCCACGCAAAGTGATACGCGCGGCCCGACAACCGGCACCTCCCGCCTGATACGTGGTGGTTACTGGCACTACGGCGCCAACAATCTGCGCTGCGCCTATCGTTACGGCTACTCGCAGTCTTCCGCCGACGGCACTGTTGGCTTCCGCTGCGCACGCGGGCTGTAGCGCAAGCCACGTGCTCGCAGACCCACCAGCGGGGTTGTGCCAGACTCGGCCGTACGAGAAAGCTCTCGCGCGGCTTCCTTGCAGTGAGGGGTAATCAAGGCTGATTGAGTGGCTTAAGCGAGCCACGGTCCCAGCCACCGCTCCGCCTCCGCCATCGGCCACATCTTGCGTTGCGCGTAATCCGCTACTTGATCCCGGTCGAGCTTGCCGACGGCGAAATACTTCGAGTCCGGATGCGCGAAGTAGAGTCCGCTGACGCTGCTGCCGGGCCACATGGCACAGTTTTCCGTCAGCTTCATGCCGGTCTTGTGTTCGACGTCGAGCAACTGCCAAAGCGTGCGTTTCTCCGTGTGATCCGGGCAGGCCGGGTAGCCGGCGGCGGGACGAATGCCGCGATAGTTCTCTTCGATCAAGTCCACGGGAGTCAGGCTTTCGTTCTTGCCGTAACCCCATTCATGTCGGACGTGCGCATGTAGCCATTCGGCAAACGCCTCGGCCAAACGGTCGGCTAGCGCCTCCGCCATGATCGCGTTGTAGTCATCGTGCGCCGCCTTGAAGTCTTTGACCAGTTGGTCCAGCCCAATGCCCGCGGTGACCGCGAATGCACCGAGGAAATCCACAGAACGTGCTTCCGGCATCCTACCGGAAGATCCATCTGAAGTCTGATCTGCCGGCGGGACGCCGGCAGCACGTTGCGTGGGTGCGATGAAATCCGCCAGACACCAATTCGGCGAGCCGTCGTCTTTCACCATTTGCTGGCGCAGGAAATGGAAGCGGGTCAGGATCTGGGAACGCCCGGCGTCGGTGTAGAGCTCCACATCGTCGCCGACCGAATTTGCCGGGAAGATGCCATAGACGCAACTGGCGGTGAGCAAACGTTTCGTAACGATTTCGTCGAGCAGCTTTTGCGCGTCGGCGAACAGCTTCCGCGCCTCCGTGCCGTGCTGGGGATGGTCGAGAATCGCCGGGTAGCGGCCGCGCAATTCCCAGGTGTGGAAGAACGGCGACCAGTCGATGAACCTGGCCAGTTCTGCCAGAGGAGCGTTTTCGATCGTGCGAACCCCAGTGAATTCCGGCTGCGGCAGATTGGTGTAGCTGAGCTTCGGCGTGTTGGCGCGGGCTTGCTCCAGCGTTAGCAGTGGCTGCTTGCGGCCAGCATGATGCGCGCGGGCTTGCTCGTAATCGGCACGGAGTTGCTGGACGAACGCCGGCTTCTGCTCCGCGCTCAAGAGTTGGCTGACCACGGGCACGGCGCGGCTGGCGTCGAGCACGTGAACCACAGGTTCGCTGTAGGCGGGCGCGATCTTAACCGCCGTGTGGGCCTTGCTCGTTGTGGCCCCGCCGATCAGCAGAGGCAGCTTGAAGCCCTGCCGCTCCATCTCGCGGGCCACGTGCGCCATTTCGTCGAGCGACGGAGTGATCAGCCCACTCAGGCCGATGACATCCACGCCGCGTTCGCGGGCGGTTTCCAGAATCTTGTCGCACGGCGTCATGACGCCGAGGTCAATGACCTCATAGTTGTTACACGCTAAAACCACGCCCACGATGTTTTTGCCGATGTCGTGGACGTCGCCCTTCACCGTGGCGAGCAAGACCTTGCCCCGAGCTTGCACGGCATTGCCGGCCGCAGCGGAGGCAGCCTTCTCGGCCTCCATGAACGGCGTCAAATAGGCCACGGCTTTCTTCATCACGCGGGCCGACTTCACCACCTGCGGCAGGAACATCTTCCCGCTGCCAAAAAGATCGCCCACGACATTCATACCGGCCATGAGCGGTCCTTCGATGACCAGCAACGGTCGCCCGAACTTCTGACGTGCTTCCTCAGCATCGGCTTCGACGAAGGCGTCAATGCCCTTCACCAGCGCGTGTTGCAGTCGCTCCTCGACGGGCAACGCGCGCCAGGCTTCCTCGGCCTTCGCGGCGTCGGGATCGGCGAGCTGCGGTTGCTTCAGTTGTTCGCCGCACTTGACCAGACGCTCGGTGGCATCGGGCCGGCGGTTGAGCAACACGTCTTCCACGCGCTCCAGCAAGTCCTTCGGGATTTCCTCATAGACCGCGAGCATGCCGGCGTTGACGATCGCCATGTCGAGCCCGGCCTGGATGGCGTGAAAGAGGAATGCGCTGTGCATGGCTTCGCGCACGGCATTATTGCCGCGGAAGCTGAAGCTCACGTTGCTGATGCCGCCGCTGACGCGCGCGCCGGGTAGGTGCTGCTTGATCCAGTGCGTCGCGCGGATGAAATCCACCGCGTAGTTGGCGTGCTCCTCGATGCCCGTGCCCACGGTCAGCACGTTCGGGTCGAAGATGATATCCTCCGGCGGAAAGCCGGCGCGCTGGGTGAGCAAGTCGTAGCTACGTTTGCAGACTTCGATCTTCCGCTCAAAGGTGTCGGCTTGGCCACGCTCGTCGAACGCCATCACCACGACGGCCGCGCCGTAGCGTCGCACGAGTGCCGCTTGGCGTAGGAACTTCTCCTCCCCTTCCTTCAGCGAAATCGAGTTCACGATGCCCTTGCCCTGCAAACAGCGCAGGCCGGCTTCGATGACTTCCCACTTCGACGAATCAACCATCACGGGCACGCGGGCGATGTCCGGCTCGCTGGTGGTGAGGTGCAGGAAACGCGTCATGGCGGTGACGCCATCGAGCATGCCCTCGTCCATGCAGACGTCAATGACTTGCGCGCCCGCCTCGACCTGCTGCTTGGCGATGGCCAGCGCCGGCTCGTATTGGCCGTCGAGGATGAGCTTCTTAAACTTGGGCGAGCCGGCGACGTTGGTGCGCTCGCCGATATTCACGAAGTTGGTCTGCGAAGTTACGTTGAACGCTTCCATGCCGCTCAGGCGCAGGGTGGGGGAGACCTTCGGAATCGGGCGCGGCGCGCAATCTCGCACCGCTTCCGCGATGGCTTTGATGTGCGCGGGCGTCGTGCCACAACAGCCACCCACGATGTTCAGCCAGCCGCGCCCGGCCCAATCGGCCAGTTGCGGCGCAAGCGAGTGCGGGGTTTCCGGAAAACCGGTCGGCGAGAGGGGATCCGGCAAGCCGGCGTTCGGATAGAAGCAGGTGAATGCAGGCGCAAGCCCGACCAATTCTTCGACGAATGGTCGCATTTCTTTCGGGCCGAGCGCGCAGTTCAGGCCGATGGTCAACGGTCGCGCGTGGGCCACGGAATTCCAGAAGGCTTCGACCGTCTGGCCCGTGAGCGTCCGGCCAGAGCGATCGGTGATCGTTCCGGAGATCATGATCGGAATGCGAGTGTTACGCGCCTCGAACACTTCCTCGATCGCGAAGAGGGCGGCTTTGCAGTTCAAGGTGTCGAAAATGGTCTCGACCAGCAACAGGTCCACCCCGCCGTCCAACAACGCTTCGACCTGCTCGTGATACGCCTGCCGCAAATGGTCGAAGCTCACCGAGCGAAATGCGGGATCGTTCACCTCCGGCGAAAGACTGGCTGTGACGGGCATCGGGCCGAGCGCACCCGCCACGAAGCGCCGCTTGCCGGTCTGGTTCGCGATCGCATCCGCGGCCTTCCTGGCCAGACGCGCCGCCGTCAGGTTCATCTCCACCACCACTTCACGGAGAAATGTGTCCGTGACGACTTCCTCAAAGAACGCCTGGTCCTTGCGTCCCGCGGCGTGTCTCGCGAAGAGAAAGTCATGCTGGCCGATGGTCGTTGCGGAAAACGTGTTCGTCTCAATGATGTCGGAGCCCGCATCGAGATACTGGCGATGGATGGTCTCGATGACTTCAGGGCGGGTGAGCTGGAGCAATTCATTGTTGCCCTTGAGCGGCTTGCCTCGCCAATCTGCGAAACGCTGTCCCCGGAAATCCGCCTCGTTAAGCTGGAATTGTTGCACCATCGTGCCCATGGCGCCATCGAGGAGGACAATGCGTTGACGGAGCAGTTTCTCAAGCGCGTGTGCGCTGGCTGGCGGTGGCAAATTCACGTTCACGGCGGGCAAGTTAATGCCTCACCCGCGTGATGCCAAATAAAAAATCAACGCATCTTGATTCGTGGATATGTGACTCTAACTGGGCTCAACTGTCGAGCCGACGGAGGCCCGCCCACCGTTTTTGCGGAAACTTCACCGGATTTTGTCAAAACAGGCAGATTGGCGCGCCGGGGCGGCACTCGTGCGTTGACTCCCCCCCCGCCTTTGATACAGTTCGGCCCGTTTCTGCGGAGCGTCTTCCGACGAAATCGAGAGTTGACCACGAAGATTTGGAACAGTTGAAACATTTTATGGCGAAAACAACAAAATACGTTTACGTGTTCGGAAACAAGAAGGCCGACGGCAATGGCTCGATGAAGCCCCTGCTCGGCGGCAAAGGCGCGAATCTCGCGGAGATGTCGCGCATTGGGTTGCCCGTGCCTCCGGGCTTCACCATCACCACCGAGGTTTGCACCTACTACTACCAGAACAAGAAGTCCTATCCAAAGGAACTGGAAGCGCAGGTCAAGACCGGCGTGGCGTTCATCGAGAAGATCATGGGCACGAAGTTCGGTGACAAGAGTGCGATGCCGCTGCTCGTCTCCGTTCGCTCCGGCGCCCGGGACTCGATGCCTGGCATGATGGACACCATTCTGAACCTCGGTCTCAACGATGCCACGGTGCTCGCCCTCGTCGCCGCCACCAAGAACGAGCGGTTCGCGTGGGATTGCTACCGCCGCTTCGTCCAGATGTACGGCGACGTCGTCATGGGCGTGCAGAAGCGCGCGGGCGAAGATCATGAGCCGTTTGAAGTTGTCATCCACAGCTTCAAGCACGAGAAGTATCACGCGGACATCGAAGACTCGAAGCTCACCGCCGAAGACCAACAGGAACTGGTGAAGCGTTTCAAGGCGCTGATCAAGGAACGCACCGGCAAGGAGTTTCCGCAGGATCCGTGGAAGCAGCTTTGGGGCGCTGCCGGCGCCGTGTTCGGTTCGTGGATGAACGACCGCGCCATTGTCTATCGCCGCAAGTACAACATTCCCTCCGAATGGGGAACCGCCGTCAACGTGCAGGCCATGGTCTACGGCAACACCGGTGACACCTCCGGTTCCGGCGTCGCGTTCACCCGCAACCCGGCCAACGGCGTCAAGGAGTTCTACGGTGAATTCCTCATCAACGCCCAGGGCGAAGATGTCGTCGCCGGCGTCCGCACCCCGGAACCCGTCAAACAGCTCGCGAAGGAAATGCCCGCCGCCTTCAAGGAATTGGACGCGATCCGCACCACCCTCGAAAAACACTTCAAGGACGTGCAGGATTTCGAGTTCACCATCCAGGATGGCAAGCTGTTCATGCTGCAGACCCGCAACGGCAAGCGCACCGCCGCCGCCGCCCTCAAGTTCTCGATGGACATGGTCAAGGAAAAGCTC
>CAZWJC010000127.1:17690-19268 GCA_964634255.1 uncultured Verrucomicrobiota bacterium | reverse complement strand
CGATTTTTTCCGCCAAATAGTTTGAATAACCGCCCCACCCGACAGGCGCAGGCGCCGCACGTGCGCGCTAGACACCGTCGAAGACCCTCTTGATCCAGCCCAGCGCCGCGGGCGCTAGCCGCGCGCCAGTTCAATGCAGAGCTCCACGTCAACGACCGGCTCGCGCTGCGTTTGTCCAATAGAAGCGCAAGCCTGTGCCGCGCCAAGGATGCGGCGGAGGATTGACCCAAGTTCAGGGCTGCGGTAGAAGTGGGCCATGCCGCGAGCGCAACTTGGCGGGGACACCACTTGAGGGAAACCTCTGAGGCTCTTTCAAAACTCCGTAGCCGCGGACGTGAGTCCGCGCCATTGTCCTCAGTTTGCGCCGACTCACGTCGGCGGCTACGAGGTTTTGAAGTCGTCTCCTCTTTATCGAATTCACACCAACAAGACCGATCATGAACTCAAGAAACTCCATCCTCCTTGGTGCTCAAATCTCGAAGGCGAAGTTGCGCCGGTACGTTGCCTGGCCCTCTGCGCGCGCGCAGGTGGTGCTGCTGTTGGTCGCGGCGGCCACGTGGCTGCCCACCACCCTGGGCCGGGCCGCCACGGCGGTGGAAGCGTGGGTGCGGCGCTATAGCAACGAGGCTGACTCGAACGATGCGGCCTGGAAGGTGGTGACCGACTCCGCCGGCAACGTCATTGTGGTGGGCGATACAGATGATGGATTCACGGGGGCAGACATGCTGGTGATCAAGTACTCCGGGGCGGGGGTGCCGTTGTGGACCAACCGCTACCAAGGGCCGCGATACAGTTCTGACCACTGCCAAGCCGTGGCGTTGGACGGCAGCGGGAATATCTTCGTAACGGGCTATTCGGATGGCAGCGGCAGCGATTCCGACTACGCGACGATCGCGTATTCCGGGGCGGGGGTGCCGTTGTGGACCAACCGCTACAACGGACCGGGAAACGGTGACGACTCCGCCCGAGCCGTGGCGGTTAACGCCGGCGGGAATGTCTTCGTGACGGGCGCGTCGGTTGGCAGTAGCGGCTCATACGACTACGCGACGATTGCGTATTCCGGGGCGGGGGTGCCGTTGTGGACCAACCGCTACAACGGGCCGGGGAACAGTGCCGACTCCGCCCACGCCATGGCGGTGGACGGCAGCGGGAGTGTCTTCGTGGCGGGCGAGTCGGTTGGCAGTAGCGGCTCATACGACTACGCGACGATTGCGTATTCCGGCGCGGGAGTGCCGTTATGGACCAACCGCTACAACGGGCCGGGGAACGATTATGACTACGCCCAAGCCGTGGCGGTGGACGGCAGCGGGAATGTCTTCGTGACGGGCGCTGCGCTTGACAGTAGCTGCTCTTTCAACTACGCGACGATCGCGTATTCCAGGGCGGGGGTGCCGTTGTGGACCAACCGCTACAACGGGCCGGCAAACATTTACGACTCCGCCAACGCCGTGGCGGTGGACGGCAGCGGGAATGTCTTCGTGACGGGCGCGTCAGTTGGCAGCAGCGGTTCTTCCGACTACGCCACGATCGCATATTCCGGGGCGGGGGTGCCGTTGTGGACCAACCGCTACACCGGGC
>CAZWJC010000127.1:0-17590 GCA_964634255.1 uncultured Verrucomicrobiota bacterium | reverse complement strand
GGTGGACGGCAGTGGAAATGTCTTCGTCACGGGTTCTTCGTCTGGCAGCGGCGGCTATTTCGACTACGCGACGATCGGGTATTCTGGGGCGGGGGTGCCGTTGTGGACCAACTGCTACAACGGGCCGGGAAACGATGAAGACTCCGCCAAGGCCGTAGCGGTGGACGGCAGTGGAAATGTCTTCGTAACGGGTTCTTCGTCTGGCAGCGGCAGCTCTTGGGACTACGCGACGATCGCGTATTCCAGGGCGGGGGTGCCGTTGTGGACCAACCGCTACAACGGGCCGGCCAATGGCTCGGATAGCCCGGGGAGCCGGTTCGCCCTCGCCCTTGGGCCCGACGGGGCGGTGTATATCACCGGCGCATCGGATGGGAATTATTCGGGTGACGGAACCTCTGACTATGCCACGGTAAAATATGTTTTGGTGCCCACCATCACCAGCGCGGCGTTGACCGGGGGCGATCTGGTCCTTGGCGGCACGGGCGGCCGGGCGGGCGGCACGTATTACGTCCTGGCTTCAACCGACCTCGCCACCCCCATGTCGGACTGGGTTCGTCTGGCCACGAACGCCTTTGGCGTGGGCGGCGGCTTCAGTGCCACCAACCCGGTCACCGCCGGGCAACAGTACTTCCGCATCCAGGTGCCTTGAACCAAGGGCAGCGTGTAGGTCAGCGGTCCTCCCCGAATTCGCCTGCAGGCCGTTGAGGTGGCCCACTGGCAGGCAGGCGGCGCTTACTCCACCTTGCCGGTTGCGGCCCATTCACAACCGCGCTGGATGAGTTTCTGCACGGACGGGTTACGGATGGCCTTGCCGTCGTGGCCGAAGGCTTCGTGGAAGACGCGGCCTTTGCCGTATTCCAGCGTAAACGCCAGTGGTTCGGTTTGGCTGCTCCAATCCGAGTCCGCGGTGACCAGAACGTTGATCGGCGTGTCGCCCTGAAGCTTGGCGTAAAGCTCGTCGTCGGCCTCGAAGTCCTCCATGCCTTTCACGATGGGATCCGCCTTGTTCGCGATCTTGACCTTGAACACGCTACGGGGACCGTGACCGGATTTCTTCATGACCCAGTAACGCCCACACAGCTTGCCAAACTCCGGCCACTCCGCGAACGATGCGCTCGAGAGATGCGACACCGCAAGCCCTTTGCCGTCTTTCACGAACCGGAGCAGGTTCTCCTTGGCGGCGTCGGAGAGCGTTGGGGTTTTCGCATTGTAGTAATGCAGGAAGATGAGGTCGTAGCGCCCCAGGCTGGAGGCGGAATCCAGCACGCCGGCGTCCTCGCAGACGCGCACTTCGAAGCGCTTGGTGTCCACCAGCGTTTCCTTGATGGCTTGGGAGACTTCGGCCCAGTTGTGCGCCGGCGTCACGTCGTCACCGGTGACCAGGAGGACGTTGATCTTCTTGGCTGCGTCGGCAGCGTGGCTGCTTCCTGGTAGGGTGGCTGTAGCCAAAACGGTCAGAGCGATGAGCGAGAGATGGAGCCAGGTTTTTGTGCGCATAGGTTCAAAAAGGTTTCTGTTGCCGCCGCCACGAATCCGCCAGATGCTCGTCCGTGTCAAGGCTGGACCGGCGTGGAGGATCGAATCGGGTTTGGGAACAGGGGAAGCGGACGATGAGCCGCTGGGCCTCTTGGGACGAAGTGCGCCGCGTTATCTGACCACTGCGAAATCCGTGCCTACCCTCAAGGCGGGCACTGCTGCACAGCGGGTCGGTCGCGCCTCGGGTGCAGTGCTCAATTGCTACGGATCAGTCACCTTCAGCCCGAACCCGGCGACGGTTGTGCCGTCCGCGAGCGGGAAGGAATGCTCGCCGAAGTTCGCGGTCACGGTCACGCCGTTGGCGAAGGTGGTTTGCTGCACGCTCCGATCGGGTGTGAGAAACCGGTGGTCGGTCATCTCCGAAGTGGCGACCTTGCGCACGAGCGGACAGGTATTGCGGTAACTTTGCACGAAGCGCTGCTTGTCTTGCTCCCACAGCCGGCGGTCTAACATGAACATGGGCGGCGTGCCGTAGAGCGCGTTGAACAGATCGCGTTTGTCCCAGAGCGCCGGCAGCTTGTTGTTATAGTCGCCCCAATACCACTGCGCCACCACGCAATCGTGATAGACCAGTTCCCACAGCGGCAGGCGATACGCGTGGCCGAGCTGAAACTTCGCCACCGCCTCCGGCACGTTCGTCCAAATCACCTGCATGCGCCGCCCGGAGTCGGGCACGCGATACGGACCGAGGCTCAGCATGCCCTCGAAGTAGTGCAGAAACGGCACCGCGGCGTCGTGACCAGTCTCGCAACCCGTGACAAGCTTGTTATCGCGCGAGACGTAGTCGAGGAGCTTCATCTTCCACTCGCGGCTGTCGGTGCGCGTCATGGGGTGAGCCGGGCTGTAACACTCTTGCCAGGGCGCGGCGGTGGTCGTGTCAATGAACCGGCAGCGGTACGGATGCGTGGCTAACTCGGCCGGGATGCGTTCGCGGGCGTAGTCGACAGCGCGGCGATCGCACAGCACTCCGCAGGGAATCATAGCGCCGTCCTTGGCTTCCACGCCCCAGCCCTTTTGAAACTGGCCGTTCGCGTTGGTGATGATGTCGCTGGGCCAGGCCTTCGTGGTCCAATCGGGATGTTTCCAACTCAGGCGCGGGAAGTTCTCCGGGTTCATCACGTCCTGGTAGATGTCATACCGACTGGTCAGCACGCCGAGTTCGTTCAAGCGCGCCAGGTTCGTTGGGCTTTGCTGGTTACTCCACAGGATGCGCTCGATGCCCGCCGCCTGAATCTCGCGCACGAGCGGGACGGCGTCGCGGTCCCAGCACCAGATGTTTACCGCGCCGAGGAGCAGGTCCACATTCGGATTGGTCTTGCGCTTTTCCTCCAGCGTTTTCAGCCGGCCGATCTGCTGCGCGTAAGCCCGATAGCGCTTGGCCATAGCCACGTGCCCGCCCTGCTCGAAGAACACATATCGCAGTTTTCGGGTATAGCCGAACTGGCGTTTCTGCGAATCCCACTCGGGCGAGATGAGCAGTCGGCCATCGGCGCGGTTCAACCGGATGGCCGCGTCATCCGCTGTTTCCAGAATCCCCATCCAACCCCGCGCACCGTCGGTCGCGCCGAAGAACGCCATGCAAATGCCGTGACCGCCGTAAGCGATGAGCCGGTGCAGCTCGATGCTCTCGTCCTCGACCGGATACGAAATGCCCTCGTTCATCGGGATGACGAGGTAATCGCCCGGCTCGCCGGCAAACGGGTGCGGATACCTCAAAGGCGAATGTACTTCCCCGGTGCCGCGCAACTCCACCGCCAACTCTCGATCTGCCAACCACAGCGTGGCCGTGAACTCCAGTCCGCCGGCAGCGTGAAGTAAACCCAGCGTCACTCGGTCTGATGTTGCCTCCGCCCTTTGCACGAGCAGATCAGAAGAGAGCGTTCGCTGATGCCAGGTGCGCCCGGACTTCTTGTCCGTCACTTGAAACGTGCCGTCCGAAGGATTGACGACGACGGCCAGCGCCGGGGAGTCGAGCGAGAGCGGCTTGTTTACCAGCCTGGGGTCGGTGGTCTTCACGCTGCCCTTCGGAGTCAGCGCAAAGTCGTCCACCCACACCGTGGCCGGGCCGTGGCCGATCAACCGGGGCTGAATTTCCGCCACGCGATCTGGCACGACGAACCGCGTCCGCATCTGCTGCCAATCTGTCGCCTCGCCGAGACTGCGCTCCGCAAAAGACCACGCGATGACTTTCCCTTGGGCGTCCCACGTGGAAACGCACAACACCGCGCTGCCCTCACCGGTTATCTTGAGCCAGGTCTCCAGCTCGAAGAGATCGCCGGGCTGGACTTTGATGCGCGTCGCCGGTTCGAGACTCCAATCCTGCACGCCGCGGTGCTGAATGCACGCCGCCGTCTTGCCGCCGTGGAATGTTGCCGAATCCAACGTGGCGGCCCCAGCGTTTCTCTCCCGCATCCAAAACGGCCGCCAGCCGGTGAACCCCGCCTCGAACCCGCCATTAGGAATCAACTCAGCGGCCGGAGCGGCATGAACCAGGAGAGAGAGAACCAGGCTGGCCGCGAAAGGCCAGATCCGGAGGTGTTGCGGGAATGCAGTCTGCACCGATGCAGTCTTCAGGTCCGCCGCGATTCCGCAATCTGAATTTCAGGAAGACGAACCCTCAGGTAACCGGTTGCGGTCGCCGCCGGGCTCAAGGCAACCGGACGCGTGCGTAGCTGATGGTGGCTGGTGAGCCCACCCGTTGCCCGAGCAAATCCAGGGTAGTCGCGGGCGGCGAACCGGCACGCGGCGTGGCGGTGAAGAAGTCGCTCAGCGGATGCTGCAACGGGACTTTGACCGGCGCGGCCTGTGATCCGTCCATGCGCACCTCCAGCAACCGATTCTCCGAAACAGCTTGCCCGGCTGCATCTCGACCGCTGACGAAGTAGAACACGAAGAGCCGGCCATCCGGAGTCGCTTGAAACCGGCCGCGTCCGGGAATTTCCTGCGGACCGCCTTCCTCGGCAAGCGCCAGCGTTTGGCGGCGCACGACCTTTCCTCGGCGCACCGCGGCGTAGTTCAAGGCGTGGCTTTGTCTCGCCTTCGGGAAAAATTTCTCGCGCAACCGTTCGTCGAGCGCCCGCTCAGTCCAGAGGATGTGCACCGCGCCATCTGGCCCGACCCAAAGATCACCGGGCGTGATCCAACCGGCGGTTGCCTCGCGGCTCGCCACCTCAAGCCACGGAGCGAAATCTCCCGTCTCAATGTTCGTGCTGCACGTGTAGAAGAGTCGCCGGAAATCATAGTCCCATTCCTGCCCGGTGAGCTGCTTCTTGAAAGCGCGCCACGTTGGGTTCGGCTCGACAATGTCGCTCACGCCACAGAAATGGACGGTGCGATCTTGGAGCGCCACGTTCGGATAACAGACGCGGATGGGCTGCGGCTTCGCGTAGTCTGCGCCCCAGGGCCACTTGAGTTTGCCGCGCCCCGACCAGCGACCGGTGCGGCCGCAAAACGCCCACTCCGCATGCGTGTAACCGATATTCTGAAACAGAATCAACTCCCGACGCGGGCCGTCAGCGGCGAAACTCCGGTAAGAATGCTCGGTGAACTGCGGTTCGCCGTCCCAGACCGGCTGGAGGCGACCGGGTGACTTGCTTGGTTGCTTCGTGGAAAACTCCAGGATCTCCGGATTCGCCGGCCCGGCGTAAGTTTCGCGGTTCGTAACCAGCGTGGGATTGGCGGAGAGAAACAACCGGCCGTCGGGGAACGCTGCCAGCGGACTCGGTTCGCGCGTTCGACCGATCGGGTCCGCCATCACCTTTTCCCAACCCGAGGCGGCACGGCGAAACAGCAGCCACCGACAGTTGTTTAGCGGTTTCGCTTCGGTCAGCGTCTCGATGCCGCTGGCAAAAATCTCGTCGCCGCAGCGCACGAGGCAGGTCGAACCGTGACACCACATGGGCCCGGCACCGTTGTTGGCGGCGGCAAAGGAGTAAACGTCTTCCTCAACCTCGACGATCGGGGCCGGGGCCAAGGCTGCGGACGAACCTGGCCCCTCCCCGGAAACTTGCCACGGCAGGTTGACGAACATCATGCCCAACAGCAGCCAGTTCGGCGTCAAGCCGAGTCGCCGGCCCAACATAAGTGTGGATTCGGGATTCATGTTCAGGCGGGAGCATTCAACGAAACGACGTCCAGGACAAGTGTTCGCCCACGCAGCTCATCGCGCCTGGATGTCGTAGCAAGCCAACCGCTCGTTGTAGCGGAGGTAGAGGCGGCCCTTGTGAATCACCGGATGCGCCCAGGCGTCGCGCCCCTTCGCTTCGGCGAGGAGAAACCGTCCGTTCACGGCAAAGGCTGCTTCGCCGGGTTTTAGCAGCAACATCCAGCCATCCTCGCACAGTGCGTAGAGGTGACCATCGGCCGCCAGTGCGGCCCCCTTGGTGAACTCCGTCGCCTCGTAGAGCACCGCGCCGGTTTTCGCGTCCACGGCCGCCCAGCCTTTGCGCGGTCCGTAGAACGAGCCGTAGATTCGGTCATCCAGGTGGACCACGCATCCCTGCAAGGTATCGAGCCGGGTATTCCAAAGTTCCTTTACCCCCACTGCGCCGCCAGGCTGTTCCGGGGCGACAAGCTCGAACAACCGTCCGCCTTTGCCGTGCGGGGCGGTGACAAAGACGGCGTTGCCCACCAGCGTGGGCATCAGCGCCAGTACCGAATGCGTGGTGGGAATGCGCTGCGCCCACTGAATCCTGCCCGTGGCTGCGTCGGCACAAAACAGATGTCGTAGCGAACAACCGAGCAACAGCCGTCGCCCGGCAAACTCCACCAGGATCGGCGAGGTGTAGCTGGCGCTTTCCAGGGCGCGGTCGCCTCCGGTGTCCGACAACGGCTCGCTCTGCCAGCGAACCTGGCCGGTCCGTTTGTCGAGCGCGACCAGCAAGGCCTTCTGTCCGCCGACGGTGGCATAAACGGTTTGCTCATCCACGACCACGCATTCGCTGAGTCCCCAAGTGATGCTTTTACCACCAAAGCGCTCCAACAAGTTGACCGCCCATCGCTCGGTTCCGGTGTCGGCCTCGAAACAGGCCAACCGCCCATGTGCGTTCATCAGGTAAAGGCGGCCGGCGCTGTAAGTGACCGAGGCGCGAGCGCCGGGGTAGGGATGCTGCCAGGCCAAACCGTTCGTTGCGTGCCAAAACACCTTCCCGGTCAGGTCCAGTGCGAAAACGTGCAGCTCCTCACCCACGTCTCCTGTGATGAAAAGCCGGTCATTGACAATCACCGGAGAGGAATAACCGCGCCCCAGATTCGTGGCGGACCAAAGCAGCTTGGGCCCGCCTTCGGGCCACTTCGGCAGCAAACCGCGCTCATCGCAGATGCCGTCCCGCCGCGGCCCGCGAAATTGCGGCCAGCCTGGTTCTGCCGAAGCGATCAACCGGGGGCTGGCCGGGGCGTTCGTGGCGAGGACCGCAGACTCGGGCCAGACCAACCACGCCATCATCACTGTAAGACTCGCCCAAAAGAGCGGGGGATGTCGCCGCCAGGCTGAGTGACGGCTCGTGATGGTGTTTTGCACGGCCTGCATTTGGATCAATCGCACGCCAAGTATTGCAGACCAGTGAGAGTTGGCAAACGCTCCGCGAAACGGCTTGCCGGAAGCACAGGTGGGATTTACCCCGGATTGACGCTGGCCCGTGAATCTGAAATCGTCTGCGCACGATGAAACCGCGACGCAATCGGCGAAGCCCCGGCAACCTGGCGTTTCCCCCTTGGTGTCGCCCCGAGTGACCATGCCTTTGCAGGACCTTACGCCTCAGTTGCGCACGCGGCTCAGCCACATGGAGCGTGCGGTGGGTTGGTTTGTCTTGCTGGCCACAGCCCTGTTGGCGTTTGGCTTCGGCTACTACGTCTATCACACCGCGCAGCGCAAGGGCTGGTTTGTCACCAAGGCGCCGTATTTCACCTATGTGGACCGCGCCACCGGTTTGAAGGTGGGCGATCCGGTGAAGCTTATGGGCTTCGAGGTGGGCCAGATCACGCGTATCACTGCCGAGGACCCGGGCACGCCTTACAACGTGTATGTCGAGTTCGAGATCAAGACGCCGTTCTACGGTTACATCTGGACCGACGGTTCGCGGGCGCGGGTGACGGCGGCGGATTTCCTTGGCAAACGCGAGCTGGAGGTCACGAAAGGCACGGGCGGCTGCGCCACCTACGTGTTCAACCCCCTCCAGGAAGTGTCGCTGGACGAAATCAGTCGGCTGCCATCGCCGGAGAAATGGGTGTTGGCCGAGGACATTTACGATCCCAAAGGGCCGGATATTCTGCTGGACGCCCAGAAGGCGGCACTCACGCCCCAAGTGGTGGCGCAGTTGAAAGCGCTGGGCCGGACGCGGGTCCGCGTCCTCAACCCGCAGGAGCGTCGGAATTACATGACGGCGGTTTGGAACAGCCAGGCGAGCCGCTACGAGCATTTTAACCGGACCAACAAGTTCTGGATGCGCGCCGATGAGGCGCCCGCAGTTACGGAGCAACTCGAACGGCTTGTCGGGCAGGTGGAAAAGGCGTTGCCGGGTTTCTTGGCGCTAACCAACCAGATCGCGCTGGCGCTGAACAACACCTCGGGTCTGACCTCGAACCTCAACAGCGTGGCCGTGGACGCACGTCCGGCGGTGAGCAATCTGACCGCGCTGAGCGCTCAATTGCGTGGGCAGGGCGCGCTGGGCGCGTGGTTGCTATCGGCGCAAGGGCAAACCGATTTGGAGGGCTCACTGGCCAGCGCGCGCAACGCGTTGACCAACGCCCACACTGTGCTGACGAACGCAGACGCCTCTCTGAGCGTGCTCACGGCCGAGCTGGCGCGCTCACTGGAGAACCTCACTGGCATCACCAGCAACCTGAACCAGCAGGTCCAGGCCAACACAAACCTCTTGAAGACCGTATCCGACGCCGTGATTCATGCGGACGATTTGGTGCAGGGTTTGAAGCGGCACTGGTTGTTGCGCTCGGCGTTCAAGACGAAAAGCACAAACGCGCCGCCTGCTGCGCCGGTTGCTCCACTGCGTTCACCCAAGGATTCCTTGAGGCATTGAGCTGGGTCTATCGGCTGGCGTATTCGTCCGCAATCCGAAGTGACCGCGGACGGCGCGCAAAGGTAGAACTGCCAACAGTTCATCTCGCAATCAACTCGCACTTCCGCAGCATATCCGTGAGCAAGGCATTGAACTCCGCCGGCTTCTCCAGCATGAGCCAGTGGCCCACGCCGTCCATGACGCGGTAATCGGTCTGCGGCGAGAGGGCGCGGGCATATTCCTCGTATTGCGGCGTCCACACCGGGTCCTTGGCGTTGAGCACCAGGACGGGGACGCTGACCCGCTTTGGATCCCAGTCGGGCTGGCCCGCGCCGAACATGCCTTCCATGG
Organism: uncultured Verrucomicrobiota bacterium; assembly: GCA_964634255.1. Lineage (GTDB taxonomy): Bacteria > Verrucomicrobiota > Verrucomicrobiia > Limisphaerales > MWDV01 > MWDV01. Next base: position 8,690 of record CAZWJC010000127.1, on the reverse strand, counting down.
CGCCGAGCATAACGTGCTGCGGCGTGGAGAGGACTTCGGACACCACCCGGTTGCGGAGCGACTCTGTGCCCGGGATCGGAAACATGGAGCTGATGAACTTGCGCGCGTGCTCGCGGTAGTCTGGTTTGCGGAACGGGTCGATGAACTGCGCCGCCTGTTCGGGCGTGATCTGCGGCCGGCGCAGGAAACCGTCCGCCGCCACCAGCGCGGCCACCTTGTCCGGCGCTTGAGCGTAGGCGCGGCAAATCACAGGAACGCCCATGCTGTGTCCCACGAGGGTGGCGCGTTCGACGTGTGCGTCGCGCAAGACAGCGACCACGGCACTGGCGAAGAAGTCCATGGTGTAGGCGGTGTGCGGCTTGTCGCTCTGGCCGTGGCCGGGCAGGTCAATCAGGAGGAGGCGCGCCTTGTCCGCGAGCGCAGGGACTTGCTCCCGCCAGAAACCGCTGTTGCCTGCCCAGCAATGGACAAAAACGATCGTCTTGCTGCCATGGCCCACCGTGAGGTAGTGGACCTTGTTCGTGCCGAGCTTGGCGAAGTGAGATTCCGCCGTGGCGAGCGAATCCGGTTCGTGGCGATCCTGCGAAGTGGTGGCGCAGCCGGCGAGCCCCACGAGCGTTAGGGTTAGCAGGACAAAATGAATCAATCTGGTCATGGCGGGCCTAGTCTTCGCGCGGTGGGGATGGAGCGCAAGCTCGTTCGCGCACATCGCTGGGTGGGTATGCGAGCGCGCCCCGTGTTTTGGCTGTAATAAATACCCAGCTCAAGTCACTAATCCATGTGAGCACCGACGGTGCTCGCGAATGCAAGAAGCGGATTTCAGAAGCGTGTTTGAGTCGTGGGTCCGGGACCATGGCGGGCTGATCCTGCGACTGGCCCGCGCTTACACGACCTCGGACGAGGACCGCGAGGACCTCGCCCAGGAGATACTGCTTCAGTTGTGGTGCTCACTGCCGCGCTTCGAGGGCCGCGCCAAAGAATCCACGTGGATCTACCGCGTGGCGCTCAACACCGCGCTGGCCTGGCGGCGCACGGATGCCCGGCGGCGACAGCGCTTCACGCCGTTGCTCGAAGTCGAGGATATCCCGGCTGACGAAGCCGAGCGGCGTGCCCGGCTCGAAAACGAAGAGGTCCTTGCGCGACTTTACGCGGCAATCCATGCGTTGCCGAGAGTGGACGCCGCCCTAGTCATGCTGCATTTGGATGGCTTGAGTTATCGCGAAATGGCAGAGGTGCTCGGCGTTTCCGAGAGCAACGTGGGTGTAAAACTGACCCGGGCGCGCAAAGCGCTGGCCGATTTGATGAAAGAGGTGGTGCATGAATCCTGACGAACTTCAGCAGCTTTGGCAGTCGCAGACGGCCGGCCGGCGATTGACGATCCACGCCGACGTGTTGCTGCAACAAGTCCAGCGGAACAAGAAGAGTTTCGAGACCACGATCTTCTGGCGCGACGCGCAGGAAATCGGCGTCGCGCTCGTGATGGTGCCGCTGTGGTTCTGGCTGGGCGGTAGGTTCGAGTTGCCTTGGACCTGGTGGCTAAGCATTCCGGCGTTGCTGTGGATTGCCGCGTTCATGATCGTGGACCGAATTCGACAGCGGCGGCGGCAGCCTAAGCCGGGCGAACCGCTGCGGACGTGTGTGGAAGCTTCGCTGGCGCAGGTGGAACATCAAATCTGGCTGCTGCGGAATGTGTTCTGGTGGTATCTGCTGCCGCCGGGGGGGGCGATGGGAGCGTTCTTCGCGCAATGCGCTTGGTCGGCCCGGGAAGGCGGCTGGATGGTCGGGCTGATCATGGGGGGCGTCGTTGCCTTGGAGACACTCGTCCTTTGGGGCGTCTATTGGCTAAACCAAACCACCGTGCGCAATGAACTCGAACCGCGCCGACGCGAATTGCAGTCGTTGCTCGCCAGTCTGGATGGCGGCGATGTCTCCGTCGAGCTGCCGTCTGGCGGCGAAAGCCGGCGGGTTTCCCGCAGTTCTCGGTGGGCCACAGTGTTTCAGATCGCACTGGGTTGCGCGGTGGTGGCGACCCTCATATTCCTCGTGTATGAGGCGGCGACAAAAGACCGCGAAGCGGAGCCGATGGCGAAGTCGTCAGAGGCATCGGAGCTTTGCCCCGCTTGTGGAGACGCGGAGGTGACCAACCGGCTCGTCAGCATCCGGCAAAAGCACGAGGTGCCCGCCATCTCCGCAGCGGTGGTTACCAGCGAAGGTCTGACCACCGTCGGCGTGGCCGGGGTGCGCAAGCGCGGGACGGAGGTGCCGGCAACGCGGGACGATCTCTGGCATTTGGGCTCGGACACGAAAGCCATGACCGCGACGCTCGTGGCGAAACTCGTCGAGCAAGGACGCCTGAAGTGGGAAACGACCGTGGCGGAAGTGTTCCCCGAATTGGCCGACAAGTTTCATCCGGACATGCACGGCGTGACGCTGTTGCACTTGCTTTCACACCGCTCGGGTCTGAGGCCAAACCTGGACCTCGGGCGTTACCTTGGCGACGACGTAAAACGACTGCGGCTTCGCGCCGTCCGGGACGAACTCGCCAGGAAACCGGCGCACAAACCCGGCAGCCACTACGAATACTCGAACCTCGGCTACATCATCGCCGGCGCGATGGTCGAACGCGTCACGAGCAAAACATGGGAGGATGCGATGCGCGATGAAGTCTTCACGCCGCTGAAGATGGGCAGTGCGGGTTTCGGCGGCACGGGCACCCGCGGTCAGATTGACCAACCCTGGCCACACCGCGCCGGCGGGGAGCCGACGCCCGAGAACGGCCCGGCGATGGACAACCCGCCCGTGATGGGCCCGGCGGGCCGCGTGCATTGCACGATTCAGGATTGGGCGGAGTTTGTCCAAGACCAACTGCGCGGTGCGCGCGGTGAACCAGCGTTACTCTCTGCTGCCAGCTACCAAAAACTCCATACGCCTCCGTTCGGCGGCGAATACGCGCTGGGCTGGCTGGTGGTGGAGCGCGACTGGGCTGGCGGCATCGCCTTGAATCACGGCGGTGACAACACGATGAACTTTGCCAACGTCTGGGTGGCCCCGAAGCGCGACTTTGCCATCCTCGTCTGCGTCAATCAGAGTGGCGATGCAGGTTTCAAGGCCAGCGATGAAGCCGTCGGTGAACTGATCGAGTTGCACCGTAACGCTCGCGGTTCGGAGAAGTCCCCCAAGCCGACCAACTGACGGAACCGAGGGCCTGCGCTCGCGGGAATCCACTGGACGACCGGCGGCGCCCCGCGATATAAGCTTTCCAACCGAGAGAGCGCAGGGGTCTATGTCCACGAATCACTTTCATGGAGGCGTATGAGAAACCACAGGCAGGGAGTGTATCGTCGTGTCGCGCTGATCTGCGGCGTCGCGCTACTGGGCGCGGCAGCTACGGTCCGGGCGGGTGGCAAGGTGGCGGTGTGGGGAGCGAATGATTATGGTCAATGCGTCCTCCCTAATGGCTTGGATGGCGTGAAAGCGATCGCGGCTGGCGCCCAACACGGCCTTGCCCTGAAAGCGGATGGAACCGTAGTCGGATGGGGATACAACAGTTATGGACAGGCAAGTCCGCCGCCGGGCCTGACCGATTGCGTTGCGATCGCCGCGGGAGGAATTCACAGCCTGGCTCTACGCACGAACGGCGCACTGGTCACGTGGGGCACTGCCTATTATGGGCTGACTAATCCTCCTCCTGGCCTGACCGGTGACGTCCGCGCCATCGCGGCGGGTGACAGCCACAGCCTGGCGCTTATGACCGACGGGACTGTTGTAGCTTGGGGGTGGAATTACTACGGACAGACCAACGTCCCCGCCGGCCTCTCGGACGTGATTGCGATTGCGGCCAGTTCCGGTCACAGCCTGGCTCTCAAAACAAACGGCGCCGTGGTGGCTTGGGGGGACAATTCCTTTGGCAAGACCAACGTCCCGGCGGGCTTGTCCAACGTCGTTGCGGTTGCCGCCGCTGCCAACCACAACCTCGCGCTTAAGGTGGATGGCACTGTGGTCGCATGGGGTTTCGGGGGCACTGGACTGACCAACATTCCTGCGGGATTGTCCAACGTCACTGCCGTTGCTGCCGGCTATTTCCAGAATCTCGCTCTCAAGTCGGATGGCACGGTTGTCTCTTGGGGAGAGATAACGAACGTGCCGCCTGGCCTCTCGAACGTCACCTCCATAGACATGGGACATGGGCACGCCTTGGCGTTGGTGAGTGACGGTCCGCCGGAAATCCTGGAGCAACCGACCGGTGCCGTCGTCTTGTATCAATCGAACCTCGTTCTGCGTGTGCTTGCGCGAGGCTTCGAGCCGTTAGATTACCAGTGGCGTCTCAACGGTTCGCCCCTGATGGGTTCGGAACGTGTCTTCGGCGTCACAAACGCCGATTTGACGATTTCCAATGCCCAGTTCAGCGACGCTGGCACGTACGACGTGATGGTCAGCAACTCGTTGGGTGTGGTGCAAAGCTCAGGCGCAGTACTCACCGTGTTTAGCCCGCCGGTCATCACCCAACCGCCGGCCGGGCGAACGGTGGTTGCGGGAACCAACATCACGCTCTGGGCCACGGCGACTGGCACGCAGCCCATGAGCTACCAATGGCAGTTCAACGCGTCACCCATCTCGGGCGCCACGACGACTTCGCTAAGCTTGAGCAACGTTCAGTCCAGCGACGACGGCGATTACTCGCTGCTTGTGAGCAATGTGTATGGCGTCACGGCCAGCACGAATGCCCGCCTTACGGTCCAAGAGAGCTGGCCATATACCTTGACGCAACCCGGTGATGTTTGGGCCACGCTGGGCGGTTCGGCAAGCTTCTCGGTCAGCGCCCGTGGTTCGTTGCCGTTGAGTTACCAATGGCGATTCGACGGCATTGATCTCCCGGGCGAAACAAACGCCGCGCTCACGCTCACCTCGTTGCGCGAAGACCAAGCGGGTTTGTATGCCGTATCTGTCCATAATGACTTCGGAGCGATCCTCAGCAGCAACGCACAGTTGTCTGTGACACGAGTAGCAGTATGGCCCATGACGGCTATATCGGCTCGTTACCCACCTGTAGGAATTCCGCCCGGACTTACCAACCTTGTCGCGCTGTCAGCAGGTTACAATCACTTGCTGGGCCTGAAATCCAACGGAGCGTTAGTGGCTTGGACTGCCGTAAAAGACCTTTCAGGCGTCGGAGGATACCCGACGGCTTTGACCAATATCCCGGCGGGGTTGAGCAACGCCGTCGCGATTACTGCGGGGCCGACGTTCAATCTCGTGCTGCAATCCAACGGCACGGTCAGGGCTTGGGGCAGTGGGCCCACAAACGTGCCACCAGCACTTTCCAACGTGGTCGCCATCGACGCAGGCTACGCGCACGGCTTGGCCTTGAAGAGGGACGGACGTGTCGCGGCCTGGGCAAAGGAAAGCACCATTGCATTCGGCGACTATAGCTTTCTGACGAATGTCCCTTTGAGCCTCTCCAACGTTATCGCCGTTTCCGCAGGCGATGACCACAGTATGGCACTGAAACGTGATGGAACGGTCACATATTGGGGGAAGTCAGGTGTTACCTTTGTTCCGGTCATTCCTTCTGACGTGATCGCAGTGGCCGCCGGTTCTGGCTACAACCTGTTTTTGCAGTCCAACGGCCGGGTCGTTGCCTCAACGCGCAGGGAGTATACACCGACCCCGTGGCTCCTGAACTACCCCACGAACATCCCGCCGACCTTGTCCAACGTCGTGGCAATTGCTGCGGGCGGCCAGGGCATGGCGCTCCGGGCTGATGGTCTGGTGGTGATGTGGACCTCAACCACAAACTGGGTGCAAAGCGACACGCCCAACGTGTTCGCGATCACCGCCGGGGACCAATTTGCCGCCGCGCTGGTGGGCGACGGTTCGCCGCATTTCACCATCCAGCCGGCCAGCCAAACGGTGACGAAAGGCACCACCGTCCGGCTGCATGCCCGGGCTGCGGGCGTCCAGCCGCTGGGCTACCAGTGGCAACTGGACGGCACGCCCATTCCCGGCGCGACCAACGCCTCCCTGACGCTGACCAACATCCAAGGCCGCAACGCGGGAACGTACCAGGCCGTCGTCACCAACACCTTGGGCGAAGCTGTCAGCACCGCCGCCATCGTGACGATCCCGTTCAGCACCAACCTCGCCGTCGCCCTGAACGTCACGAACCTCGTCTGGACCACTGACTCGACCAATGCCCTGTGGTTTGCGCAGAACCGCGAGACGCACGACGGCGACGTGGCGGCGCAGAGCGGTCACATCGGCCCGAGCCAGCAGACTACATTGCACGCGGCGGTCACCGGGCCGGGCACGCTGACGTTTTGGTGGAAGGCTTCCTCGGAGGAAAATGCAGACCGGCTTTGGTTCACCATGGACTACCTGAATTGGGCCACATGGATCTCGGGCGAAACCGACTGGCAACAATTCACTTACCATGTCCCCGCGGGCTCGCATGTGCTGCGCTGGGCTTACACCAAAGATGACTCGGTCAATGAGGGGGCCGACGCGGGCTGGCTGGACGAAGTCGTCTTCACGCCTACGGCGCCGGTCAAGCTGTTTGCCCCGGAGTGGCTTGCGGACGGAACGCTCGCGCTCTCGTGTGCCGCCGCGAATGGCCTTCCCCTCACGCCGCAAGACCGGAAACACTTCGGGATGGAGGCCAGCTCGAATCTGGTGGACTGGCTTGCGCTGCCAGACGCCTTCACCTGGACGAACGGACTGCTGCACCTACACGACCCAACCGGAGCCGGTCAGCCTCAGCGTTACTACCGCGTCATTGCGCGCTAAACCGCCCGGTTGACCGTCCGCCTTGAGTCGGCTCGCCGACTTTCATACCTTGGTGACGGTTCGGAATGCAGTTCGGCATGGGAAGTTGGAGTAACTGGTTTCTTCGGGATATGGAGCACAGGGCATGGCAGGCGAGAATAAGAACGGCAGCGGGATTAAGGGCCTGACGACGCGCAGGCCGGGAGGTGGCGAACGCCCCCGCGTCCTATTCGTGACGGATTTCTACTTGGAGGAGATGCTGGGGGGGATCGTCGAATTCGCGCGCAAGGCGGGTTGGGAACTGGATGCGAACATGCGTCTTCACGGCCGCTTTCCGCCCACCGTCGGGGCGGCGGGCATCCTGGCCACCATTCAGAGCCAGCGCGTTCGAGATTGGCTGGCCGCGCAGAAGTCGTGCCCCGTGGTCCGGATGACGGTTGCCGCATCGCCGGCGACCTACCCGGCCGTGGAACCGGACTATTTTGCTGCCGGAAGGGCTGGTGCCCGCCACCTGCTCGAACTGGGGCACATGTATTTTGCGTTCTACTCGCTGTACTACCTGAGTGATGCGCAGGACGCAAAGGCTGGCTTTGCCTCCGAAATCGAGCGAACCGGGCGGAAGGTGCATTGGCTGGATCTGGCGGCGGCCTATCCGAAGCGGGACGCCTTTGGCATTGTGCGCGAAAAGCGCCATCACTGGCTGGCGGAGAAGCTCGAACTCCTGCCCAAGCCACTAGCCGTCATGGGGGACGATGATCGTCGGGCGCTGGAACTGGTGGCCGCCTGCGACCTGGCCGGGCTGCGCGTTCCGGAGGATGTGGCCATTCTGGGTTGCGACAACCACTGGGTCGAACAAGGTCTTTCGCCGATTCCCCTCTCAACCGTTAGCATGAACTTCAAGGGCGTGGGTTATCAGGCGGCGGCCTTGCTCCATCGGCTAATGAAGGGGGCGACACCCCCTACGAAGACTTTAAAAGTCGCTCCGGAAGGCGTGATGGCGCGGCGTTCCACCGCCACGTTTGTCACCGAGTCCCCCGGGATCACAGCTGCCGTGGTCTTTTTGCGAGAGCACTTCCGCGAACCGTTGCGGCTGGCGAAACTCGCGCGCGTTGCCGGCATGTCGGAACGGGCGTTTGAGGCCGAATTCAAACGTCAGGTAGGCCGGCCACCGCGGGCGGAGCTCCGGCGCGCCCGGCTGGGATGTGCCACACGATTGTTGCGTGACACGGACCTGAAACTCGAGGCGGTTGCCGCCGAATGCGGTTTCGGGTCTGCGGCGAAACTGTGCGGGGGGTTTCTCAAGGAATACGGTTGCACGCCCAACGCCTGGCGGGTGCGAGCCCAAACCACGCCCCGGGCGTAACGTCTTCGCGCAAAAGGGAAATGGTTTTACGGAAACGGGCAAAAGAAAGCCCTTCCTCCAAACGCCGGTCACTCCTACGCTCGCATTCAAGGCATGGACACTCTGCCACACCACTCGCGCGCCGCGTCATCGGCACGTCGAGTGGAAGAACTGTGGTGTTCTCGCTGGCAGTCAGAGAGATGGGCAGTGAGGGTGGGGAGACGGGGTGTTGTGCGCGTCAGTATCTGTTAACCAAACCAACCATGAAACGAATTGCTATCGGGAGAACCCTGCTGTGCGGCGTGATTGCCTGTACTGCACTCAGTGTCACCCGCCCGGCACGGGCGGACTACTCAAACACGGTGATGTCCTTGAATCCCGTGATGTATTACCGTTTGAATGAAACCACGCCGGTGCCGAGCGATTGGGCCACCAACTTGGGGAGTTTTGGCACTGCGGGCCAGGGTCTCTATCTGGGAGACGCCAACTTGGGAGAGGTCACACATGCCGTTGCTGGGATTCCGGGAGCCGGAACGGACACGGCCATCTATTTGCCCAATACCAACGGGGGATGGGGTGGCTATGC